>JBKQOR010000167.1:0-11785 GCA_052145435.1 Rhodomicrobium sp. | reverse complement strand
CGCGCATCGGCGAACTCTTGCCCTGGTCGCAGGCCTACGCCAAGCCCGCCATCGCACCCGAAATCAAAATTGCGGCGTAAGCCACGTCAAGCGGAGCCAGCAAGGGTGCCGGAGCACCGCTTACACTACAGCTGGTCGAAGGAGTCCTTGAGAGCCGGCAACAAGCGGCTGGCTGGTGACGCCGTCAGGGCCGCCACCACAAATGCGGTAAAGGCGCTTCGGCGTGAGGAAAGCTTGAAGGAAGTGGTGGCCAAGCAGGCGCTTGAAGCGTGTGGCGGAACGGGCTACTTCTGCGCCAAGACCTGGGAACGCATTTTCGGGTCGCTTGAAAACCTTTGAATCTGATCTTGTGTAAGAAGTACTGATCTTTTAAAGCAGTGTTCTTCGAGTTCGGCAACGGAGCTCTTCGGCATGATGAAACAGCTTGTTCGGATAGGCAAAGCCTTTTCCAATCGTCTCCTTGTGGCCATCAGCCTTCTTTTCGCTCTTCACGCTTATGGCACGAACTCCGCGCCAAAGTGCGATTGCCCGTGCGCAAAGGACAAGAAACAGGCAAGCGCTGTTGAGAGCCCAACAGGACAAGTCACCATTTTGTGGCCCCGCGATGACACCTTCCTTGGCCGTGCGTTCCACTCCAAGATCGAAGTGCAGATTGACACGGCCGTCGTTGGTACGGTCGATTTCGATGCGCCATTGACTGTTAGCGTTCCGAACGGCCCGCACAAACTCGTAGTGAAGCAGAAGAACGGTTATCTCGATAATTTATCAAAAAAGTACGAGTCCCAGATCGATGTTTCCGCGCAAAAACCGCTCTATTTCCAAGTCATCGATAAAGGGCTCAATATATACACCAGCGAACTTAACGCCGCTACGGCTCTAGCGTTGCTTTCGACTGGTCCGAAGGTACCAAGCGGAACGGGAACAATTTATTTTTATTGGCCAAAAAGCGGGCTCGACTTTGGCTTCCTCGACAAACTTAGTACGGATTCGCCCGTATTTCTGGACGGAAAACGCATTGGCGCAATCACAAACGGCGACTATTTGACGGTAAAGGCCCCTGCCGGCGAGCATGTCCTGTCACTGGATATGAGCTTTTCATCTGGTCCACTGCTTAAGCAAAATCTCATTCTCGAGGGTGGCTCGACGCAATATTTTCACGTCGAAAAGCAATTAGATTTTCATATAATGGAAGATTCGCCAGAAGAATCCGCTGAGTTTGCCAAGAAGGGGTTGCGGCAGCGGGAAGTGTCTGTGCAATAACGTGTCCATACATTTCACATGTGCGGCAGGTGCTTCAATCGAACGAAAAGTCAGAACTGACAGGCTAATCGAAGTCGATGTCTGCTTATACCCTCAAAGCCGGAAGCGATCTTGCGTGCCCCAAATGTCTGAAAACGTAATGGGTTTCAGATGGCGGCCGCCTGCCGCGGCTTTTGGGCCTCGTCCACCGTTTTTTACGCGGCGCGCCCAGCGACGCTCGCCCTTCGCTATCCCGCCCTTGAACGCGCGTCGTTCGACCGCACCCGGCCGGCGCAAAATCGTTGATCGCTGAGCGTCTCTAGCCTAGTGTGCCAGCCACTCCTGGCGCAACCGGCGGTTTTGCCGGCTCCGCATGCCCCGTTAACGCTCAAGGTTTCCATGCGTCCCTCCAAACGGCTCCCGGGCGATCTGCGCCCTGTCAGCTTCCAGCGCGCTTTCTCGCTGCACGCGGAAGGCTCGTGCCTCATCAAATTCGGCAATACACATGTGCTTTGCACCGCGAGCGTCGAGGAGCGCATTCCGCCATGGCTGAAGGGGCAAGGCCGCGGCTGGATCACGGCCGAATACGGCATGCTGCCGCGCGCCACCACGGAGCGCACGCGCCGGGAGGCGTCCTCCGGCCATCAATCGGGGCGCAGTCAAGAAATTCAACGCCTCATCGGCCGCGCGCTGCGCGCCGTCGTCGACCTGCCGGCGCTCGGCGAGCGGCAGATCGTGGTGGACTGCGATGTGCTGCAAGCCGATGGCGGCACGCGCACCGCCTCGATCACCGGCGCCTGGATCGCGCTCCACGATTGCTTCCAATGGATGCGCGCCCGCGACATGATCAAGGATGGCGTGTTGAAGGACCAGGTCGCCGCGGTCTCTTGCGGGATCCATAAAGGCCAGACGGTGCTCGACCTCGATTATGCCGAGGATTCCGAGGCGGAGGCGGACGCGAATTTCGTGTTCACTGGCAAGGGGCTGATCGTCGAGGTCCAGGCGACCGCCGAGAAGGCCGCGTTCTCCGAGGAGCGCATGGCGGAGCTGACGGAACTCGCCAAAAAAGGGATTGCCGAGCTCGTCAATCTGCAAAAGCTGACGGTTTTGTGAGGCAACGCCGGCGATGACTTTGCGCCTCAAGCGCGGCGATACCCTCGTGGTTGCGACGCACAATCAGGGCAAGCTGCGCGAGTTCCGCGATCTTCTCGCGCCCTTCGGCATCGCGGTCTTGTCCTCGGGCGAGGCCGGCGTGCCCGAGCCCGAGGAAACCGGCGAGACCTTCGCGGAGAACGCGCAGCTGAAGGCGGTCATCACGGCTTTCGCGGCGGGGAAGCCGGCGCTCGCCGACGATTCCGGCCTTGCCGCCGATGCGCTCGGCGGCGCGCCTGGCATCCATTCCGCCCGCTGGGCTGGAGAGCCGCGCGACTTTTACCGGGCGATGTCGCGGGTCGAGGAAGAGCTGCAAGCCAAGGGCGCTACCACGCCCGCAACGCGGCGCGCTAGGTTCGTTTGCGTGCTCTGCCTTGCAAATGCGATGGGCCAGGTCCAGTTCTTCGAGGGCACCGCCGCGGGCCGCCTCGTCTGGCCGCCGCGCGGCACACGCGGCTTCGGCTACGACCCGATCTTCGTGCCGGACGGCTACACCCAGACCTTCGGGGAGATGGACCCCGCACAAAAGCATGCCATTTCGCACCGCGCCAACGCTTTCGCAGCCTTCAAAACCGCCATCCTCGATCCCGGCGCCGGGCCTGCCTGACGCGTGCGCCGCGGCGCGCGAGCCGCTCGCGGTCTACATCCATTGGCCGTTCTGCCAGTCGAAATGCCCCTATTGCGACTTCAACTCCTACGCAAAGCGCAGCATCGGCGAGGAGGAATTTGTCAAGGCGGCCATCGCGGAGCTTAGGCATTACGCTGGCCTGACGGCCGGCCGCCCCGTCCCCAGCATCTTTTTCGGCGGCGGCACGCCCTCGCTGATGGCGCCGGCAACGGTGGCGGCGCTGCTGGACGCGGTTGCTTCGCTTTGGCCCGTGGAGCCGGCTTGCGAGATCACGCTCGAAGGCAACCCTTCAAGCGTCGAGGCCGGCCGCTTTGCCGGCTACCGCGCCGCGGGTGTCAATCGCGTCTCGCTCGGCGTTCAGTCGCTGAACGACGGCGAGTTGCGCTTTCTCGGCCGGCTCCATACCGCCGCGGAGGCGCGGCAGGCGCTGGGCGTCGCGCACCGGCAATTCGAGCGCGTCACTTTCGACCTGATCTACGCGCGGCCCGGCCAAACGCCGGTGGAGTGGCGCTCCGAGCTGACCGCGGCGCTCGGCCTCGCGCGCGGGCATCTTTCGCTCTATCAGCTCACCATCGAGCCCGAAACGGCTTTCTTCGAGCTGCACAAGCGCGGCAAGCTTCGCATCCCGGCTGCGGAACTGGCGGCGGACCTCTACGATCTCACGCAGGAGGTCTGCGAGGCGGCGGGGCTGCCGGCCTACGAGGTTTCGAACCACGCCGCGCCGGGCCAAGAGAGCCGCCACAACCTCACCTATTGGCGCTATGGCGATTACGTTGGCGCCGGCCCCGGCGCGCATGGGCGGATCGCGGCCGGGCAGGCGAAGATCGCAACGGCGGCGGTTAAGGAGCCCGCCGCCTGGGCCGCACGGGTTTTTGAGCGCGGCCATGGCCGCGCGGAACGCTGCGAGCTGAGCGCCCTCGAACAGGCCGCGGAGACGGTGCTCATGGGCCTGCGCCTCAGCGAGGGGCTGAACCTTGCGCGGCTTGAGGCCCGAACCGGATACACTCTCGCGCCCGCGGAGTTGGTCCAGCTTGAAAACGACGGCCTTCTGTCAAGGGAAGGCAGCCGGGTAAGCGTCTCAAGCCGAGGCCGGCTGGTCTTAAACGCAATCGTCGAAACCCTCGCCTCAGGGCTTACGCTGAAGGAATTTACCGGCCACAATTGTCGTGTCATTCCCGCGAGGTGCGGATGAAGAAATCGCCGGTAGATGAATGCACAGCGTTAAGCGCGGCTGTCCCGGCTGGCTACCGTGGAGATGCCGAGTGCAGCCGTAACCGCGTTGACAATGCCGCTCGCATTGAGACCGGCAGCCTCGTGCATCGCTTCGGGCTTGCCATGGTCCATGAATTTGTCCGGAAGCACGAGCGGCCGGACCTTCAGCCCGTGGTCGAGCAGCCCGTCGCGGGCCAGAAACTCCAAGACATGGCTGCCGAACCCGCCGGAGGCGCCTTCCTCCACGGTCACGAGTACCTCATGATGACGGGCAAGCTGCCGGATGAGGTCATGGTCTAGCGGCTTCGCAAACCGTGCATCGGCCACGGTCGCCGGAAGCCCCATCGCTGCGAGCTTCTCTACTGCCTTCAGGCTTTCATGAAGACGGGTCCCAAGCGATAGAATGGCAACGGCAGAACCTTCGCGCACGATCCGGCCTTTACCGATATCGAAGGGCACGCCTTCTGCCGGCATCTCCAAGCCTAAGCCTTCGCCGCGCGGATAGCGGATCGCGCTCGGCCTGTCGCCGATCGCAGCAGCGGTCGCGACCATGTGCTTAAGCTCCACCTCGTCCGATGGCGCCATGACGACGAAATCGGGCAGGCAGCAGAGATAGGCGAGATCGAACGCCCCGGCATGCGTCGGGCCGTCGGCGCCGACGAGGCCGGCCCGGTCCAGCGCGAAGCGGACGGGTAGATGCTGTACGGCGACGTCGTGCACGAGCTGGTCGTAGCCGCGTTGCAGGAATGTCGAGTAGATGGCGGCAAACGGCTTGAACCCCTCGACGGCGAGGCCGGCGGCGAAGGTGACGGCATGCTGCTCTGCGATGCCCACGTCGAAGCAACGGTCCGGGAATTCTTTTTCGAAGAGGTCGAGCCCCGTACCCGAGGGCATGGCCGCTGTGATGGCTACGATCTTATCGTCTTTCTTGGCTTCCTCGATAAGGCTTTGAGCGAAGACTTTGGTGTAGCTCGGCGGACCGGACTTGCCTTTGTCCTGCGCGCCTGTGACGACGTTGAACTTGGTCACACCGTGATATTTGTCGGCTGAGTTCTCCGCGGGCGCGTAACCCTTGCCCTTTTGCGTCACGCAGTGGATCAGAACCGGCCCCACATCCGCATCGCGGACGTTGCGAAGTACGGGTAAAAGATGATCGAGATTATGCCCGTCGATGGGGCCGATATAGTAGATGCCGAGTTCCTCGAACAGCGAGCCGCCGGTAAAGAGGTGGCGCGTGAACTCCTCCGCGCGAGCTGCGCGCCTCTCCCAAACCTTTGGGAGCTGTTGAGCGAGCGCCTTGCCGAAATCGCGCACCTTGAGATAGGTGTCCGACGAGGTTATGCGCGCGAGATACGCCGAGAGTGCGCCCACGGGAGGGGCGATCGACATATCGTTGTCGTTCAAAATGATGATGAGGCGCTTGTCCATCGCGCCTGCATTATTCATTGCCTCATAGGCCATGCCGGCGCTCATGGCGCCGTCGCCGATCACCGCGATGATATGACGGTCTTGGGCTTCGCCCTTGAGATCGCGGGCGACCGCCATGCCGAGGCCTGCCGAGATCGACGTGGAGGAATGGCCGGCTCCGAAAATATCGTACTCGCTTTCCGAGCGCTTCGTGAAACCGGACAGCCCCCCAGGCTGGCGCAGCGTCCGGATGCGATCGCGGCGTCCCGTCAATATTTTGTGAGGATAGGCTTGGTGACCGACATCCCAGATCAGCCGGTCGTGAGGCGTGTTGAAGAGATAATGGATTGCGACCGTCAGCTCGACGACGCCCAACCCTGCCCCTAGGTGGCCTCCGGTTACCGACACCGCATCGATTAATTCAAATCGCAGTTCGTCAGCCACCTGACGAAGTTGATCTTGATCGAGCTTTCGAAGGTCTGCAGGAAACCGTATGGTATCGAGAAGCGGGGTACGATTGCTGATGGTCACTTCAACACTTTCCTTCGGAATTCACTAAAGCTAGCCTATGCGGCCCAGCCTTTCAGAACACCGAATTTTTTGTCGCAAATGCGGAAAAGCCTTTTGCCGGCACCCGAAGGCAACACTGCAAGAAAAATATGCGCGCACAAATGCTCACATTTTCCTTCCCGAACGAAGGATTCGGACCCGCGCGTGAAGTTCTCTAGCAGCCGTCAAGCCGGTGGCGTTCCATTTGTTCCAGGATCGAGCGCAGCGGTTCCCGCAGGTACCCCTTGCGCATTGAGTGCGATGCGCTCGACTTTGGCCTCCGCGCGCTTCAAGAGCTGATCGCAATGAGCGCGCAAGGCTTCGCCACGCTCGTAGATTTCGATGGATTGCTCGAGGTCGACGTCGCCCCTTTCGAGACGTGTCACGATCTGCTCAAGCTCCTTTAACGCCACTTCGAAACTCATGCCCTTGATGTCTGCGAAGGGGCTGCGCGCCTGCCGGGGCGCGGGGGGCTCCTTGATTGCACTGCTTTGCATGACCGTTCCCTAAAAAGCTTCTAGTAACGCCTGCACGTGAACTGCAACCGAGCGGCTCAGCGCCGTTAGGTCGTAGCCGCCCTCCAGCATTGAAACCAGCCGGCCCCCGCAGCGTTCCCGCGCCACTTCTATCAACTTTCGTGTCACCCAGGCGTAATCGTCTTCAACGAGGTTGATGTTGGCCAGCGGATCGGATCTGTGGCCGTCGAACCCAGCCGAAACGACGATCAAGTCCGGAGCGTGCCGGTGCACCGCCGGTAGAATGACCGATTCGTAGGCCTCGCGAAATTCCCCGCTGCCGTCACCTGCCCGGAGCGGTGCATTGACGATGTTACCGGTCTCGCCGCGCTCCGTCAGGCCCCCGGTGCCTGGAAACAGCGGCATCTGATGGGTCGATGCATAAAGAAGCGACGGATGGGACCAAAAAATCGATTGCGTGCCATTCCCGTGATGGACGTCGAAATCCACAACAGCGACCCGTTCCGCTCCGTAGGCCGCTTGGGCGTGGAACGCTGCGATTGCAACGTTATTGAATAGGCAGAAGCCATTCGCCCTTTCGATCTCGGCATGATGTCCCGGCGGGCGCACCCTGCAAAAGGCGTTCTTGGCAAGGCCTTGCATCACCTCGTCCACGGCTTGGATCCCGGCGCCGGCTGCGCGCAGCGCGGCTTCCCAGGTGCCCGGCGACATTATGGTATCGCCGCCGTCGAGCGAAATGAGGTCCTGCCGCGGCCGGCTTTTCTCGATCGAGTCGAAATAGTGTTCGCGGTGCGCGCGCACGATCTGCTCGCGCGTCGCCCGGGGCGCTTCGACATGATGCAGGTTCTGAAATCGCTCGTCCATCAGGGCTTTATCGATGGTCCTCATCCGGTCTGCCCGCTCAGGGTGCCAATCGCCCGTGTCGTGATCGAGGAAGGCATCGTGAGTTATATACAGCGTAGACATGGACCGGCCTCAACCGCTTTGCTTGCTCACCAGAGCTTTCAAGGAAACCGGCGGCTTGCTGTCCTCTGGAATGAAGAAGTCTGGGGCCAGGTCCTCACTCGGGTCTATGCGATAATGATCGAAGTCACGCTTTCCGTTCTCCCAGAGCAGAGTGTCGTCGATGCAAAACTTGCCTGTGAACTCCCGTGAAGGCTTGGTGAGAATGACATGAGCGGCATCGGCCAAAATATCCGCCTTGCGGCTCGCGCGCATCAGCCGGTCGCCGCCGAGCAGGTTTGCGACGGCCGCGGTGGCGATGGTCGTCCGCGGCCAAAGCGCGTTCACGGCAATACCTTGCGGCTTCAGCTCCGCCGCCATGCCCAGCACGCAGAGGCTCATATTGTATTTGGCTATCGTGTAGGCGACGTGAGGCGCAAACCACCGGGGATTGAGATCGAGCGGCGGCGAAAGCATGAGGATGTGCGGGTTCTCCGCTTTCTGCAGATGCGGGATGCACAGCTTCGAAGTCAGGAACGTGCCGCGGCCGTTGATTTGGTGCATCAAATCGTAGCGCTTCATGTCGGTCTGCGCCGTAGGCGTCAGGCTGATCGCACTCGCATTGTTGATGCAGATATCGATGCCGCCGAAATGCTTGACCGTTTGCTCCACGGCCGCCTGCACCTGGTCTTCGAAACGGATATCGCAAAGTATGGGGAGCGCCTTCCCGCCCTCATGCTCGATCTCGGCGGCGGCGGTGTGGATCGTTCCGGGCAATTTGGGGTTCGGATCGCCGGTTTTTGCTGCAATTGCAATGTTCGCGCCGTCTTTTGCCGCGCGCAGAGCAATTGCCAAGCCGATGCCACGGCTTCCGCCGGTGATGAAAAGAGTCTTTTTGTTGAGCGTTGCCATTCCCGATTTTCCTTTTTTAATTGCCCCCCTCACCCCAGCCCTCTCCCGCGAGGGGAGAGGGAGCAGGGCTTGCCCGTTGCAACGCCGTGCCTTTTTCTCCGGTGGAAGAAGAGGTGTTTTCCCCTCTCCCCTTGCGGGAGAGGGGCAGGGGTGAGGGGGCTTTTAGTTTTCCTTCGCCGCCTTTGGTGCCTTTTGTAGAAACGCCGAAAAAGCGGCCATAGCCTCCTGCGATTTAATGCGCTCCAAGAAAAGAACGCCTTCCTCCTCCATACGCTTCTTGATAGGCGCCGGATCGCCCCTGAGCAGCCGCTTTGAGAGCCGCACCGCTTCGCGCGGCTTCTCCGCGAGCGCCGCCGCCGCCTTGAGTGCCGCGCCTTCCAGTTCCTCCGGTGGTACGACGCGGTTGACGAGGCCAGCTTCCTTTGCATGGTCCGCGGTAAACGGCTCTCCCATCACGAGAAGCTCGAAAGCGCGCGCATGGCCCATCAGCCTCGGTCCGAGCAGGCTCGAAGCCGCTTCGGGAACGAGCCCAAGGTTGACGAAGGGCGTTTGAAACAGCGCGCGCGGGCTCGCGAACACGAGATCGCAATGGAACATCAGCGTGGTACCGATGCCGACTGCAGGGCCGTCTACCGCGGCGATGAGCGGCTTTTCATGCTCCGCCAGCGCGTGCAGAATAGCCAAGCTTTCGTGGAGCGCGCCTCCGCCTTGGCCGGCGGCCAGGAAGTCCGCCACGTCGTTTCCGGCGCAGAAAATGCCGGGCTGGCCGAAGATTACGGTCACTGCGGCGCTGTCCGCCGCGTCCGCGGCCCGGAGCGCTTCCGTCAGCATCCGGTACATCCCGGCTGTGAGCGCGTTTTTTTTCTCCGGCCTGTTGAGCCTTAACGTTTGGACGGCGCCTTGTTGCGAGACCTCGACGTGCGGGCCCATTTCTATCGCGCTCCCAGCACCGCATCGGCGTCCATCACGGTTTCGTATCCGTGGGTGACCGCGTGTTTCAAACCGTCCGTCTCGCCCATCAAGCTTTCGGCAAAGTGCCGGGCCTCGATCGCATGCGCTTGGGCGTCCGCGCCGCCGGCACGAGTTGCCGCCAGCGCGCCTTTCGCAAGGTAGCTCCCGCCGGCAGTCAATCCGAAAAGCCGTCCGAAAGGCGTGGCGCCCGCAAGGGCCGCGGCCTTGTTCTGGGCAAGCTGGCGCTGGAGCCAATGGCTTGTCTCTTCGAGGGCGGCAACGCTCTCCTCGATGCGCTCGCCCATATGGGCGAAGGCAGGCTCGTTCGAGGCCTTTACCGCGCGCACGGTCTCTTTCAGCCCGGCGATGAACGCTTGAACGGTCTCGCCGCCGGCGGAGGGCAGCTTGCGCGTGACGAGGTCGATGGCCTGAATGCCGTTGGTGCCCTCGTAGATCGGCGCGATGCGCGCGTCGCGGTAATATTGCGCAGCCCCCGTCTCCTCGATGTAGCCCATGCCGCCATGCACCTGAATGCCCTCGGAGGCCACCTCGACGCCGATATCCGTGGAGAAGGCTTTCGCAACCGGCGTCAAGAGCGCTGCTTCGGCATGAGCGCGCTTGCGTTCGTCTGCATCCGGCGAACGATGCGCGATATCCATGGCCACCGATGTCGCATAGCAGATCGCGCGCGCCGCCGAGGTCTTGACCTTCATGCCGAGCAGCATCCGCTTGACATCGGGGTGTTCGAAAATAGGCACCGAACCATCCGGCGCCCCCGTATCGCTCGAGCCCTGCTTGCGCTCGTGCGCGTAGGCCAGCGCCTGCTGGAAGGCGCACTCGGCAATTCCCACGCCCTGGACGCCGACGCCGATGCGCGCCTCGATCATCATGGTGAGCATGGCGTAGAGACCCTTATTGGGCTCGCCGACCATCCAGCCGGTGGCCCCGCCCTTATCGCCGTAGTTCATGACGGCGGTCGGGCTGCCGTGAATGCCGAGCTTGTGCTCGAGCTTGGCAGCATGCGCGTCGTTGCGGGGCCCTAGCGATCCGCCCTCATTCACGAAGAATTTCGGGATCAGGAACAGCGAGATGCCTTTGGTTCCGGGAGGCGCATCGGGCAGCCGGGCCAGCACCATGTGGATAATGTTATCCGTCATGGGATGCTCGCCATAGGTAATGAAGATCTTGGTGCCGGTGATCTTGTAGGTGCCGTCGCCAACCGGGACAGCGCGCGTTTTAAGGAAGCGCAGGTCGGAGCCCGCATGCGGCTCGGTCAGCTGCATCGAGCCCGTCCACTCGCCTGTGACGAGCTTCGGCAGATATTTCCGCTGCAACTCCGGCGTGCCATGCGCGATGATCGCGTGCACGCCCGCCTGCGTCAGCAGCGGGTTGAGGCCGAACGACATATTGGCGCCGTTCCACATCTCGGTCACGGCCATCGACAGCGCGAGCGGCAGGCCCTGGCCGCCATGCTCCTTCGGGATCGGTAAACTGCCCCAGCCGGCGGCGACCCATTTGCGGTAGGCCTCCGTGACACCGTCCGGCATCACCACCTCGCCATTGACGAGCCGCGCGCCTTGGCTGTCGGATGCCCGGTTCGACGGCGCCAGCTCCTCATTGGCGAAGCGCGCCGCCTCTTCCAGAATCGCGCTGACCGTGTCCCAGTCCAAATCCTCGAACAGCCCGCGCTCGACGATCTTCGAGAGTCCGGCGATGTGGTTGAGTGTGAAGGCGATGTCCGCGACCGGCGCGCGATAGGTCATAGGTCCTCCCCAAGTCCGTTAGGCTTGAACGCAGGCGGTGCCGCGGCATGTATTGCCGTTCGTCGCCCAAGCAGGCGAAACTTCACAGTAATCCGAAACACGGCGGCGGAAAATAGCTTTGTGTGCAGGATAGGCGACACTGTCATCGCGGAAGCGGCGGCCCAAAATGTCATCGCGGAAACGCGCCTGCGCGTCATCCCCGATCTTGGCGGTTCTTCCGCGTCCGGCGTTGTGGTAGGCTGCGGCAGATAGTTGCTTCGGGAGATTTGCGATGCGTGCGCTTGCCATTCTTCTTTTGTGTTTTGCGTTTAGCGGGGCGGTGCGCGCAGACGAGCAGGCCAAGGGCTGGCTCGGCGCAACGGTCGAGGATCTTTCGGCGGAAGAAGCGGCCAAGACCCATGGCGTGAAGGTCACGGGGCTTGACGCAGGCGGGCCTGCCGGGAAAGCCGGGATCGAGACGGGCGATATTATTTTGTCGCTCGACCGCGTCGAGGTGGAGGACAAGGCGGGGTTCGAGGCCGATCTGGCGGCGAAAGCGCCGGGCGCGGAGATCA
>JBKQOR010000166.1:0-3847 GCA_052145435.1 Rhodomicrobium sp. | reverse complement strand
GAATCGCCGCCTCGCCAAGGATTATGAAAACCTCGCCGAGACCCTTACGGCCTTTGTCTCGCTGGCCGCAATCCAGCTCGGAATCAGAAGACTCGCGCGGAGGTAGCTTTTGAGTCAGGTTCTAAGCCATATAAGTGCCCGTTCTAGGCCGGACACTTATGACGCTACGATCCGCAATGCGCTCTCCTGCCCATGCATCTTTTGGGTGCGGAACGCATTGCGGGCAACGCCGGGCAGGCCGCGGTAGATGTCGATATAGGCGCTAGCCATCCGGTCCACCGTGAAGCGGCGCTCGAAGCCCGCGCGTACTCTCGCCCGGTCCAGCCTGTTGGCACGCCAGACCGCCTCGACCGCTTCGACGATGCCTTCCGCAACGAACCCGGTCTCGCCTTCATCAATGACCTCCGAAACCGAGCCGGACGGAAACGCGACAACGGGTGTGCCGCAAGCCATCGCTTCGATCATGACGAGCCCGAACGGCTCCGGCCAGTCGATCGGAAACAGAAGCGCGAGTGCGCCGCCAAGAAACTCCGCTTTCTCGTGCTCGCCGATCTCACCGATGTACTCCACGAGCGGATTGGCCCTCACCATGGGCTGGACCACCTCGGCCCAGTAGGCTTCGTCCGTTTTGTCGATTTTGGCGGCTATTTTCAGCGGCAAGCCTGCACGCGATGCGATGTCAATCGCGCGGTCGGGACGCTTTTCCGGTGAGATGCGCCCGAGAAACGCGAGGTAGCCGCCTTCCGCGCGAGGTGAATACGCAAGCAGATTTTTAGGTATCCCGTGGTAGACGTTCCCCGCCCAGTTCACAGCGGCAGGCATGGGCAAACGCTGGCTATAGGATATCGAAGCGAGCGGCATCATCGGAAAGGCCGTGTAGAACGGCTTCAAATCCGGCAGATCGAGGCGGCCGTGCAACGTTGTCACGGTCTTGCCGGCAAACTCTTGGATCGAGGGAAACTGCAGAAGATCGATGTGAAAATGAAGGACGTCGAATTCGGCGGCGCGGCGGAGCACGCGGTCCAGCATAATCATGTGGTATGGGATCGTGTCTTTGACCGAAGGGTTCATTCTAAGCGCCCTTTCCGTGCAAGGGACGAGTTCCGCGCGCGTTTGCGAATCGCCGCTGGCGAAAAGCGTTACCTCATGTCCTTGCTCCACAAGTTCCTCTGTGAGGTAGGAAACGATTCTTTCGGTGCCGCCGTAAAAACGTGGCGGGCAGCTTTCCGCCAGGGGGGCGATTTGAGCAATTCTCATCGGTAAAGACTTCTCCTTAGATCCGGGTACTGAGTAAATGGCGCCGCCGCGAAGTGCGCGCGGCAGTGCGTGTTCACGAACACGCGATCAAGGAAATAGGTCCAGCTGCGTTGAGGGTGTGGGGCAGAGGCCGCTCGCGAGCAGCTCAAAGGGGGCACGGATGCCGAGGGCGAGGCTTTGCGGCAGAGGCTCGCCCGCACGGGCTGTTAGGAGTAAATCTTCCCGCGCTTATCCAGCCGCTGAAGCACGCCAGGCAGCAGATCGGCAAGATCGTCCGCTATCAATCCAGGTCCAAAGGACTGTGCAAGCTCGCTGTGAATCCAAACCGCCGCCGCGGCCGCATCGAATGCGGCCATGCCTTGCGCGGCAAGGCCCGTGACAAGCCCAGCGAGCGCGTCGCCGCTTCCCGCCGTTGCAAGCCATGGCGGAGCATTCTCGTTCACGGCGGCAAGACTTCCAGGATGTGCGACGACAGTATCCGGGCCCTTTAGGATGATGACGGCCCCCGATATCCCGGCGGCCCGCCGCGCGCGCTCCAACTTGGAAGGCTCTTCGGCAAGATCGGGAAAGACGCGCTTGAACTCACCTTCATGGGGCGTCACGATCGTCAATGCCGGCAAGCGCCCCTTGATTTGATCGAAGAGTTCCGCCGGCGCCTCGCTGAACGCGGTTAAAGCTTCCGCGTCGAGGACTGCGGTAGCTTGGCTTGCAAGTACACTTGCAACCAGGTCCTTTACTTCGGGGTCGGTACCCGCGCCCGGCCCGATCAGAACGGACGTGATGCGGGTGTCCGCGAGGATCTCCGATAAGCCAGCCGGCCCCTCATAGGGCTCGACCATCACCGCGGTGAGCTGCGAAGCGTTGATATAGAAAGCCGGCTTGGACGTCGCCACCGTCACGAGCCCGCTGCCGGCCCGGAGCGCGGTCCGCGCGGCGATACGCGCGGCCCCTGTCCTCTCCATCGGGCCCGAAACGACGACGGCATGGCCCCGGTCGTATTTGTGGGCGTCGACCTTGAGCTTCGGGAAGAAGCGAAGCCAAAAGTCCGGGTCGTTCGCAAACGAACCCGGCGCGATATCCTCAAGCACGGTTGCCGGGATACCGATGTCGGCGGCACGGACGTCGCCGCAATAAAGACGCCCCGGAAGCAGGACATGCCCGGTCTTGCGCCGGAAAAACGTGACCGTCGAGGCAGCCTTGAAGGCTACCCCGTGAACCGTGCCTCTTGTGGCATCGATGCCGGAGGGAATATCGATCGAGACAACGGGAAGCGCTCGCGCCGTGACCTCCTCGACGAGCTGCGCCGCTATACCGGTCATGTCGTCGCGCAGACCTGTCCCATAAATGGCATCGACAACGATTTGGGCGCCGTCCAGAAACTGAACGGACATGGGTTCGATCCCTTCGTCCCAGCGTCTAGCCATTTCTTTCGGATCGCGCGGCAAGTCCTCCCGCCGTCCCTGGAGGGCGAGCCGCACATGATATCCCCGCTCCCGAAGATAGCGTGCGGAAACGAAGCCGTCGCCGCCATTGTTGCCTGGCCCGCAAAGCACTGCAATGCGGCTGCCGCGCGGATAGCGCCGCACAACCTCTTCGGCGACGGCGCGGCCGGCATTTTCCATCATCGTCAGCGTCGAAATGCCAGCATCGGCGGCTAGCTTCTCGGCTCGGCTCATTTCTTCGGCTGTTAGGAGTTCCAGCAAGGGGGGCCCTGTATGCAAGCGGATTGCGTCGGTTGTTCATAACGCGGGATGCCGTGCGAATGTAGCCGAAATTTGCTTGAAGGGGAAAGAAAAGCAAGGAGCGGACAGCCGCCGGAGCACAATTGTGACCGGCAGCATTTGCCTAAATAACCGGCAATACGCCAAAAGTTTTAGCACAACCGGAGCCTGATTTAATTTTAGCGCGGCAGGGCGGGCACCAGACGTTTGGCATGGCCTGTGCTTACTTTTAAACTTGCCATTCGCCCCGTTCCGGAGGATAGGATTCGCTATGAAAAAAATTGAAGCGGTCATAAAGCCGTTTAAGCTCGATGAGGTTAAGGAAGCTTTGCAGGATATTGGCCTGCAGGGTATCACCGTTACCGAAGCGAAGGGCTTCGGGCGCCAGAAGGGCCACACCGAGCTCTACCGGGGTGCGGAATATGTTGTCGATTTCTTACCGAAGGTGAAAATTGAGATTGTGCTGCCGGACGACATGGTGGAGAAAGCGGTCGAAACAATACGCAATTCCGCTAGAACGGGCCGTATCGGCGATGGCAAAATCTTCATCCTCAACGTAGAAGACGCAATCCGCATCCGGACCGGTGAAACCGGTGCTGAGGCAGTCTAGCTGCCTGTTCTGCTTTTGCCAAAAGCATAGCGCCGGACATATGCATCCCGTCTATCCGGCGCTGTCCGCGCCGTCTTAACAAGCTCGCGAATTAACTGCACGAGGGAGTACAATGGCAAACGCGACCGAAGTTGTGAAAAAGATAAAGGACGAGGAAATTAGGTTTATCGACCTTCGTTTCACCGATCCGCGCGGCAAGCTGCAACATTTGACGATGGAATCGACGGAGATGGGCGAAGAGGCCTTCGCCGAAGGCGTC
>JBKQOR010000165.1:0-3908 GCA_052145435.1 Rhodomicrobium sp. | reverse complement strand
ATAAGGGTTCTTTTGAAGCCCGACGAACCGGAACTGATGCCGGACCTTTTTTTCATGCGCAAGCTGCTCTAAGGACGCGCGCAGCGGTCCTTCCCCGAGTACGGTTACCCTGAGTTGTTTCAATCCGGAAAGTGCAACAGCCTCGATGAGAAGATCGAAGCCTTTTTGTTCGACTAAGCGCCCGGCGGCGGCCAAATGGATGGCGTCCTCACTCTCAAAATGGGGATCGCAATCGAAGCCGGTGTCCAGCGGGGAGGCCGCGAGCAGAGATATTCTTTCCATGTCCACCGGATTGTTTATCAGCGCAAGCTTGCTTAGCGGCATGCGATAATTCGTAGCGAGATCGTCGCGCATGTCGGCCGATTGACAGATGATGTAATTGAAACGCGGGTAAAAATTCCTGTATGCCCAGCCCCAGAGCTTCGCGCGCTTGAACGTTCGCAGGTCCTCGGACACAGTAACCGTTTCTCTAGCCACGTATCGCGTCCTGCGTGGCAGGAGTGGCTTGACGATAGACAAAGCAAGATTGAGATGACCCAAAGTCGAGAACACGACATCGGGGCGCCGTTGCCAAATAAGACGAATGATTTTCGGCAAAGCGTATCTAACTCTTGAGCTTTGTAGGTCCAGAAACGCTATGTCGCTGGGGAGTTCTTCAAAGAATGCGGCTCTTCGTGTGTCAAGCACTGCCAAAGTCAATTGAAACTTGCGACGATCCAAATGGTTTAACAAGGTGACGATAACACGCTCCGCTCCTCCGGCAGCAAGGGTCGGTATCAAAAAGAGAATGCGCCGGCGTCGAGCTAACATCTTTCCGGGACCTTCACCGCAGACGGCCTTGCCGCCGTACCTTTCTCGCTCAAGAATTCGTCAAACATGTTTTCCCACCTGCGCGCGACCGATTCCATCGAGAACCGGTCCCGCGCCTCTTTGGCGGCGAATGCAATCGTGCGGCGCAAGTCGCCATCATTCATCAGCCGGTCTAAGGTTTCCGTCAAGGCGGGCATATTCTCAGGCGGGACCAAGAAGCCGTCTAGTCCGTCGCGAATAATGTCTCGCGGTCCAGTATCGCAATCGAAACTGACCACCGGCAGGCCGTGCGCCATCGCTTCGGCCAAGGCATTTGGAAACCCTTCAAAGCGCGAACTCATGACGTAGAGGTCCGCCCGCTCGTACCAGTCAGCCAAATTTCCAGCCCACCCGGGGAGGAAAACCTGGGAGCACATTCCTCTCGCGGTAATTTCGGACTGTAAGCGCTGACGCTCAGTGCCTTCGCCAACGATCGCCAAATCCCAATCCGGATGGTGTTGCGCGAGATTGGCGAAGGCACCAATCAGCAAATCGAAGCCCTTTTGAGGATCAAGCCTGCCCACGGCTAGGAGAATTTTCCTGCCGGCCTTGCATATCGCATCGGGTGCTATCCTGGGCTCACTATCCGGCAGGGGCCATTGGATAGGATTAGGTATTACATGGACCCGCCGGGAGTTTGTATTGGCGGTAAGCCAAGCCGCGGTTACCTGGGTCAAGGCCACAATGGCAGAAAGCTGCCCGTAGGCAACGGACTCGATCCCCTTCCATATCGCTTTGGCGGGTGTGCTTGGGGGATGCACGCGGACCGATCCGGCTGGCACAATATTGGTCAACCCGCGTGCCGCTAACGCCAGAGTAACGCAGGCGCTGCTCATCATGCCAATGGCAATATCAGGTTTGATATCGAGCAGTGCTCGTCTCAGAGCTCTCACGCGTTTAAGATTCCGTGAAAGCCCGTCGATAATATTCCTGCTCGGAGCTGTCAAATTCAAAGAAATACGTAAAATGGAAGGATGCAGCGCGTAAGCATCGCCAGTGATTGGCGCGAGTGTTACTATCGTGATCTTCCACCCCTTTTCTGCCCAATAATTCGCGAGATTTACGGTAACCCGCTCGGCTCCTCCGCCCGACAGGGAGAAAATGAAAAAGAGAAGATTCATCGATCTGTCCTCATACGCCTCTAACGGAATTGGCTGTGGCGATGACTGCTAGGTTGGAGGCCGAATTCGAAGGCCACGGTCACGAGAAGAGTCGCAATGCACGTTAGGAATGCAGCGTCAAAGTGTCCACGCACGAGATGCCCCCGCTTCGCTTTCTAGGTGTCAGGCAATGCCTCGTTTCAAAACGGTATTGATGACATTCGTGGTTCCGAAATAATTTATTATAATGAGAGTAACCAGCAAACCGGCGGGAAGCTTAAGCAGCAGACTTACGAGCGGAGCTTCCGCCCAAGCTGGAGCCATAAAAAACGCTGCCGCGAGGACTGTCGCGATGACAAGGGCAAGCCGCGTCTTATTTATATGAGGAAACAGCATCCGCCGCGCTCCAATCGAAAGTCCCAAGGCGGTGATAGCAAAGGCGAAGAGCTGGCTCAATCCCGCTCCCATGATTCCGATCCGGGGAACTAAGAGCAAATTGAGAACAAAGCACAGCGCCGCCCCCCCTACCCACCAAATAATAGTGTGGTGGACCCTCTTTTCGAGCAGGTAGACCGTATTGGAAAGATGCATGATGCCGTGTAGGAAAACAGCTGCGGCGATGTATGGAATGATGATGGTGCCAGAGTGAAACGGTGGCGCGGTGAGAAGCCGGACCGTATCGCCGCCAGCCGCTGTTACGGCTAGCCAAACCCAAGCGAGCACCGCGATCATGCCTTCGGTGATACGCCCCAGCTCAGGCTGCGTGTCAGAGGGGCGCGCTTCGAAAAGCCGGCTTGCCTCGGGTGTCCAAATTGTTAACACCGCACTATTGAACGTCATGCCAACGATGGCAACGCTATAGCTGATAGAGTAAACGCCGACCGTCGCAGGATCCTTGAAGTAATCCAGAAACCAGCGGTCCGACGAAGACATAACCCAATAGGCGGGACTGGTCACAATCACAGCCATGCCAATCCCAAGAATGTGCTTGCTTTCTGAAAGGCTGAGCCCCGGCGATTTCAGCAGAGATGCTAAAGGCGGTGTGCCAAGGACCAGCACTGGAATGAGGTAGACTGCGATCCCCGATAGTATGAGCGGAAGTTCGTCGCGCGGTCCAAGATACGCGACGGCCAAGGCAATGCCGGTCGCTCCGAACCCAGAGGCAACGGTTGCTACAGACATCGCCCGGTGACGGTCTCGCAATCGCGCCCGGGCCAAAGCCATTGCCATGCAGACGCTCGCTATTACGCCGGCGCCAACCAGCGGTCCGGCATAATTCGGCAGCGCTAGCGCGCCGGAAATGAACCTCCAGCATGCCACCGATAATATCGCCGCCAAAATCGAGGCGCCGATAGCGTAACGCCAAGTAAGGGCTTCGACCGGCTGCCCGGAGGGCGGCTTCTCCGCATGGTAGGCACGGATATAGGAAACGTCAGCACCCGCAAGTGCTAAAACGGAAATCAGCGAGATCAAGGTTGTGGCAATAGCGGCTGTGCCATAAGCACTCGGATCCAGGAGGCGCGTCAGCACCGGCATGGCCACCAGCGCCAACAAGCGTACAATAACATTGCTCAGCGTAAGCTGGGCAGCGCCTAAAGATACACGCCTGACTAAGCTCAAAACTCACGTGCTCCTTGGAGGAGGTGTACGGAATGCGAAGGCAGCATGCCAGTGACGTTTTTTGCGGCAGACGGGCGGCGGGAGCCGCCTTGCTACGCTCAACAAGCACTGCCTTTAGCATAGCCGATTTCAACCTGCTAGCCTTGGCAAAAGGGGCTGAATTAAACTAACCTGCTACCGGCGTAATGGAGCCGCCTCTGTATCCTCACACTTGGTAATATTCGCGATACCACTGGACGAAGCGGGCAACGCCGGTTGCGACGGGCGTCGCGGGCTTGTAGTTCACCGCAGCGACGAGCTCGCTAACGTCTGCGAAAGTGTCCGGCACGTCTCCCTTCT
>JBKQOR010000164.1:0-31499 GCA_052145435.1 Rhodomicrobium sp. | reverse complement strand
GATTACGCCGGCGTTCGCGTTAGGCGGCTGCGGTCCGAACCGCCATCGTAGCTCGGTGACCGGCCGGTGCATCTGGGGCGGTCAAAATCAAGCGTGGTGCCTGCGACACACGGGCCACACAGCCGTTTACCGTCATGGGGCCTGGATTTGTTATAGGTAACAAGGGAATTGCCGACCCGGTTTGACCGAGACTTTTCAGATGGAGGGCTCGGTCAAGCTAGTGCCCGTCGTAAGTTGAAACGAGTCCGTGAAGCAGCGACGGGCCGTAAATGACGGTCAATCGCTGCTGAATGCGCAAGCTGCGGGATTCCCAAAGCAGATTTTCCCCGACTCTTGGGCAGCCGGCAACTGGGAGGCCGACGGATTTTTCTCTGTGCTTTGCGTAACGATCGGTGGTGCAGGACCGAGGACACGCAGCCCGGCCGCGAAGGCCATGTCAGAGCAACGGCGCCGGACAATCGGTTGTTCGTCGACCCCATCATTTACCGCTATCGCACGCAGCCGGTGGCGTGGTCCGCGCCGAACGTCATTGTCCACTCACGCACGCCGTCGCCGATGTATTCGACAACCCGACGTCACGTAGGCCGCACTACGGCTCGACCGGGTCCAGCCGGACGCCCTGATCGCTGGCGAGGGCTATGATTCCGGCGCATCCGTCGCGGACCTCGAAGAGCGCGATCAAAACGGAAGAGGCGCAAGCCAAGATCGCTCGTTTTGTCGACGACAGCACATACACCAATCCGCCCGAAGCTTTTCGCGAATCGTCCGCAATCAGATCGGAAAGCACGCATCGCCGCTTCAGCATTTTTCGGGAACCGCCACTTATGCAACCGGCCTTCTCCGGCCGGAAATGAAGCGGCTCAATCTCACCGTCCGTTCGTTGCCAAGCCGCGAATGCCTGCTTAGGTTTCGTCTCGTGCGCCGATGACATGGGATCGTCACAAACGCTGTCTCCTTTAAGATCGCGTGTCCGTGCAGCGAGACTCCGTGCCCTAGCGCGCGCGGGGGGCTGGCACGATTGATAATGTGTTCGAGCGGGGATAGTATGACAAGCAAGTACAATCACGTTGCGGTTTTGATGGGAGGCTGGTCGGCGGAGCGCGAGGTTTCGCTGAACTCCGGTGCGGCTTGCGCGGGCGCCCTTGAAGAGGCTGGCTACCGGGTCACGCGCATGGACGTGGGCCGGGACGTCGCGAGCAAGCTTGCCGCGCTTAGGCCCGATGCGTGTTTCAACGCGTTGCATGGCAGGGGCGGCGAGGACGGCTGCATTCAAGGCATCCTCGAAACGCTTCAGATACCTTATACCCATTCCGGCATTCTCGCCTCTGCGCTGGCCATGGACAAGGCGCGCGCCAAAACCGCCTTCAAAGCTGCCGGTGTGCCCGTGGCTGAAAGCGTTGTCGCAACGCCTGCCGAGGCGGCGCGCGTGCACCTCATGCCGCCGCCTTATGTCGTCAAACCCGTGACGGAAGGTTCGAGCGTCGGCGTGTTCATCGTGCGCGAGGATCATGCCCATCCGCCGCAAGAGCTGACACGGCCGGATTGGTCCTACGGCAATGTGCTGGTCGAGCGCTATATCGGCGGCCGCGAGCTCACTTGCGCTGTTTTAGGAGACAAGCCGCTCGGCATTATTGAGATTTTACCAGCGGAAGGCTTAGGCTTTTACGATTACGAAGCCAAGTATGCAAAAGGAGGCTCGCGCCACATTCTGCCGGCACAAATTTCACCGGAAATTTACGAGTTTATCCAGAAACTGGCTCTCGTTGCGCATAACGCATTGGGATGCCGGGGCGTCAGCCGGGCCGACTTCAGGCTCGACGACCGCGCGGAAGGAACTGGCGAACTTGTCTGCCTGGAGGTCAACACGCAACCGGGCATGACTGCGACCTCGCTGGTCCCGGAGCTGGCAGCCCATGCTGGATTAGCGTTCGGTGCGCTTGTACGGTGGATTGTGGAGGATGCTTCTTGCGATCGTTAGCTGAGGATAGCGTCCACTTCGAAAGTGCCGCGGACCGCAAAGCTCATTCGCTTGCGAGGCATGCGTCTCCCATTTCGTGGTTTTCGTTCGCTGAGACCCAAGCGGACCGGGCTGCCAGCGCCGGCTTCGTTCTCAGCATGGTGTTTCTCGCGGTGACCGCGATCTATGCGTTTTTTCTGTCGGACGCCGCGCAGCCGCTCATTTCGGAAGCCAGTGCGTTAGCGGACCGGGCGGCTTTCGACGCTGGCTTCCGGCTTGAAAATTTGGCTCTATCGGGCTTTCAAAATACGCCGCAGGCGGCCCTGCGCGAGAGCCTCAAATTGCCATATATGGGCTCGTCTCTCCTCTACGATGCATCGGATGCGCGCGCCCGGCTTTTGAATCTCGGTTGGATCGAATCGGCTGAAGTCCGCCGCATTCTGCCCTCGCGGCTGGAAGTGATCGTTCACGAACGCACGCCTTTTGCGCGCTGGCTCGATGCAGGCCAAAAAGTTCACGTCATCGACCGGGCAGGGCACCTCCTCGGCCAGGACGATGAAGGGCGATTTAGCCGGCTCCCTCTTTTTGCGGGAGAAGGTGCACCATTGCAGGCATCAAACTTCGATGATGCATTTCAAGACCGGGAAGCCATCAGAGATCGCTTCGAAAGTGCTGAGCTGATCGCGGAACGTTTTTGGAGGGTAAAGCTCAATTCGGGGCTGGTGCTGAAACTTCCGCGCAAGGTCACACCGTTAGTTTTGGAGCATCTCGATTCGCTTCTCGCTAACCCAAAGATTGCCGGGCTTGGGCTTGAAACAATCGATTTACGTCTGTCGAACCGGACGATCTTGCAATTGCTGGAGCCTACCGTGGCAAACCGTGACAGGGCCATTGCAGTGCTAACTTCGGCGTCGCCGCAAGTTTTGCCTGCGCCCGGAAGGGGCAAAGCCTTATGACGGGTGCGCGGCGGCAAGCCTCGCGCGGTCCGTCGCGGCTTTGGCCGTTCAAATCGCGAGACGATATCGTTACAATTGTCGATTTGGGAGCGCAAAAAGTCGCTTGCGCCATTGCGTGCCTCAACGCGCCGCGCTTCGGTTTGGACGTCGGCCCAAGGGATATAGCGGTGCTGGGAAGCGCCACCGTAAGGTCATCCGGCTTCTCCCGCGGCCGTATCGTCAATCTAGCGGCGGCGGAAACGAGTGTGAGACGGGCAGTCGCTCAGGCGGAGGCGCAAGCGCGGATCACCGCCGGAGAGGTCGTTGTGACCGGGCAATTCGAGGGCTTGACCACTCAAATCTTCGAGGCCAAGCCCGGAGCCGGCCGGCCGGCCATTTTGAAGGAGGACGCCTTTGCGATTTCGGCCGCCGTCGAGGAACGATGTCTCTCGGTGCAGCATAAGCTTTTGCACATGTTCACTTCTCCCCCTGGAGAAGACGAAATGCTGATGCCCGCCGATAGCGGCGGACCATCTGCAAGCGAGGTGGACGTTATCGCGATAACGATGCCCCAGAAGGGGGCGCGCCAGATCGCTGCCTGCCTGTCAAGGAGCATGCTGACATTACGCGGCTTCGTGGCGGGCCCTATAGCCGCGGCCTTGGCGGTAACGAACTCGCTTGAACGGACCGCCGGGGTGCTGGTTATCGACATGGGCGCGCAATCGACCGGGTATGCCCTGTTCTCGCAAGGCGTACCCCTAGCTGTGGAATGCATCAACGCGGGCGGCCAACAGATCACGGACCAAATTGCGCAGATTTTTTCCCTCAGGAAATTCGAGGCCGAACGTGCGAAAGTCCGCTACGGCAGCGTTTTCGACGGCCTCCAGGCCGACATCGATTTGCCTGTCCCGAGCGGAGACACTGGCGAGCCGATCTCTAAATTTGCGCTTAATCACCTAATACGATCGAATGCATCGCTGGTTTTTCGTGCCATTAATGAACGGTTAAAGGGTGCTGGATATTCTGTTCCATCGGGGGGCACCGTATTGGCCGGCGGAGGGAGCCTGCTTCCAGGTATTCGCGAGCTTGCGTCGCACGTCCTCGCCTCGGAGGTCAGAACGGCAAAGCCCACTGCGTTGAACGGTCTTAGCGCCGGTAATGCACTCGCCGCATTAGTTGGGGGGTGTTTATATGCAAGCCGGCATCAGTCCACGGCCGAAATGCCGTATGCACCCGGAATTGCGTCCAAAGAGAGTAGCTACGCGTCTCGAATCGGCCAATGGCTGCGTGGAAGCTTTTAAAGGGCTTCACTCGCTGCGATTGGCGACAGGCATAGGCGGGCGATCGAATGCCCGGACAGGAAGCTGACGAGGCCTGACATGGGAATAAACCTGCAACTTCCAGGCTTGACGGAGTTGCGGCCGCGAATCACCGTCATTGGCGTTGGCGGGGCGGGCGGTAACGCCGTCAACAATATGATCGAAAGCGGCCTTGAAGGCGTTGAATTCATCGTCGCGAATACAGACGCGCAAGCGCTTTCCGCGTCGAGTGCGGGCTGCGTCATTCAAATGGGCGTGGGCCTTACCGAAGGCCTCGGCGCCGGCTCGAAGCCGGAAATCGGCGCGGCGGCCGCCGAGGAAGCTCTCGAGGAAATCCGTTCTCATCTCGACGGCGTACATCTCCTTTTTATCACCGCTGGCATGGGGGGCGGTACAGGTACGGGCGCGGCGCCGGTCATCGCGCGTACCGCAAAGGAACTCGGCGTGCTTACCGTGGCGGTCGTCACGAAGCCGTTTGAGTTCGAAGGGCAGCGCCGGATGCGCACCGCCGAGGCGGGAATCGCGGCCTTGGCCGGGCACGTCGACACGCTCATCGTGATCCCGAATCAGAATTTGTTTTTGGTCGCGAGCGAAAAAACCACCTTCGCCGACGCCTTCCTACGCGCGGATGATGTACTGAAATCAGGCGTCAGCTGCGTAACCGACCTCATGGTCAAAGAGGGGCTGATCAACCTCGATTTTGCGGACGTTCGCACCGTCATGCAAAACATGGGCACGGCGCTTATGGGCACCGGCGAGGCGGAAGGCGAAAAGCGTGCCTTGGCGGCCGCCGAGGCTGCGATCACAAATCCATTGCTCGGCAATATCACCATGCGAGGGGCGAAGGGGCTGCTCGTAAGCATCACCGGCAGCTTCGACATGACGCTTTACGAGGTCGAGGAGGCCGCATCGCGCATTAGGCGCGAAGTCGATCCAGATGAAAATCCCGATGTGAACATCATTGTCGGGGCAACGTTCGATCCTACGCTTCAGCACCGGATCCGCGTTTCTGTCGTCGCCACAGGAATCGACGCCGGCGCCATATTTGCAAAGACAACGGCACCCAATCCCCATAGTCAGGGGCACTCCCACGACAACAACAGGGAAGCCCGGCTCGCCGAGCGGTTGTCCGCGGTTGGAAACGAGCCGGGAGGACGATTTCGGGGCGGCGCCGCACCGCGCGACTACGGGGGAGGCGCACGGCAGCCCCAGAACCGGCACGAGGCCCCGCCGCGGGTGGTGGTAGAGCCCAAGGGAAAAAAGCCTGCCGGGGACGAGGGCTATGCGCCCCGGCCCCAGCCGCCAGCCCAGCAATTCGAGCCTGCGCAGCCTGCAAAAACGGTCAGGCCGCCCAAGCGTCCGCTGACTTATGACGATTTTCCGGAGCTTCACAACGGGGGTGCAGCCGGCGCGGAATCCTCCGCGAATCGAACCTCGGCCAAACAACGTGGATTTTTCGACTGGATGGCTGGCAGGCACAAGAGCTCGGCGAAGCCCGGCCCGGCTAATTCCGCACAGAAAACTGTGTCTCCGCAGACACGCCCCCCCCGTGAAAAGCTGCCGCATGAGCCTGAGCTCAACGGGTATCGGAATGGGTTTCCCGCCCGTCAGCCCATTCACCTAGAAGCGGGCGCGTTAGGCGAGGATAACCCGGCAGCGCTGCGTCAGGCCGACGAAGGTGCTGATATTCCAGACTTTTTCAAAAAGCCAGCCTCCTAGCCGAAGCCCCTGCGCACTTGGCCGGCTGACGCGCCCCGCGCATGCGAGGGAGCGGTGGACAAACTATGCCCGTTCGGATTTCTGCAATTCCGAAGCTGCTCCGTAACAGACTGTTAGAAAGCGTGATTTGAAGCCGGCTCGCCCGCCCGGCTAGTTTGCCGTCAACGGATGGTGTTGAGTTTTCGAGTGCGAAACCGGCAGTGAGCCGGCCAGAAGAGTAGCGTGAGCTACCGTGCATCGCCTTAAGGCTTGGCAGCATTAGTTCACGCGGGGGCGCGTCCTTCGGCAAAGGACGGCGCAGTGGCACAAAAAAGCGGCGGACGAAAATGAACTTTCGCAGCAATTCCAATAGGCAGACCACGGTCGATCGTGAAGTTGTCATGAAGGGCATTGGCGTTCATAGCGGCGCCGAGGTTTCGCTGATCCTCCACCCTGCCGAGGCGAATACGGGATATAATTTTTACGTTCAAGGCGGCGGGCGCGCCGGTCACGTCCCCGGCGACTTCCGCGCTGTCAGCAATCTCACTCTTTGCACCGTGCTAAGCGCGGCGGACGGTACGACCGTCGCGACAGTCGAGCATTTGCTTGCCGCGCTGCGCGGCCTCGGTGTCGATAATGCCGGCATTGAAGTCGATGGCAACGAACTGCCTATCATGGATGGAAGCGCCGAGCCGTTCGCCGATGCTATCGTAGAGACAGGCCTGCGCGATTTGGACGAGCCCCGCCGTTACATCAAAGTGCTTCGCCCGGTCCAAGTGAGGGATGGCGACTCCACTGGCGAGATTTTCCCCTATGGCGGCTTCCGCCTCGATATCGAGATCGACTTCAAATCGGAATTCATCGGCAGGCAACGTCTCGATCTTGACGTCACGCCCGCATCGTTCAAAAGAATCTGCCGCGCCCGGACCTTCGGCTTCATGAAGGACGTGAAGCAGCTTTGGGCAGCGGGACGCGCGCTCGGCTCTTCGCTGGACAACACCGTGGCGATAGGCGATGACCGCATCCTGAACCCGGAGGGCCTTCGCTACCCGGACGAGTTCGTGCGGCATAAGACCCTCGATGCAGTCGGCGACCTGGCCCTTGCCGGCGCTCCGATCCTCGGCCTCTACCGCTCCTACCGCGGCGGGCATCGTCTCAACTCCGCTTTGCTTCATGCGCTGTATGAGAACAAGGACGCATGGACGATCGTCGAGGTAGCGGAGAAGCCTACGCACCAATATGTCGCACCGCGAGCTGACTTCGGGATCGCCTTTGCAACGCCGAATTTCGCTCCCGAGACCGCTTGAACGCTGGCCCCGGGGGTTGCGTGAAACCCACACAAGGGCTTGCAATTTGGCTGGAAATATCCCCTGACTGAAAATCTCCGCATTTGACCATCATTTTGCGGCTTTCTACCGTAGAAGAAGAGGCAGCAGAGTGATTGAGTCGCATGTTGCGGCTTATCGCCAATGGGGTTTTGGAGCAGGGTGACATGACATTGCGATCGATTGGGCAGCTTGCCTCGGCGATAATGCTGGCAGCCTTTGTCACAGGCTGCAGCTCGATGGGATCGGTGTTCAGCGGCGATAGCGACACCAAGCTCGATAACCGCCCGCCGGACGCAATCTATAAAGAGGCAAACGAGCTTCTGGAGAAGGGCAGCAGCGCGAAAGCCGCCGCGCTGTACGAACGGGTCGATCAGCTTTACCCTTATTCGGAAGAAGCCAAGAAGGCTATTCTTATGGCCGCCGTCGCCTATCAAAGGGCCGGAAAGTCTCCAGAAGCCGTCGCAGCCGCACGGCGTTACCTCTCGCTTCATCCCGGAACCAAAGAAGCAGCGCAGGCGCAGGATATCATTGCGGCCTCGTACTACGACCGTATTTCCACACCGTCCCGCGATCAGAGCGAGACGAAGAAGGCAATCGCCGAAATGGAAACGCTGCTGCGGCGCTACCCCGATAGCCCATACTCGGAGGAAACGAGGAAGCGTATCAAGCTTGCCCGCGACACGCTCGCCGCATCGGAGATGACCGTCGGCCGGTATTGGGAGAAAAAGGGTAATTATCTCGCGGCTGTGAACCGGTTCAAGACTGTCGTCACGCAATACCAGCAGACGAGTCATGTCGAGGAAGCCCTGATGCGGCTTACCGAATGCTACATGGCCCTCGGCATCGTGAGCGAGGCTCAGACCGCCGCGGCCATCCTCGGCCACAACTTCCCGGATAGCCCCTGGTACAAGGATGCGTACGCGCTTCTTCAGTCGGGCGGGGCTGCGCCAAGGGAGGACACGGGCTCCTGGCTCAGCCAATCCTGGAAAAAAGTCTCGAGCGTAGCAGGATAACGGGGCACGGTTGAATCATGGCCGCTGCCCCCGAGAGGCGAATCGCTTAAGAGAGCGCCATGCTTGCCGCTCTTTCGATCCGCGATATCGTTCTGATCGACAGGCTCGACCTGAGCTTTGCCGAGGGACTAACCGTTTTCACGGGCGAGACCGGGGCGGGCAAGTCGATCGTACTCGATAGCCTCAGCCTTGCGCTCGGATCGCGCGGCGATGGCGGCCTTGTGCGCAAGGGCGCTCAGTCGGCAAGCGTTGCCGCATCCTTCGATTTACCGGCGGGCCATCCAGCCGCAGGGCTGCTTGGCGAGCATGGCTTCGAGGAGGGCGAGGCGCTGGTGATGAGACGGGTCCAGCTCGCCGATGGCCGGACCAAATCCTTCCTCAACGATAGACCGGTGTCCACCGGCCTGCTGCGCCAGCTTGGGCGGCTGCTCGTCGAGATCCACGGGCAGCACGACGATCGCGCGCTGCTCGATTCCTCCTCCCACCGTTATCTCCTCGACCAGTTCGGCGGCTTGCTGCCGGAAACACGGGCAGTGTCGCGTTTGTGGGATCGCTGGCGGGAGCTCGACGCCAAAGCCGGAAAGCTCGCGCAAGAGTTGGAGCTTGCCGGGCGCGAGCGTGACTATCTTTCGGCAGCCTGCGAAGAGCTGAACAGCCTATCGCCGCAGCCAGGCGAGGAAGAGGGGCTCGCGGCACGCCGGCAATCGATCCTGGCATCGGGAAAAGTCCGCGCGGATCTCGAAGCGGCAGCCGAAGCTTTGTCGGGACCGCACTTTCCCGAGGGACGGATCAACGGCGTCTTGCGACGGCTCGAACGCCAGCCGAACCTTCCCGAAAGCCTGAAGCCCGTGCTGGCGGCGCTCGAGCGCGTCTTGATCGAGGCGGAAGAAGCACGCGCACTCGTGGAGGCGCAGCTTCGCAGCCGCGGCGAGGATAATGTCGAGGCCATTGAAGAGCGGCTTTTCAAGCTCAGGGCCGTAGCGCGCAAATATCGCGTTCCGGTGAGCGATTTACCGGAGGTGCAGCGGCGCTTCCTGGAAGACCTGTCAAAATTGGAGACCGGCGAGGAGCAATTGGCTGCGGCGCGAAAAGCGGCTACGGCCGCCGTCTCAGCTTACGCTCAAGCCGCCGGCGCGCTGAGCGAGAAGCGGACGGCAGCGGCAGCCAAGCTCGACCGCGCCGTGCAAAAAGAGCTCAAGCCGCTGCGGCTTGAAAAAGCGCGCTTTGTTACACATACTGAAAAGCTTACCGAGGGCAAAGCCGGCATAATCGGCGGGCCTTCTGGTCGCGAATCGATCATGTTTTACGTTCAGACGAACCCCGGTGCGCAGCCCGGACCCCTGATGAAGGTGGCGTCGGGCGGAGAGTTGGCCCGCTTCCTTCTCGCGCTTAAAGTTGTATTGGCGGAGAAAAGCACCGCTCCGGTTCTCGTTTTCGATGAAATCGACACCGGTGTTGGCGGAGCAACCGCTTCGGCAATCGGAGAGCGCCTTATGCGGCTCGGCCAAAAGGCTCAGGTGCTTGCTGTCACCCATTCCCCTCAGGTGGCGGCCCATGCGGATGCTCATTACCGGCTCTACAAAACCGCACGCGGAGAAGGCGAGAACATCTTTGTGGAAACTTGCGCGGAAGCGCTCGATGGCAGCGGCCGGCGCGAGGAGATCGCGCGCATGCTCGCGGGCAGAAAAATAACCGAAGAGGCGAGAGCGGCCGCTGAACAGTTGATCGGAGCGAAGCATGAAACCGGCTAAGCGTTCCACCCCTCGCCCTGTCCCTCTCCCAGCAATCTCGCCTTGGCGAGATTGCCACTCGAAGTTGACGCATCCGCAAGCGGATGCGTTGGGAGAGGGGACGCTGCTCCACGTTCAAGGCTTTGTTCTGGCGTACCTTCTCCCATGGGGAGAAGGACAGGATGAGGGGCGGTGCCCTCGATCCTTGCGTGGTCCGGTGTCGTGAAGCTATCGGGAAGAACCGGAAAAAAAGCATCGGTAGCTGCGCGCGCGGAAGTCATGCCGAAGCCGGTCGAAGGGCTATCTCCCGCCGGGGCCGAAGCCGAGCATGAGTCTCTCGTCCGCGAGATCGAGCGGCACGACAAGCTCTATTATCAAGAAGATCAGCCGGAAATCTCCGACGCGGACTATGATCGTCTCCGCCAGCGCTTAGAGGCTTTGGAGCAGCGCTTTCCGGGCCTCGTCAGCGAGAAAGGCCCCTCACGCACTGTCGGAGCCCCGCCTTCTGCGAAGTTCGCCAAGGTCAGGCATGCGGTGCGGATGCTGTCGCTTGGCAACGTGTTCAGCGAGGAGGAGGCACGCGAGTTCGTTGCAAGGGTGCGGCGCTTTTTGAAGCTTGGGCCCGGCGCGCCGCTCGAATTCACCGCCGAGATGAAAATCGATGGCCTGTCCGTTTCGCTGCGCTACGAGCGCGGGAAGCTGGCGGTCGCGGCGACGCGTGGCGACGGGGCCGAGGGCGAGGACGTCACCGCCAATGTGCGCACCATCGCCGATATTCCGCGGGAGCTGCACGGCCGGCACATTCCCGATGTTTTCGAGGTTCGCGGCGAAGTCTATATGTCTCACGCAGATTTCGCGGCGCTGAACCGCCGGCAAGCGCAATCGGGGGGCAAGACCTTTGCCAATCCGCGCAATGCTGCCGCGGGCTCGCTGCGCCAGCTCGACCCTGCGATAACGGCCGCGCGGCCCCTGCGCTTTTTTGCCTGGGGATGGGGCGAGGCCAGCGCATTGCCGGCCCCGGCCAATCACGGCGTTTTGGACGCAATCGCAGGGTGGGGTTTTCCGGTGCCGCCCGTCACGCTCTGCAAATCCGGGGACGAGATGGCCGCGGCTTATCGTGCGATCGAGCTGAACCGCGCAAGCCTCGGATTCGATATAGACGGGGTTGTTTACAAGGTCGACCGGCTCGATTTGCAGGAGCGGCTGGGTTTCGTCTCGCGCACGCCGCGTTGGGCCACCGCGCATAAATTCCCGGCCGAGAAGGCGGCAGCCATACTTCGCGGCATCGAAATCCAGGTGGGCCGCACCGGCGCGATGACCCCTGTCGCAAAACTGGAGCCTGTCACCGTCGGCGGCGTTGTGGTGCAGAATGCGACACTGCACAACGAGGACGAAATCGCGCGCAAGGACATCCGCATCGGCGACACGGTCATGGTGCAGCGCGCCGGCGACGTCATCCCGCAGATCTTGGGCGCCGTCCTTGAAAAACGCGCGCCCAACGCGGCGCCCTTCGTTTTTCCCACCGCTTGCCCGGTTTGCGGCAGCCATGCCGTTCGCGAGATCAACGAGAAGACTGGCAAAGCCGATGCGGTGCGGCGCTGCACCGGCGGCCTTATTTGCGCGGCACAAGCGGTGGAGCGGCTCCGCCATTTCGTATCGAGGCACGCTTTCGACATCGAGGGGCTCGGCGAGAAGCACATTCAGGCGTTTTTCGATGAGGGGCGCATCCGGGCGCCCGCCGATATTTTCACGCTTCAAGCGCGCGACGGCGTTTCGCTGGGCAAGCTTGCGGAAAAGGAAGGGTGGGGCCAGCAATCGGCATCGAACCTCTTTGCCGCCATCGAAGCGCGGCGCACGATTGCGCTCGAACGGTTCATCTTCGCGCTCGGCATCCGCCATGTGGGCGAGACGACCGCAAAGCTCCTGGCAAAGACCTTCGCCACGCTGGAGGAGTTCCGGCGGGTTATGTCGGAGACGGGCGCGTTCGATCGCTTGAACGAGATCGACGGCATCGGCGACGCGGTCGCGCAATCCGTCGTGGATTTTTTCGAGGAGCCGCATAATCGCGACGTTCTCGCAGGGCTAGAGCGCGAGCTGACCGTCGAACCCTACAAGCTCGACGTGGTGGCCTCGCAGCTCGCGGGTGCGACCGTCGTATTCACCGGCAAGCTCGAAAGGCTGACGCGCGAGGAGGCCAAATCGCAGGCTGAAAGGCTCGGCGCGAAAGTGGCGGGCTCGGTGTCCAAGAATACGCTTTACGTCGTGGCCGGCCCCGGCGCCGGATCGAAGCTCAAAAAGGCCGAAGAGCTCGGCGTGAAGATCCTCTCCGAGGACGACTGGTTCGATCTCGTCAGCGCGGCCTAGTAGTATTTCATTCCTGTTTGGTGCCGCGCCGCCGGACTGGGGAGTCGCTGCCGAATTTGTGAATAGTAATAAGCTGCACAGACGGGCTAGAAGTGCGTGTGGCGCAGATCGTGACATGGGGGACGCAATGATTACGCTCTACACCTTCGGCCCGGCATGGGGCCTTCCCGACCCCAGCCCTTTCGTGACCAAGGCCATCGTTCTCCTAAAAATGTCCGGCCTACCCTTCGAGACGAACACCAAGGGGTTCGGCAAGGCTCCCAGAGGCAAGTTGCCCTATATCCGCGACGGGGAAACAATTGTCGCCGATTCCACTTTGATCCGGTTTCATCTGGAGAGCCGCCACACTATCGATTTCGATCGTGGCCTCACGCCAGAGCAGCGCGGCATCGCCTGGGCGGTCGAGAAACTATGCGAGGACTACCTTTATTGGCTTTTGATCCACGCGCGCTGGATCGAGGGCGATAATTTCGAGCGCGGGCCGGCGCGCTTTTTCGATATTGCGCCCGCACCGTTGCGGCCTTTCATCAAATTGATGGTCCGCCGCCAGATACGCCGCAATCTCCACGGCCAGGGGTTGGGCCGCTTCACGCAAGCTGAGCGCACCGTGCTCGCGGACCGCGCGTTTGCTTCGATCTCAGCGATCATCGGCGATAAGCCTTACCTTGTGGGCGAGACCCCTTGCGGAGCCGATGCAACCGTTTATGGCTTCGTCGCCGGAGCGCTTTGCCCACTCTTCGAGACCGGACTGCGCACGAAGGCCGAGTCCTACCCCAACCTCAGGAATTATTGCGGAAGGCTCACTCAACAGTATTTCCCTGGGAACGCTACGGCTTAGGCGCGCCGCCCACGGGAACGGCTGGCGTATCGCCGCCGCTTACGGAACGTTTGCAGGGGCACGCTTTTTTGCCTCTTCGCGCGCCCGTAGCTGCTCGGGCGTGAAATCGCAGAGCGGCCGGCGCCGCTCTTTCATGTCCAGATGGAAGTGGTTCTTGTGGGAGGCGTTGGCATCCGGCCCGAGCGTCGTGCCGAAAATCTCGCAGGCGCCATCGTGTATTGCGTGCAGGAACGCCGAGCGTTCGCCGCTGCCGTTCCAATGATCGAGAACGCCGATGTGCTCGCCCTTTGCGGTGATGAATTCGCCGATGTCCACGGCGTTGGCATAAGCGTGCTCACTGATCCGCTGAACGGGACCGTCATAGCGCGAGCGGCAATTATAGGAGGACAAAGTGCCGATTTGCACGATAGGTCCGCCGAGATGCGCCGTCGCATAGGGTTGCAGCACAGCCCCGGCCCAGCGGCCTAACGCTTCGGCCATTTTACATGAAGTTGTTGGCGGCGGCGAGAAGACGAGCTTCGGCTCCCTGCCGTTCTCGAAGCCCAAAAGCCGGATGGGCGCGGGCGTGCCGCAAGCGCCCTCCTTGATGGGCTCGAGCGTCTCGAACAGGGCGTGCACCCCGGAAAGAAGCCGGGCGCAGTCCATGCGGCCCGCTTCAACCTCGGCGGCGGTCCAGCGTTCGGGAGGCGGCGGGCCCATGGGCTCGGGAGCGGCTCCTGTTGCCTCCTTTGCGGGCTCCATCGCAGCTGGCCCGGCAGGCGGCTGAAGGCCTTGCACGGAGGACTTGCTCTCCAGCTCCGCCGGCCCCGGCGGCGCGAACTCCTCGCGCTTTGCGCTGGCGCGATGAGAACGGCGATGGTGCCGCAAGCGGTGCCGGACCTCGATGAGCAGCGGCGGATTGGCGCCGGCCAGTCCATGAAAGGCTGGCGTCTGCGCGCCCGCTCGCGAAGAAAATTCGCTTGCCGCCATTAACGAGACGGCCGCGAGCGCCGCCGCCAGGACCGCGACCGTACCTGTGCGCTGCGGCTCACGCCGCTTCATAAGCGTCCCCGGCAGTTTTGCCCTCGCGCGGAAGCGGCCGGATGCGCTTTTCGAGGTGCTTGAGGGCTTCGGGGCAAGGACCGCCATAAGCCCAATCCAACAACTCCACGGTGTGCACCACCGGAACGGGTCCGCCGGACAATTGCGTTATGCAGCCGATATTTCCGCTCGCGACGCAATCGGGCTTCACCCTTTCTATGGATGCAAGCTTCCGTTCCCTAAGCTCGCTCGCCAGCTCGGATTGAAGAATGTTGTAGGTCCCCGCCGAGCCGCAGCAAATGTGGCCTTCGGGGATATCGAGAACCGTAAATCCGGCGTTCCGCAAAAGCTGGCGCGGCTGCTCGTGAATTCTTTGGCCGTGCTGCAAGGAACAGGCGGAATGATAGGCAACGCGGATGTCGCTCCAGCCCACTGGCGCTTCGAATCTCTGCTGCGCCACGAATTCCGCGATGTCCCTGGCAAGCGAGGAGACATATTTCGCTTTCGCGGCATAGGCCGGGTCGTGCGCGAAAAGATGGGCGTAATCCTTGACCGTTGTACCGCAGCCCGACGCATTGACGATGATCGCTTCCAGGGGGCCCTTTTCTCGCTGTGCGTGCCAAGCGTCGATGTTGCGCCTTGCGAAGGCCTTCGCATCGGCCTCTTTCCCCATGTGCAGGGAAAGCGCGCCGCAGCACCCCTCGCCTTCGGACAGAACCACGTCATAGCCAAGCTGGTTGAGCACCCGGACGGTGGAATCGTTAATTCCAGGGCGTAGCACCCTTTGCGCGCAGCCCAGGAGCAAGGCAACCCGCCCGCGGCGCTGCCGTTTCGTTTTCACAGTTTGCGGGCTCGTGAATTCGCCGTGCCGGCCGCCCCTTGCCGGAGCGAGGCCGAGCATCGCGGCAAGCGTCTTGAAGCGGGACCGCGCGAACAGTCCTCTGAAAGGCCGCGCCGCCCTTGCGGTGAGAAGGGCTGAGCGGAACCGGCCTGGATAGGGCAGGATCCTGCGCAAGACCTTGCGCATAAAATCGTCGCCCGGCGAACGCAAGGCGGCTTTCTCGATGTGCTGACGCGCAAAATCGGAAAGGTGCATATAATCGACACCGCTCGGGCAAGTGGTCATGCAAGAGTAACAGGACAGGCAGCGGTCGAGGTGCGGGCGTACCTGCTTCGGCGCCACCTTGCCTTCCAGCATCGATTTGATGAGATAGATCCGCCCGCGCGGGCTGTCGCGCTCGTCTCCAAGCAAGAGATAGGTCGGACAGGTCGCCGTACAGAGCCCGCAATGGACGCAGCGCCGTATGATCTCCTCGGCTTCCTTGAGGCGCGTGTCCTTTAGCTGATCGGGTGTGAAGTTCGTTTCCATGTCCACATATCCGGCTGAATGCTTTTGCGCCTGGCCCTTGTTGTCATTCCGTGCGTCGTTCTTTCGTCATCCCGGAAGCCGCTTGCGGCTATCCGGGATCGTAATGGAGACGATGCTCGTAAAGATTCCGGATACGGCGCGAAGAGCGCCATTCCCGGACTTGATTACCCCGATGTTTCCACTGCCATGAATCTTTCGCCGCAGCGTCGTCCTCGCGCAGGCGGGGATACATGATAACCTATTGTTTTTACGATAGAAATGGATTCCAGCCTTCGCGGGAATGACGCCGCGGAAATGCTTAAGCCGGACACTCAAACGCCACAGCGGAAACATCGGGGTAACCAAGTTCCCGGATGACAATGGAGGGCGCAGCGTGCAAAGGTTGACGATATTGCGCATCGCTCAAACTCCTGCGTACATGCGCCCGGGATTAAGGACGCCTGCCGGATCGAAAGAGGTCTTTAGCGCCTGGACTATCTTCATCTTTGCGAATGGAAGGGGATGGAAAACCTCTATGCCCGAACGCACAGCCCTTGGCGCGCGCATGAGCATCGAATCTGCCTCGAACTCCGCGAGCACGCGCCGCACTTCGGTGACGCTCGCATCTGCCGAGGGCGGCAGCTCCAGCCACAGCAATCCGCCTGACCACTCATAGCCGGCATTGACCTCGAAGAAGGCAGACAGGGCTCGGACGATCAGTGCGGCCTTGGAAGGGGCGATGGTGATCCGCCATAAAGGCCGCTCGAAATCGCTGGACAAAAAAGCCAGTGACCGGATATCGGCCCAGAACTCCCACGATCTTTGCCGACCGAGCTCATAGGTGTCCCCGAAAGGTGCGATTTCCCGGCGCAGCTTCTCGACACGATATGCGAGACTTTGCGGAGCGCCTTCTAGCCGAAGCGCTGTAATCGCGGTTTTCGCCGGTGCGATCTCCCGGTCGCTCAAGCGCCCGACGAGGGTGCTATGTAAATGAACCGTGCCCGACACTTCATAAGGCGTGCCCATGGCGGCGCTCATGACACCGGTGGCGGCTTCGTCGGCTAGCCCTAAGAAGACGATGGTGCGGCTTTCGGGCGCCTTGGGCAGCACCTTGAAGGTCAGCTCTGTGAAGATCGAAAGCGTTCCCCAGGACCCGGCGAGGCCCCGGACGAGATCGACGCCCGTCACATTCTTCATGACTCGCCCGCCAGACTTGATGGCAGTGCCTTCGCCATTCACCGCGCGAATCCCGAGCAGGTAATCGCGCGCCGCGCCGCGCAAGATGCGCCTTGGCCCGGAGATATTCATGGCGGCGATGGCGCCTATGCTGGCGGCCAGCGCGTTGGGGCTGTAAATTCGGCTGAAATCGGCGGGTTCGAACGCAAGCTCTTGGTTATGCTTGGCGAGTGCTGCCTCGATCTCGTGAAGCGGCGTGCCTGCTTTTGCGGAGATCACAAGCTCCTTGGGCTCGTAGAGGGTGATCCCGGACAGCTTCGCGGTCGAGACGACGGCCAGCGGCTTGATGGGCCTGCCGGCTTCGCGCTTGGAGCGGAACCCGCAGACCTCGAGCGGCTCCCCCCCGGCATTGGCGCTCCTCACGAGGCCGGCCAGTTCGGCTTCGTCCCGCGGCATATAGACATCAGCCATGTTTCTCTAGTGCCTCGGCCGCAAAGCGGGTTTGAAGATCGAGCGGGAAAACTTTGCCGGCGTTCAGCAGCCATTGCGGATCGAACACCGCCTTGATACGCATCTGCTGGATGAGATCGGAGTCCGTGTACTGATATCGCATGAGTTCCCTCTTTTCGATACCCACGCCGTGTTCTCCGGTGAGGCAGCCGCCAGCATCGACGCAAAGCTTGAGCAACTCGGCGCCGCACTCCTCTGCGGCATGTTTCTCGCGCTCATTGTTGGCGTTGTAAAGAATGAGAGGGTGCAGATTGCCGTCTCCGGCATGGAAGATGTTCAGAATTTTGAGCTTATGTTTCTTCCCGGCATCTGCGACCTGCTTCAAAACCTCAGCCAGCTTACCAAGCGGGATAACGCCATCCATGCAGTAGTAGTCGGAAAGCCGGCCCACTGCGCCGAATGCCGATTTCCGGCCCTTCCAAATCGCGGCGGATTCCTCTTCGCTTTGGCTAATACGCATCGCCATCGGCTCAAAGCGGCTGGCAATCTCTTTCACACGCTGGATCTGCTCCTCGATTTCGCTCGCCGAGCCCTCGGCCTCGACGATGAGCATGGCCCCCGCGTCTCTGGGATAACCCGCTTTCGCAAAATCGTCGCAAACTTCGATGGCAGGCTTGTCCATGAACTCGATCGCAACGGGGATGAGGCCATCCGCGATGATCGCGGATACGCACGCTCCGGCCGATTCGGGCGAGGCGAACCCAATAAGCATCGGGCGCGCGCCCTCGGCTTGCCGCAGGATACGTACGGTCGCCTCGGTGACGATCCCGAATTGCCCTTCAGAGCCCGTGGCGAGGCCAAGCAAGTCATAGCCTTGCGGATCGAGGTAGTCCCCGCCAAGCTCGACAATCTCACCATTCATCAGCACCATTTTGATCTTGAGCACGTTATTCGCAGTCACACCGTATTTCAGGCAGTGCGCGCCTCCCGAATTCATAGCGATATTGCCGCCGATCGTGCAGGCGAGCTGGCTCGATGGATCGGGGGCGTAGAAGAACCTGGCCGGCGCCACGGCGTTCGAGATGCCGAGATTGGTGATACCCGCCTCAACCGTGGCCGTCCGGTCCAAAAAATTCACGTCGAGGATTCTGTTCATGCGCGAGAGGCCGATGACAATGCTGTCCTCGGCGGGTAGCGCACCGCCGCATAGCGACGTTCCCGCTCCGCGGGCAATGACCTTGATTCTATTCTCGCTGCAAAACTTGAGAACCCGGCTGACCTCACCGGTCGAACGTGGCAAAACCGCTGCCAGCGGCACTGAGCGGTAGGCTGTGAAGGCATCGGTTTCGAATGCGCGGAGCCCCCCATCGTCGCTCACAAGCGTGCCTTGACCAAGCGCGCGGGAAAGTCCTGCCACGATAGCGTGACGGCGGGCCATAACCATGGCGTCCGCTTTAGGCATTTGAATTAGAGACATTTGCCGGTCGCCTCCTTCCGGAGTTTGCTTAAACTTTCTTCTGGGTCGAAGGTGTCTCACCTGAATTTAGACGCAAAATCGTATATTGCTACATATTGCGAACATCAGATTATCCATTCTCGCAATATGGCCTCTTGACACTCTCTCTACTTATACACTTATATGAGCGTTGCACATTTGTGGGCACCGATTGTATACAACTTTCGGCGCCACGAGAAGGAGGGGATGTGACATCGATTGCAGACCTCGAGATTTTTGCGCGTGTCGTCACTGCTGGCAGCATGTCGGCAGCGGGGCGCGAGCTCGACCTTTCCCCCGCCGTCGTGAGCAAACGCATAAGTCATCTGGAAGGCCGGCTCGGCACAAGACTTTTCCACCGGACCACACGGCAATTGCAGCTGACCGAAACCGGCCGCGGCTTTTACGAGCGCGTGGTGCGAATTCTGGCTACCGTCCAGGAAGCGGAGGCCTTCGTTTCGTCAGGCCATGAGCGTGCTGGCGGAGCGCTGAAGATAACGGTTCCCACTGCTTTTGGCAGGCTGCATATCGCCCCCTATCTCGGTAGCTTTCTCAAACAATATCCCGATCTTAGTATCGAGATTATCGCGACCGATCATATCTTGGATATCGTCCGCGAAGGCATCGACGTCGCGATCCGTATCGCCGAACTCGACGATTCCAGCCTCGTTGCGGAGAAGCTCGCGCCGTGCCGGCGGATTTTTTGTGCCTCTCCCGCATATTTGAAGGAGCATGGCACCCCCAAGACACTTGTGGACCTCTCATCCCATAAGGTGCTTGTGGAAAACAACGCGGCCTGGCGGCTGCAAGGTCCGGATGGCATCGTTTCACTCAAGCTTGCCAGCGAGATCAAGACCAATAGCAGCGAGATCGTCCATCAGGCGCTCGTTGCGGGGTGTGGCGTTGGTTTCCGTCCAACCTACCAAATTCGTGACGAAGTTCTGTCGCGAAAGCTTGTGCCGGTCCTTCCGCAATACCGCGAAACGCCGGGAGTCGCTATTTATGCGGTCTACCCGGACAAGCATTACATTCCGGCAAGGCTTCGCGTCTTCGTGGAATTCCTGCGCGCGGCCTACGGGCCTTCGCCCTATTGGGACGAGGGGCTCGATTTGCCGGCGCGCCCGCAAATAAGAAAGACCGCCGCGACTGTGCCTGTGGTTACCGCGGAAGCCTAATACGGAATCCGTTTGAATGCTTCACCCCCGCGGCGTCATCCCGGAAATGCCGAAGGCGTTATCCGGGATGACGTGGAACTACTCAACCGGATTGGGTGTAACGCCCGATTCGCAAAAGTGGACACGGGTTTTGCGGATCGTGCTAATGCTGGCTTGACGTGCGCCAGAAGGAACTCCGTTCATGACGATGCCGCCCCGCTCCGGCCAGGACCGGCTCCCGGTGCAAGCCGCCTTGTTCGTCACGTGCTTGATCGACATGTTCAGGCCGTCCGCCGGCTTTGCCGCCGTGAAGCTCCTTGAGGAGGCGGGGTGCGATGTTCGTGTCCCAGCCTCTCAAACGTGCTGCGGTCAGCCCGCTTACAATTCGGGAGACCGGAAAACCGCGAAAGAGATCGCTCAACAGGTCATCGCGGCATTCGAACCCTATTCCTATATCGTCGTGCCGTCCGGCTCCTGTGCGGGAATGCTTTGCAAGCACTATCCGGAGCTGTTCGATGCGGAAACGGAGCCTTCCTGGCATGCAAGAGCGAGCGCGTTTGCAGCACGGGTCTTCGAGCTTACGGCGTTCCTGTCGGATAAGCTTGGCGTCGACTTTACGGGCCGGAGCTATCCGCACCGCGTGACCTACCACGATTCCTGCTCCTCCTTCCGGGAGATGGGCGTCGCCGCTCAGCCGCGGAAGCTTCTCCAGAGCCTCGATGGGATCGCGTTTGCCGAGATGAGCGACCGCGAGGTCTGCTGCGGATTTGGCGGCACGTTCTCGATCAAATATCCCGACATCTCAAATGCGATGGTGACGCAAAAGGCGGAACGGGCCGTCGAAACGAAGGCGGAGGTCCTCACCGGCGCGGATCTCGGATGCCTCATGAATATCGCAGGCAAGCTCGCCCGGGAGGGGAAAGCTGTGGAAGTGCGTCATATTGCCGAGATTTTGGCGGGCGAGACCGGCGAGCCAGGATTGTGCGCGGGGAAATGACCCCGCCCGCATCAAATCAGCCCAAGAATAAATGCCGCTGCAAAGAGGAATACCAAAAGGGTTGCTATCTGACTGAGACCCATAGTGAGTGACATCGCTTACGACCTCAACTTGCCCGCGTTTCGCCCCGGTACGGCGCCAAGGGTCTCCGCTTTCTTAACGAAAGGCAATTTTTTTCGATTGTGCAGCGCAAAATCGAAACCAAAAGGCAAAAATGATTTTTCAGCGCTAAAGGCAGTTGAGGCAAGCATTTCTATGGAGTGGCGTGCGTTAAGTTGGAATCGCCGTCATTGCGAGCGAAGCGAAGCAATCCAGAGCTAACGCCGTGAAATACCTCTGGATCGCCACGGCGGCTTAAGCCGCCTCGCGATGACGCCCGCGTCCAGCTAAGCGCGCGAGGCTCTAGCCCGGCGGACAGTTCCAAGGTAATCTCGCATTTGCACAGCGCGGCAGTTTGGCGCATCTTAATTTTTCCACCTCCTCCCCGAACCGGGTCAGCCATGACGAATGAATTTGAAGCGCTTCTTTTGAGCAAAACCGAAGCCGGACAAAACGCGGCCTGGAGCCGGCTCAGCCAAGCCGATCTGATGGAGGGCGATGTCACCGTGCGCGTGACGCACTCCACCGTCAATTACAAGGACGGGCTTGCGATCACGGGCAAGGCGCCGGTCGTCCGGCGCTGGCCAATGATCCCTGGCATCGATTTCGCGGGTCTCGTCGAAAGCTCGTCCCACCCGGAGTTCAAACCGGGCGGCGAGGTCGTCCTCAATGGCTGGGGCGCGGGCGAGACGCATTTCGGCGGCTACGCGCAATATGCACGCGTGAAGGGAGACTGGCTCGTTCCGCTTGCCGCGGGCCTCACCCGCGCCGAGGCCATGGCCATCGGAACGGCGGGCTACACGGCGATGCTCGCCGTCCTGGCGCTTGAAGCTCACGATGTGACCCCCGCCAAGGGCCCGGTGCTGGTAACCGGCGCAGCGGGCGGCCTTGGCAGCGTTGCCATCTCGGTGTTGTCGAAGCTCGGCTATACCGTGATGGCCGCGACGGGGCGGCCCGAAGAGGAGGGCTACCTCCGCTCGCTCGGGGCTTCGGAAATCATCGCGCGGCAGGAGCTATCGGTTCCGGGTAAGCCGCTCGGACGCGAGCGCTGGGCGGCCGCCATCGATAGCGCGGGCAGCCACACGCTCGCGAATGCCTTGGCACAGACGAAATATGGCGGCGCGGTCGCGTCTTGCGGCAATGCGCAAGGGATGGATTTGCCTGGAAGCGTCGCGCCCTTCATCTTGCGCGGCGTGACGCTGACCGGCATCGATTCGGTGATGGCGCCGAAAGCGAAGCGCCTTCGGGCTTGGTCGCGGCTCGCCCAGGACCTCGACCGGAGCAAGCTCGCGGCGATCACGCAAACGCGATCCTGGAAGGATGCTTTGGATTTGGCCCCGCAAATCCTCGAAGGCAAAGTGCGCGGCCGCATCGTGCTGGAGGTTCACTGAGCGGGAATGCTCGGTTGCTCCAACGCTCGGGTTTTTCTTTCCGGTTCGGAGCGGTCTTGGTGTGGATAGGGCAAGGTGAGTTTTGACCCAAACCCGCCTAATTAGCTCCAGCCAGAGTTCTGTCCGCTTATGCCGGACAACTGCGAAAGCATACTATCTGCCAACTCCGCCTCGCCGGCTACGAACGGCGCCCAGGCGTGACGGTGGCATCCGTCGCGGATAAGCATGGGATCAGCCACGGCAGCTCTTGGCTGACCCCGCCCCGCCGCTTACCCGCTCACTCGGACGCTGACATGATAGCGGCCGTCCGCCGGGGTGAGATTGTTGGCGCTCTCGTGATCGCGCATGTGATTATAGTGCGCGACGAAGACGCCGAAACCGGATTTGGCATTATTCCGGTTGGTGAAGTCAGGGCTTAAGCCCTGACTTCACTGCTTTGCCACCGTAGCTGGAGCGCTTTCGGCCGGGATGCCCGGGACCAGGTCAAGCATCGTCTCGTCGCAGACATTCTTGGTCAAAGTGACAGTGTACTTTTGCTCGCCGCGCTGCATGTTTACCGTCATCTCATAGAGATTCTGCATCTTGTTTTTCGGGCAATCGGCCCGGAAATCGAATTTAGCGAAGTTTATAGATGTTCCGCACCGGCCGCTCGCGGTTCCCAATGCGCTACTCAGCGGCTTCCCAGGGATGGGCTTGGAGGAAATGTTGATGCCTTTTGGCGCCGTTATGAAAGTCTTCGATGCCTGGTTGTAATCGCTGATGGGTCTTACACGGACAGAGGTGACCGTGGTCCCTTCAATCAAGTTTCGCATAAGAAGTTTGGGCTCGCCGGCGGTTGTTTCGCAATCGGGCGTGGTGCCGGACACGCCCTCGCCTGCGGGGATCTTATCGGCATCGTCCGTGGGCATGCCTGGAACAAGATCGAGCATGGTTTCGTCGCAGACATTCTTGGTCAACGTTACCGTGTACTTTCGGTAACTCCGTTCCATATAGACCGTCATTTGGTATAGGTTTTCAACCTTATTAGCGCTACACGTTTTCCTGTAACCAAACTGACCAAAGTTTACAGGAAATCCACATCTGCCTGGACTATCATCGTCTGTTCCCAACACCTCACCCAGCTTCTTTCCTTTGAGAGTTCTAGAGCCGAGCAGATTGACCTGCCCACCCAGCAAGCTTCCCACAGATAAAAAGCGTTCTGCGCGTTCATTATAGTCACTATAGGGCTTGGCATAAAGACCAGTTACTGTTGTCCCCTCAATTAAGTTTCGAATGAGGAGTATCGGTTGATTTGCAGTAGACTGGCAATCTGGGGTCGGCGGAGTGGTTCCCCCAGACAAACCTGGACCTTGATCTGCCGCTTGCTGCGCTTGTGAATCGACGCCGCCCGCAAGAATCAAAGCGGCTGCAAAAATGAACCTTTTCATCTGGCGACGTCCTCTTGGGCTCGTTGGATAGATTGGCTGGCAATGCGCAACATTCATCGGTTCGGCCTTCCCACCATTTTTTGCTTACTCGACAGGACGACAAGATCCCCACAATATGTCAGAAATGAAGAAACAGCGAGGCGGAACCATGTCCGCCTCCTTGCCGCATGTCCGCCCGCATTCGCGCTGGTGGTAGCCGTTGCTGCTCCGCGGCCGGGACTATTTCAGTCTGCGGCGCCGTCTCGACCCGAGGCCTTACGAGCTGGCGCGCAAGCATTGCGGGGCCAAGGACAAATGGCGGATTATATCGATAAGCTGCAATGCGGCTCAAAGCAGGGGCATTTAGTGTGCAGATCGACCGGTAATGGTTGGGGAGACTTTGCAACACCATCGGAAGAACGGCAGCAAGTGGCCCAAAGGGTGAATTTCAGCCATTCCCGCTGTTGAGGGTTGAGCGGCCCACCCCGGTTTGCATTCCATCTCACCGCCGGAGCCGATCGCCGGCCGCTAGTGCAAGCTACGTCCCGGCGGCTGGACCGCGCCGGGCCGCCGGCACGGTTTCGCGCCGGATCGCGGGTGGCGCATTAACAGTTCCTGCCTTGGCGCTCCAATGCTAAGATGCCACGGCACGGCGCAACGCGGCCTTCGGCCCATGGCCGCCTGAAATTCCGGAGGCGCCTATGCGCGGGGAACATGCCGCTCTCTTGAAACAGGACGGCGATTGGTGGATCGGCTGGATCGAGAGGAGGTGCCTGGCGTTAACTGCCAGGAGCGCACTCGCGAGGAGCTGCTTGAAAGCCTGCGGGATACTCTAAAGGAAGCGCTTTCATTCAATCGCCAGGTCGCTCTTCGCGAAGCAGGCTCCGGCTACCACGAAGTCAAGCTCGCCGTATGAAAAGGCGTGTAGGCCGCGGGCGGCATGGCGAAGGTCAGCGCCGCTGAGTTTTGGAGTAGTCCAGCCGCTTGCGCATGAAGAGTTCGTCCGACGCATCGGAGGCGAGCTGCTCAAGAACCGCGACCTCCTCGAAGCCGAAGCGCTCGTAAAAAGCGCGCGCCCGCGCGTTGAAGGTTGAGACGCAGAGCCAGAGCTGGCGCGCCTCTTCCGCCCGCGCTTGGCGTTCCATCCATTGCAGGACTTGCAAGCCCAGATTGCGCCCCTGAAAACCTGGCAAGATGGCCAGAAGCTGCAAATAAGGGCCGTGCAGGAACGGGGCTTGGATGGTGACGATGCCGGCGAGTTCACCCCCGGAGAGAACCTCGAACCTGTGAACGGATGGCAGCTCGCGTTGAAAGGCGCGCGTGAGCCGGTCCGCCGGCCAACCGCTGACCGACCAGGGCGGCATGGCCGCCAGCGCCTCGCCGAGCGTCGCGGCGTTTGCGGGCGAAAGCGGACGCAGCGTTACTGCGCCGAGATCGTGAGTTGTGAGTTCGAAGGCTGGCATGGATAGACTGGCAATCTCGATCGCGGTTTGTTGCTATTGTCAGACCAAAGGGCATTAACGATGACCCATGTCGTGTCATTCCCGCGAAGGCGGGAATCCAGTAATCGCCAACGAAAAGAGTAAAGAAGACAATGACGTAGCGATGCGTTTACTGGGTCCCCGCCTTCGCGGGGACGACGCTGGGACCGGTAAAAACCTTCAGCGCTTGGTCTGACTGCATAGGTGCTACGGTTCAAGCTCGATTCTTCCTTTGGAGAAACCGGTCCGGCTTACAAGCAGATAAGGCTTGTGCTGTTCATGTCATAGGCTCGCTGCCCGGTTTTGCGCTCCAAAGGCTCCAAATGAACATCGCAAGCGCGACCGGCAGGAGCACGTAGGTGGCGATGGCGCCGGGCGGCGCGGCGGCAACCTCCAACGGTTTCAGACTGCCAGCAGTGAGACGCAAGCCCTGCTCGATGAAAACCGCAAGAAGCATGAGAGGCGTTAAGAACGGTACGCAGGATCGCAACCCAATAGAAAAGAGCCAGAAGCAACTGGCTCGCTCCCCACTGCGCGAAAATCGCGGCGATGTTGGTCCCTCTTCCGCCATCCAAGGCAAGGCCTGCGATGCTGCCGGCGCCGCCATCGTGCGCGAGCATGTGGACAAGGCTGCGGATCGTGCCCGCCACGGCGATGAGAATCAGGAAATAGAAAGGGGGTCTTGGGCCGGTATAGCGGGCGCCGGCCTTCGGCAGAAGTCTTGGCCAATCCAACATCGCAGGCCTCCGTCGCGGCATTGACGGCCGAAGCTGCGCCGCCGCACATGGTGAGCGCCACCGCCGCCCGTGCAAGGGGAGCCTGCGCCGGCTTCAGCCCAAGAATGCAAGAAGAGTGCGGGCGCGAATACCGGACATCGGCAGCTTCGGCCGGATGCACACGCCTCTATTCTCACGATCCGTTCACAGATTCCACTAGAATCCGAGTAAATTTTCATTGCGTAATGTCCGCATTGCTCGCAAACTCTCAAATGCGCCAACGCAGTTTGGCGTGCTCTTATAGGTGAATGGAAATGGGAAAGAAACCTGAAGCCAAGCCAAAGGAACACCCGAAGCCGGCCGAGAAACCGGCCGAAAAAGGCGGTGCCAAAAAGCCCGGCAAAAAATAAGGTAGGTGTGCGTGAAAAAGGAGGAAGAGATTCTCTTCCCCTTTTTCCTCGTTTTCCTATAAGCATGGCCCCTAACCAGCATCGATCGAATCCAGAATGGGGGCTCCATGCGGCTCTTTCATAGCTTTCTCATTTTTGCGGCGCTTGTCTTTTGGCCGGCGGGCGCATCTGCAATCACACTGACAAACCGCGACGCGACGGACCAAAAGTTCCTCCTCATCGAAGGCGATGCGCAAAGCGAGCGCGTCATCAAGGCCGGAGAAAAACTCGAGCTTTGTGAAAAAAGCTGCGTCATCCGCCTGGCCGACGGGGAAGACTACGAATTCGACGGTCCGGAAATCGTTTCCCTGGAGGAGGGATTGCTCTTCCTCGACAACCCTGAGGATCAAAACAAGGCAGCCCGCTGAACCTTAGCCCGAGCGGCTGGCCGTCCTTGCAGGCGGCCCGCCGTTGAAGCCGGCAAAGACCCTGCCACTGCCGCCATCCAAAGCGCCAATGAACAAGGTCCGGCCGCCTCTTTGGCTGCTCAGCTTCTGTAAGCTTGAACTTTGGTCGCCCGAAGCCCCGGAAGCCCGTGGCGGTCGATGAGACGCTGCCAGCTCAGGAACTCGTCGATAGTCAGCTTATAGCGGTTGCAAGCATCCTCAAGGCTGAGAAGGCCGCCGCGCACAGCGGCGACGACCTCCGCTTTCCTGCGGATGACCCAACGCTTCGTATTTGGGGGCGGAAGATCGGCAATTGTCAGCGGACTGCCATCGGGTCCAAGAACATAACGCAGGCGGGGACGGAACATTTCGGTCATAGTACTCTCACACGCGATCAAGACCTAAGCGCACTCTAATCGCGGGCGCTTAAAACGTGCTTAACGGGCTTGGTATAAAAATCGTCTTTGTCTTCAACTTTGGATTGACTTTTCATTGCGGGACACTGCTCAGTTGTGGCCCGCTTTAAGAGCACGATAACGTTTTGCACTTTCTCCGCCGCCACCATATGACTTCAGCGCACAGCCGGTCCATCGCAAGCATGCCTAATGCCAAAAGTTAACATAAAGCCGGTCCCAGGGGCCGATCCGATCGACGAACCCAACCTCACCCCGGCATGCCTAGGGCTGAGCGGCCTTGCCCGCGAGCATCGCATCGTTGTAGCGATGTCCGGCGGCGTGGATTCCTCGCTCGCCGCGGCTCTCGTGGCGCGCGCGGGCTACGAGACAGCCGGAATTACGCTTCAGCTGTACGACCACGGCGCCGCACCGGCGGCCGAGGGCGCATGCTGCGCCGGGCAGGATATCATGGATGCCCGGCGCGTGGCGGACGTGCTCGGCATCCCTCACTATGTGCTGAATTACGAGGACCGTTTCCAAGAAGCTGTCGTTGAGGATTTTGCTTCGAGCTACCTGGCGGGCGAAACGCCGCTCCCTTGCGTCCGCTGCAACCAATCCGTGAAGTTCTCCGATCTCATGCGAACCGCACGCGAGCTCGGGGCTTCGGCGCTCGTCACGGGGCATTATGTGCAAAGCCGCCAGGGGCCGGCCGGCTGGGAAATGCTTCGAGCCGTGAGCGCCGATCGCGACCAAAGCTACTTCTTATTCGCGACGACGCAAGAGCAGCTCAACTACCTGCGTTTTCCGCTGGGCTGTTTGCATAAGAGCGAGACGCGCGCGCTCGCGGCCCGCCTTGGGCTACCGGTCGCCTCGAAACCCGATAGCCAGGACATCTGTTTTGCGCCAACCGGCGATTACGCCTCGGTCATCCGCAAGCTGCGCCCGGAAAGCGCCGAACCGGGCGAAATCGTCCATGCCGATGGGACCGTGCTCGGGACCCATCGCGGCATCGTCAATTTCACGGTTGGGCAGCGCAAAGGCCTTGGCATCGCCGTTGGCGCGCCGCTCTTCGTAATCCGCATCGAGCCCTCTTCGCGCCGTGTCGTGGTGGGACCGCGGGAGCTGTTGCGCACCGCGAGGATTGCCTTGCGCGAGGTCAATTGGATCGGCCCGGGAACGCTTGGCCAAGCAACCGCCGCGCGGCGCGCGCTCTTCGTCAAGGTGCGCTCCACGCAGGAACCCCGGCCTGCTCATCTCGTCAGGGATGGCGCCGGCGTTTCTGTCGAGCTGGTCAGCCCCGAGTTCGGTGTGGCCGCCGGCCAGGCTTGTGTGCTTTATGAGGACGGAAGCGGCCCGGCGCGCGTTCTCGGCGGCGGCTTCATCGCTTCGGCAACCGGTTAAAAGCTATGGGACAAATGCCCGTTCATCAGCCACGTCTCGACGAGAACGCTGTGCGCCAAGCCTACGAGGGCTGGGCGCCGGTCTACGACTACAGTTTCGGCTTGGTCTCAGGTCCCGGCCGGCGGGCTGCGGTCTCGATGTTGAACAAGCTGGAGGGGCGGATACTTGAAATCGGAGTCGGGACCGGCCTGTCCTTGCCGCGCTATAAGCCAGGTCTTGAGGTGACCGGAATCGACCTTTCGCCCGGCATGCTGGCGAAGGCGGCGGCTCGCGTCCAGCGGCTTGGGCTGAAACAGCGCACGCTAATGGTCATGGACGCAAGCAGCCTCGCCTTCGAGGACGGAACCTTCGATGCTGCGGTGGCCATGTATGTGATGACCGTCGTGCCCGATCCCGCGGCCGTCATGGCGGAGATGAGGCGCGTTTTGCGCCCCGGCGGCACAGCGATTGTCGTCAATCATTTCAGCCGCGAACGGGGATTGCGAGCGGCCTTGGAGCGCGGCCTCGCCCGCTACTCGCACCAGCTCGGCTGGCATCCCATCTTTTCGCTAGACAACGTAACCGGCGCGCCCGGCTTCCGGCTGGTCGAGCTGATGAATTTACCGCCGTTCGGGCTGTTCACGATACTGCGCCTCGAGAAGGCGGGCTGAGTGCGCCCGGACGCCGTTACGGTTCACCGGGGGTCGAGGCTACAATTATTCCGCCAATTCTTGGGCGAGTCCCGGCTCATCAACGCCATCAATGCCCGCGCATCTTGCCCAACCCGCAAAAATATGCTGTAACCTTTCGAAGCAAACGGATCCCTTTCGCATGGCCATTCCGCATACATCAATCTTCGCGTCATCTCCCGCCCGCGCTTTCGCGGGCGCCAGCGCGTTGCGCGGCCTGCTTCTTCTCCTTATTCGCCCCTGAGCGCTGGCTGCCCGCCTCGCGGGCGAGCGCTTGGGGGTTAAAGCCCGGGCGCTCAAAAAAAGCGCAGAGTTCGGCCCCAAAACCGGAAACCGCCTTCGGCTCAAGCCCAAAGGCAAGCTTTTTGGGAACTCTGCGTGAGGCCTTGCCCGGTTTGTGCTATCTTCCACACATCAGGCAAGGAACCTTGAGCGATGACCGAATTCCCGCATTCCGAAGCTGCAAACACACCGGTTTCGCGATCTGAATCAGACCGCGTCATAATCTTCGACACCACGCTGCGCGACGGCGAGCAATCGCCCGGCGCCACCATGACACACGACGAGAAGCTGGAGGTCGCCGAAGTGCTCGATGCGATGGGTGTCGATGTCATCGAAGCAGGCTTCCCGGCCGCGTCGAATGGCGATTTCGAAGCGGTCGCGGAAATCTCGAAGCTAGTCAAGAACGCGGTGGTGTGCGGGCTCGCGCGCGGCAACCCGAAGGATATCGACCGGGCAGGCGAGGCTGTGCGCCATGCCAAGCGCGGCCGCATCCATACCTTCATCGGCACCTCGCCGATCCACCGGCAGTATCAGCTGCAGATGAGCGCGGAGCAGGTTTTCGAGAACGTCGTCGCCTCGGTCACCCGTGCCCGCACGCACACGGGCGATGTCGAATGGTCGGCGATGGACGCGACGCGCACCGAGCCGGATTTCCTATGCCGCTGCGTGGAGGCCGCTATCGAGGCCGGAGCAACCACGATCAACGTGCCCGACACCGTCGGCTACACCGTGCCGGACGAGTTCTACGAGATGATCAAAATGCTGCGCGAGCGCGTGCCGAACGCGGACCGGGCCGTGTTCTCGACGCATTGCCACAACGATTTGGGGCTGGCGGTCGCCAACAGCCTGGCGGGCTTGCGTGGCGGTGCGCGCCAGATCGAATGCACGATCAACGGGCTCGGCGAGCGCGCGGGCAATGCGGCGCTGGAAGAGGTCGTGATGGCGATCAAGACCCGCTCCGACGTCCTGCCCTATTGGACAGGCATCGACACGACCATGATCATGCGCGCATCGCGGCTCGTCTCAGCGGTGAGCGCGTTCCCGGTTCAGTACAACAAGGCCATTGTCGGCCAGAACGCATTTGCCCACGAATCCGGCATCCATCAGGACGGCGTGCTGAAGAACGCGCAGACTTACGAGATCATGATGCCTGAGAGCGTCGGCGTGCGTGCAAGCTCGCTCGTCATGGGCAAGCATTCCGGCCGGCATGCCTTCCGCGAAAAGCTGAGGGATCTGGGCTACGATCTCGGCGACAATGCCTTTGAGGATGCGTTCCTGCGCTTCAAGGACTTGGCCGACCGCAAGAAGCATGTGTTCGACGAGGACATCGAGGCGCTCGTCGATCAAGAGATCGCTTCCTCGCACGATCGCATCAAGTTGTTGTCCCTCACGGTTATCGCGGGGACTGGCGGCAACCAAAAGGCCACGATCACGCTCGAGGTTGACGGCAAGCACCAAACCGCCGAGGCAAAGGGCGACGGTCCGGTCGATGCCACCTTCAATGCCATCAAGGCGATCGTGCCGCATGAGGCCCGGCTGCCGCTCTATCAAGTCCATGCTGTGACGGAGGGCACCGATGCCCAAGCCGAGGTCAGCGTGCGCCTTGAGGAGAACGGCAAGGCTGTAACGGGGCGCGGCGCGGACACCGATACAATGGTCGCCTCGGCCCGCGCCTATGTCTCGGCGCTGAACAAGCTCGCAATCAAACGCAACCAGCTGCACGCGCAATCGGGCGCTTCGGCGGGCGTCTAAGCGGCACGCTGCCCCGGATAATACGGTCTCCGGTGAATACTTCGCGCCCGTCATCCCGTGTCTGCAGCGCACCGTTGCACCCTGCGCTGCGCACGGGATGACCAGCTTGGTATTATGCCAGCCGTCAAAAGTTCTGACCGTTCCGGCACACTCCGCGTCATCGCGAGGCCGCCTTGGCGGCCGTGGCGATCCAGAAATTAGCACCGCGTCTCGTGCTTCTGGATTGCTCTGATGTTCATTTTCAAGGGCAG
>JBKQOR010000163.1:0-5506 GCA_052145435.1 Rhodomicrobium sp. | reverse complement strand
CGGCAGCCGCGTCTATCTCATCGACGGCTCGGGCTATATCTTCCGCGCCTTCCATGCGCTGCCGCCGCTGACGCGCCCCTCGGATGGGCTGCCGGTCGGGGCGATCCACGGCTTTTGCAACATGCTGTGGAAGCTCCTGCGCGAGACGAAGGGCGAAAAGCAGCCCACCCATATCGCCGTGATTTTCGACCACAGCGGCGTCACCTTCCGCAACGCGATCTCCGCCGATTACAAGGCGCACCGGCCCGACCCGCCACCGGAGCTTGTGCCGCAATTTTCGCTCATCCGCGACGCGGTGCGCGCGTTCAACGTCGCCTGCATCGAGCAGGAGGGCTTCGAGGCCGACGACATCATCGCGACCTATGTACGCCAGGCGGCTGCTGCCGGCGGCGAAGTGGTGATCGTTTCGTCCGACAAGGATTTGATGCAGCTCATCGAGCCGGGCGTCTCCATGCTCGACACCATGAAGAACAAGGTAATCGGCGAACCGGAGGTGATCGAGAAGTTCGGCGTGCCCCCGGAGAAAGTCGTGGATGTGCAGGCGCTTGCCGGCGACAGCGTCGACAATGTGCCGGGCGTGCCGGGCATTGGCGTTAAGACCGCTGCCGAGCTGATCCGCGAATATGGCGATCTCGAATCGCTGCTCGCCAAGGCGCCGCTTATCAGGCAGAAGATGCGGCGCGAGCGGCTGATCGAGTTCGCCGATCAAGCGCGGCTTTCGCGCCGGCTGGTCGAGCTGGACAAAAACGTGCCGGTGGAGCGCCCGCTCGATCTTACCGCCGTGGAGGAGCCCGACCCCAATCGGTTGCTCTCGTTCCTTCGCACCATGGAATTCAACTCGCTGACGAAGAGGATTTCGGAGGCCTTCGGCGTCGAGCCGCCGCCGCCCGGAGAAGCGCCGCCCCGGAGCGAACCTGCGCCGCAAGCATCGCAGCAGGCCGAAGCGAAGGCCGCCGGGGCAGCGCCCGCGAGCGGCCCGGCGTTGGAGCTGCGCCGGGTGATGGACTGGCTACGGCCGATCCCGTTCAACCATTCCGGCTACACGCAGGTCACGGACCTGCAGTCGCTGGAAGATTGGATCGCGGCCGCGACCGGGCAGGGCTACGTCGCCTTCGACACCGAGACCACGGACCTCGACGCGGTCGCGGCGCGCCTATGCGGCGTAGCGCTGGCGCTGGAGCCGAACCGCGCCTGCTATATTCCGCTTGCCCATCGCGCGGGCGACGGCCTCGATTTCTCGGGCGCGGGTGAGATCAATCAGCTGCCGATGGAGCACGCGATGCCGCGGCTCAAAGCGCTGCTCGAAGACGAGAGCGTGCTCAAGATCGGCCAGAACATCAAATACGACATGGTCGTGATGCGCCGCTACGGCGTGCGGCTCGCGCCCTATGACGATACCATGCTTCTGGCCTATTCCGTCGATCAGGGCCGGGGCGGGCTTGCGGGCTTCGGCATGGACGAGCTGTCGAAGCGCCATCTCGGGCATACGCCGATCGCGTTCAACGATGTGGCGGGCAAGGGCAAAACCCAAGTCGCGTTCGATTGCGTGCCGGTCGATAAGGCCACCGAATATTCCGCCGAGGACGCAGACGTGACCTTGCGGCTTTGGCATCTCATGAAGGCGCGGCTTGCAGCCGAAGGCATGGCCGCCGTGTACGAAACGCTGGAGCGCCCCATGCCCGCCATTCTTGGCGAGATGGAGCTGGCCGGCGTGAGGGTCGACCGCGGCGTGCTGTCGCGGCTCTCGGGCGAGTTCGCTCAAAGCCTCGCGCGTTTCGAGGACGAGATTTACAGCCTCGCCGGCCAGCGCTTCAATATCGGCTCGACGCTGCAGGTCGCGGATTTGCTGTTCGGCAAGTTCGGCCTGCCGGGAGCGAAGAAGACCGCGACCGGCAAATGGAGCACCGGCGCGAAAGTGCTGGAAGATTTGGTGGCGAGCGAGGAGCTGACGCCCGATCAACGGTTGCTGCCGTCAAAGCTCCTCGAATGGCGCCAGCTCGCCAAGCTCAAGAGCACCTACACCGACGCGCTGCCCCAGCATATCGACGCGGAAACGGGCCGCATTCACACCTCCTACGCGCTGGCGTCAACCTCGACGGGGCGGCTCTCCTCGACCGAGCCGAACCTGCAAAACATCCCGATCCGCACCAAGGAAGGCCGGCAAATCCGCACGGCCTTTATCGCCGAGCCCGGAAGCGCGCTCATCTCCGCCGATTACAGCCAGATCGAGCTGCGCGTGCTGGCCCACATGGCGGACATTCCCGAGCTGAAGCGCGCCTTTGCCGAAGGGCTAGACATTCACGCCATGACGGCGTCCGAGATGTTCGGCGTGCCGGTCAAGGACATGCCGGCGGAGGTGCGGCGCCGCGCCAAGGCCATCAATTTCGGCATTATCTACGGCATCTCGGCCTTCGGCCTGTCGCAGCAGCTCGGCATTGCGCGCTCGGAGGCTGGCGAGTATATCGCCAAGTATTTCGAGCGCTTTCCAGGCATCCGCGCCTATATGGACGCGATGCGCGCCAAGGTGCGCGAGGACGGCTACGTCGAGACGCTGTTCGGGCGCAAGATTTACTTCGCGGAAATCAATACGCCGCAGCGGAATATGCGCGCGTTCTTCGAGCGCGCGGCGATCAACGCGCCGATCCAGGGCACGGCCGCCGATATACTGCGCCGCGCCATGATCCGCATGCCGGCCGCGCTGGCTGCGGCGAAGGTGTCCGCGCGGATGCTGCTGCAAGTGCATGACGAACTGGTGTTCGAGGCGCTCGACGCCGAGGTTGAGCCCACCGTCAGGGCCGCCGTCCTCGTGATGGAGCGCGCCGCCGGGCCAGCCGTGGCGTTCTCCGTGCCGCTCAAGGTCGACGCCCGCGCCGCCCACAATTGGGATGAGGCGCATTGATTTGGTACTATAAAGAGCGCGCCCTGGTCCGGCTTAGAAGAGGCCTTTAAGGACGTCCAACACTAAAGCAAGAGGCACATGAAAAATTCTAATCTAACATTTATTTTAGTGGAACAAACGTCGGATTTACCCCTCTCCAAGGTCCGCTAGACGATACTTCACATTCACCTATTTTTGCTGACCTTGACTATGCTTTTTCAGCCTGGGCACGCATGGAGTATATGTTAACCTGCCTCGTCCTTCATATGAACAAATCCTCAGTCTCTCCGGTGCTGCACGATCCAGATCCACAAACCAAGTTTTCAAATCTTCTTAAGCTTTTCCGCAAGTGGATTACTAAATATCCGGATCTAACAGATGGTGCCCGCCGCCCATGCGATTCCGCCTTGAATTTGCGGCGCTGGTGGTGGACTCATCCGATTGATTTTCACCACTAGGTCGAATGTTTTGGGTTCTGGCGTCGGCATTTATGTTTCCTTGAAGCTAAGCATCAAGACAGTTGACTCTGATATCTCCAATCGTCAAGCGGACAAATTCTCAAACTGCGACCTCACAAGGCATCGCAACTGGATTCGGCTTCACAGAGCCATAGAATGGATCCGAGCCTTATAGCAAAGCGCGCCGCCCAGAACTGGGACGAGGCGCGTTGATGTGTTAGAGTGGCCACGAAACGCAGGAGCCATCGATGCAAAGGCCAACCTTGGAAGAGCTGCGCGCGCTTTCCGTTGAGGACCGGCTTCAGTTGCTGGAGATACAGAAGATAAAAGCGGTACTCCGGCTCCGCCTTCGCTTTGACGTAGAGCTTCCTCTGAAGGCTCCCGATCTTTTCCGGTGTTTCGAGGCTCATTGCCAATCACCCAAGCCGCCCGTCAGCTACCGGAGCTAACCAACTACTCTCCAGGTGGAACCTTCCTCCATTGGTAATCCGCGCCTTCGTGGCCCACTTAATGCCGGGATGGTAAACGGGGGCGGATTCGAATATCTATCCGCCGCAAAAAGCGAGATTTTTCGATTTCACCCGCAAATATGCGATTCAAAAAGTCCGTTAAACATAGATTATTACTCGCGTTAACTTAAAGCCGCCATCGGAGGTGGCGGAACTGCTTAGGTGCCACTCGCGTTGCTTTCGCGGCGACCGTCCGCGCTGCAGCCAGCTGCGCCTCTTGATGGTTAATTTCGATACCGGTTTTATATTTAGCGGACTTTTTAAAAAGCGGGAAAAACGCGAAAAATCGCGCAAAATGTGGCGGGTAAAAGTTTAAAACCGCACGCGTTTACCATCGCGCGATTAGCCGTAAAGCCCCGCTACCGGTCGGCGGCGGCGGGCTAGCGCGCCGCCGCGCCCTCGCCGACGACGACGAACGGCGCCCAATAGGCGGGATGCGCCTCGCGCGGCGTGCCGTGATCGATGAGATCGAGCATGGATTGGCGCATGGCTTCGGCGCGGCCCATGGTTTTGTCCGCCGTGAGCCGGCGCATGGCTCCGGTGACGAGCTTCACCGTCGCGCCGGATTTCACCGCCCAATGCGAAACGAGCAGCGCCCGCGCCTGCGCATAGATGAAGGCGCGGGCGAGGCCCGACAGCGCCTCCGCCCCCTGCGCGCCGCCCGCCGCCGTGTTGCACGCCGAGAGGATCACCCAATCGGCGTCGAGCTTGAGCGCGGCGATCTCGGAGGCAGTCAGATAGCCGTCGTCGCCCTCGCTCGGGACATCGGGCGGCGTCAAGATGAGGCCGGGCTCGCTCGTGCCGGTGACCTGCCCCGCCAGCGCGCCATGCGTCGCAAAGTGCACAATCCGGTATTGCGCGAGCTGGCCGGTCTCGCTCAGATGCTTGACCTCGCGCTCGGTTGCGCGGGCGCCGAGCCGCATTTCGCCCGGATCGGCACCCACATCGCGGGCGACGGCGCATAGCTCCTGGGCGGTCTCGGGCAGCGGCACCTGAAAGCGGATTTGCGAGACGCTGGCCAGCCCGCCGCGCGTCGCCAGCGGCGCCACGCCCCGATGCGACTCTTCATTCGACGCAACGCGTTGCGGGGCAGCCTCGGCGCAGGTCTTGAAATCGCGGGCACGCTGGGCGTCCCTCCGGTCGCGTGGATCTTTGGGATCGCCATCGAGGAGCGGATTACCGAAGCCGATCATGGGCTTCGCCGCCGCGCTCGGGCGCGCCACGCGCCGCAACGCCTTCAGCGACGACACGGCCGGCAACACAGTGAGCGCGTGATCGCGCGCCAGCCACGCCGCGTATTTGTAATCGCCGCTCACGGGCGGCGCCGTCACCAGCACCTGGAAGGGCAACTGCGTCAGCGGGCCGGACGGCACAATGACGAGGCTCTTGCCCTTGATGAGGTCTTCCACCTGGCCGAACAGCGCCTGGTAAAGCGCGTGCGCGCGCGAGAGATCCATGGGTAGCAGATCGGCGTCCTTCGGCGTCTTATCGAGCGGGATACTCAAGAGCTTGGCGCATTTGCCCGCACCTTCGCCATCCCACGCCGCTTCGTCGAGCCCGCAGCGAAGCGCCGCAACCTCGCGCGTGAGGGCGGGCGTGCCAAGCTCGCTTCGCACCCAGCGTAGGTCTGTCTTCGTCACCACCCAGATGAAGGTTTCCTC
>JBKQOR010000162.1:0-42371 GCA_052145435.1 Rhodomicrobium sp. | reverse complement strand
GCAAAATCAGAGGGTTGCAGAAGTGTTTGTGCGGGGCGGGATGGGGTTTTGCACACCGCAACGCCCTTGAAAATCCTGTGTTTTTTGCAGTGGAAAAAGCTACGGTTGTTCTTGGAATCACTTCTTTTAACACCGTAGCCCCTCAGGGGGGACTTAGGAACCAATCAACCGGATTTCGTATCGCCCAGTACAAGCGGCCACGTTTGCGTAGCGCTGCGTTTATTTTTCGTGGCGCCGCAGCATGGTTAAAGTGAAGCTGGTAAACGGGGCCGGATTTCTATTTCCTCCCGCCGCAAGATTCGCGATTTCACCCCCCCAAAAGTAGATTCCAGAAAGTCCGTTAAATATATTCCCGGCCCAAAATTAACCATGCAACGGTGCGCCGGGTCCGGCAGGGGCTGCGCCGCAACTTGAATTTATGCGCGAATATCATTGCCTTAGCCTGGCTTAAAACTTTAGCAAAGCGCTTTCCCTAGAATGTACCTTAACCGGAAGCGGTCTAACTGGCTATTGCGGGGTAGCTAACATGAGGTGCTCGGCGTTAACGGAAATTTACGAATCGGCGCGCGTCGCGTCAGGACGTCCAAGCCGGCTTGCGGCGCTCGGCAAAGGCGCGCAAACCCTCGGCGCCTTCCTCGCCGCGAGCGGCCTTGGCGAATATTGCGGCGGCGTGCTCCACAAGGCTCGCCGGATCTTCGAAGCGCGCGCGCCGCAGAAGTTTTTTCGTCGCAGCGATCGCGCCGGGCGCGCAGGCAAGGATCTGCTGAAGCGCCGAAGCGAGTGCGGCGTCCAGCTCCGCCTCGTTTGCGCACACCCTATGAACGAGTCCGATGCGGAACGCTTCCTCCGCCCCGAAGCGTGCGCCCGTTACCGAAATGCGCTTGGCTTCCGAATAGCCAAGCCGTTCAACTAAAAAGGGCGCGATTTGCGCGGGGATAAGCCCAAGGGAGGTTTCCGGCAGGCGGAAATCGGCCGTGTGAGACGCAATCGCCACGTCGGCACAGCAGGCAAGCCCGAGGCCGCCGCCCATTACCGCGCCTTCGAGCACGGCCACGGTGGCGAGCGGGCTCTGCGCATAGGCCGCGCAGACATGGCCGAACGCGGCGTTGGCCTCGGCCATCGGGTCCGTTTCGTGCGCGATGGGAGCCGAGTGCGCTTTTGCCATGTCGCGGAGGTCAGCGCCCGCCGAGAAATGCCCGCCGCGACCCCGCAGAACCACGGCGCGGACCTCGCCCGCCTCCGCCCCGGCGAGCACATCCAAGAGCTCGCGCAGCATGATCTGCGACATGGCGTTGCGCACCTCGGGCCGGTTCAGCCGGACGCTGAGAACGCCGCCGTGACGCTCCAGCGAAAGCGTGGCTGGTTCTTGCTGGCTCATGGCTTCCGTCCTTCATGTTCGCGGGGAAGAGTTCCCTCAAGCTTGCAGATTACGCCCAGCATCACCTCGTCCGCGCCGCCGCCGATGGAGACGAGGCGTCCGTCGCGAAACGCGCGGGCGAGCGGGTTGTCCCAAGTGTAGCCCATGCCGCCCCAATATTGCAGGCAGGAATCGGCGACTTCCCGCGTCAGCCGGCCGCATTTCAGCTTGACCATCGAGGCGAGCTTGGTGACATCGCGGCCCGCCACATAGTCCTCGACGGCTCGCCAGACGAGCGAGCGCAGCGCCTCCACCTCGGTGCGAAGCTCGGCGAGGCGGAAATGCACAACCTGATTGTCGAGCACGGATTTTCCGAAAGCCTTGCGCTCCCGTGTGTAATCGATGGTCGCGTCGATGAGCCGGTCGAGCATGGTGAGCGAATTCGCGCCGGCCCAAAGCCGCTCCTCCTGGAATTGCAGCATCTGTAGCGTGAAGCCCATGCCTTCCTGGCCGATGACATTTGCCCGCGGCACGCGCACTTCGTCGAAAAAGAGCTGCGCCGTATCCGACGAGGCCATGCCGAGCTTGCGGATTTTTTGTCTTTCGATGCCCTTGGCATCCATCGGCACCACGATAAGCGATTTGTTCTGATGCACCTTGCCTTCGGAGGTGTTGGCCAACAGGCAGCACCAATCGGCTTTCAGGCCGTTCGTGATCCACATTTTCGAGCCGGAGATAACGTAGTCGCCGCCATCCTTGCGCGCCGCGGTTTTGATCGCCGCCACATCCGAGCCGCCGCCCGGTTCGGAGACGCCAAGACACGCCACCATGTCGCCCGCGATGGTTGGCGCGAGCCAGTTGCGCTTCAGCTCCTCGCTGCCGAAGCGATGCAGCGCCGGCGTCGCCATATCGGACTGCACGCCAATCGCCATCGGCACGCCGCCGCACGCACAAGTGCCGAGCGCCTCCGCCACCACCGCCGAGTAGGAGAAGTCGAGCCCGAGCCCGCCATAGGCCTCGTCGTATTTCACGCCGAGCACGCCGAGCGCGCCAAGCTTCTTGAACAGCGCGTGGGAGGGAAACTCCTCCGCCTTCTCCCATTCATCCACAAAGGGATTGATCTCGCGCTCCACAAACCGCTCGACAGAGGTGCGGAGTTGTTTGTGCTCTGCGGTTAGCAGCATGGCGTTTCCTTCTTGTGCGGCCCTCGGCCGCCAGCCTCAGCGGCGGCAAGCCCTTAAAGCGGCGCCGCCATCGAGGGAAAATCGGCTTCGGCGCGCAGCGGCCGGGACAAGAGCGCATCCACCGCCTCGTCCACGCTCAACCGGCCCTTCACCACATCGTTGACCGCTTCGCAAATCGGCATCTCGACGCCGTGTTTCCTCGCGAGCGCAACGACAGCGCTGGCGGAGTACACGCCCTCGGTGATCGACTTGCGCGCGCCGAGAATTTCCTCGAGCGGCTGCCCTTGTCCGAGCGCTTGGCCGAGCGACATGTTGCGCGACTGCGGGCTTGAGCAGGTCAGGATCAGGTCGCCCAGGCCGGAGAGCCCGGTGAGCGTCTCGAAGCGGCCGCCGAGCGCAACGCCGAAACGCGCGAGCTCCGCAAAGCCGCGGGTCGTCAGCGCGGCGTGAGCGCTAGCCCCCAAATGCCGGCCTTCCACTATGCCGGCCGCGATCGCCAGCACATTCTTGACCGCGCCGCCGATCTGGGCCGCGATGATATCGTCCGTCCAGTAAAGCCGGAACGTCCGGTGCGAAAGCGCCTTGGTCAGCGCGTTGCCCAGCTCTTTGTCCTCGCAAGCCAGCGTCAGCGCCACGGGCAGATCGCGCGCCACCTCGCCCGCGAAACTCGGCCCCGACAGCACGGCGAGTTTCGCCTGAGGCAGAACCTGGCTCACGACCTCGCTCATAAGGTGGCTCGTATCCTCCTCGAAACCCTTCGTGCAGATCACAACGGGCTTGCCGGCATCAAAATGCGGCGCGATCTCCAAGGCTGCCATGCGAACGAACTGCGATGGCGCGACGAGGAGAAGCACATCGGTCCCGGCCAGATCCTTAGCCTTTGCGGTTGCCTTGATGGCGGGGTCGAGGGCGACACCGGGAAGATAGACGCGGTTGTTGTGGTGAGAGTTGATCTCGTCGACCGTTTCGAACTCATAAGCCCAGAGGATGACATCGTGCCCGGCGTGCCGCATGGTCTGAGCGAGCGCCGTTCCCCAGGCGCCGCCGCCGAGGATTCCCACGCGCCGGAAGTCACGATGAGCGGGGGCGGGTTGAACCTCGCTTTGTGCGTTCGCGTTCATGCCGCTCTGCTGCCTCCTTGGCTAGCCGGCCAGCGCGCACAGCAGCTGCGATGGCTGGCGTTAAAATGTTCAGCAACCGTGGTAGCCGCAGTCACGGGCCCGCGCAAGGACAGCCGTCCTAATGCGCTCTGGAGAGCCGGTTCATTTCGCCTTGCGCTTCGCTGAATGCGATCTCCGAAATCGGCCATCTCGCTCTTGCCCGGACATCGAACGCATCGGTGTAACCGGCCGCGATACGGCAAGCGCCCGCCCAGGCGATCATGGTGGCGTTGTCTCCGCAAAGCCCGGGTGGCGGCGCGTGGAACGAATAGCCGGCCGCCTCGCATTCTTGAAGCAGGGCCGCGCGCAAAGCCTTGTTCGCTGCGACGCCTCCCGCCACCACGAACCTCCTAGGCAAACCAGTCCGGCCGTAAATCCGGAACGCCGCCCGCAGTCTGTCCCTGACCGTATCGGCTGCCGCTGCCTGGAAGGATGCGCATAAATCGGCGATATCCTGGGCGCTTAGCGGCGCACGCGCTAGGGCTGCTTGGCGGACCGCCGTCTTCAGGCCGGAGAACGAGAAGTCCGGGGCTTCGCGGCCTGCGAGCGGCCGGGGAAAGGCAAAACGGCGTTGATCGCCGCCCTCTGCATGGCGCTCCACGGCTGGCCCGCCGGGGAAACCGAGGCCTAGCATTTTGGCGACCTTGTCGAAAGCTTCGCCAAGTGCGTCGTCGATTGTGCCGCCAAGCTTCTGGTAGTCGAATAGCCGCCCGATCCGCAAGAACTCCGAATGTCCGCCCGAAACCAGCAGAAGCAGGTAAGGCGGATCGAGTGCCTCCGTCAGCCCGACGGTCAGCGCATGGCCTTCGAGGTGATTGACCGCGGCAAGCGGCAAATTGTGCACGAGCGCAATAGCCTTTGCCGTGACCAGGCCCACGAGCAATCCGCCGATCAAGCCTGGGCCCGCGGTGGCGGCCACTCCGTCGAGCGACGGAAAACCCAGGTGCGCTTCCTCCAGCGCTGCCCTGATCAGGCTATCGAGAACCTCGACATGCGCGCGTGCCGCAATTTCCGGAACCACGCCCCCATAAGGCTCATGGTCCTTGAATTGCGACCGCACAATGTTCGAAAGGATCGTTCCTTTGCCGTCCTCGCCGTGCCGCACGATCGCAGCCGCGGTCTCGTCGCAGCTCGTTTCAATGCCGAGCACGGTGAGACCGCCGCCGCCGTTGCGCATGAAAACATCTTTTCCGATGGCGCGCCGTTGCATATTCCCGATTGCAATCCTTCCCAAGTGCTTTAAATGCTGTATCTTTCGTTACGATACCGCTAGTGTCGCACCGGAACGGATCCTGCTACAAAGACAGCCATATAGCGCCCTGCCATTAAACAATTCGAAGAAAACCATGAACAAACACCCTGGCGCAAGAGCAATCCGTATCGGTACGCGTGGAAGCGCTTTAGCTCTCGCTCAAGCAAAAGAGGTCTGCGAACGCCTCACCTCGATCTACGGAAAAGAGATTTCCTTCGAGACTTGCATTATAAAAACATCGGGCGACAAAATCCAAGACAGGGCTTTGGCGGCAGCTGGCGGGAAGGGGTTGTTCACAAAAGAATTGGAAGAGGCGCTCGTCGATGAAAGCATCGATCTCGCCGTTCATTCCATGAAGGATATGCCTGCCATTTTACCGGCAGGCCTGGAAATTGCCTGCATCCTCCCGCGCGAGGACGTTCGCGATGCCTTCATCTCTCACATAGCGAAGTCGCTAAAGGACCTTCCTGCCGGCTCAATCGTCGGCACGGCATCGGTGCGGCGCGAGGCCTTCATCCGGCACAACCGCCCGGACCTGAAGACGGTGCTGTTCCGGGGCAATGTGGAGACGAGGCTCCGCAAGCTTGCCGAGGGGGAGGCGCATGCAACGCTGCTTGCCGCGGCAGGTCTTAACCGGCTCGGACTTTCCGATCGCATCACCCGGCTGATTCCTGTGGAGGAGATGCTGCCAGCGCCCGCGCAGGGTGCGATCGGGATCGAAATCCGCTCGGCAGACAAAAATACCCGGAAGCTGATCGCCGCGATCCACGATCAGGCAACCGGCATCGCCATCGAGGCGGAGCGGGCGTTTCTCGGCGAGCTCGACGGTTCTTGCCGCACTCCGATTGCAGCACTTGCCCGCGCCGGTGACGGCAAGGTCGCGATGAAGGGGGCAATCCTCACGCCAGATGGCGCGCGCATTTACGAAACGGCACGCGAAGGCAGTGCCGGAGAGGCAGCCGCTCTTGGACGGGATGCCGCTCAAGAGCTTTTGCAGCGGGGCGGCAAAGACGTGTTCCGCCACGCCGGCTGATTGGAGCGGCCATGCGCCTCCTCGTGACGCGGCCGGAATCGGAGGCGGGCGCGCTGGCGGAAGAACTCCGCAATCTCGGGCATGAGCCCGTTCTGCAGCCGCTGCTCCAATACCATGGGCTGGAATTCGACCCGGCGCCGATTGAGACGGCCCAAGCCTTGATCCTCACGAGCGGTAACGGCCTGCGTGCGCTCCGGGAGAGGATCGATCTAAGCGGTTTTTCGAATACTCCCGTCTTCTGCGTGGGAAACGAGACGGCTCGCCGCGCCCGCGAGGCAGGTCTCCAAGCCGTGGCTGCAACCGCGCAGACCGCGGAGGAGCTGGCGGCCAAGATCGTCCAGACGGTTAAGAAGAACGAAAGGCTGGTCCATGTGACCGGGGAGCATCAGGCCTTCGATCTCGCGGAGGCGCTTGTGCGGGAGGGTCTTTCTATCTGCACGCTTCGCGTGTATGACATGAAGGCGCGCAGTGAGTTTGAGTCGCCGGTCGTGGATGAGATCAAAGCCGGTAGGATCGGCGGCGTCATTTTGATGTCTCCGAGAACGGCGGAAGTCTTCGTTTCCTTATGCCGCAAGCATCTGCTTCTCGATTGCGCGAATGCCCTTCGTTACTTTTGCTTAGCCGGTAGTGTGGCAAGAAAGCTCAAGCCGCTCGAACCGGCCCAAGTGTATGTCGCCGTGGAACCTAACCGGCCGGCTCTGCTGGCGCTCGTCGCAGCTCTGCCTACGCCCGGCCACGATCGTGTGAAACAAGACCGTTAACTGAAAGTCATAGGCTGCCTTCCACTATGCCCGAGGACAAACGACCGAAACCGTCAATCGATATGACCGCCGAACACGTGCCTCAGCCGGCCTCACGGCCTGCGCTGGCCGGCAGCAAAACCGCGCCCGCCGCGGCTCAAGGCCCAGCGGCCAATGCACGGCGCAGCCGCCCCGGCTTTTTTGGCTATCTGTTGGCTGGCCTGATCGGTGCCATGGCCACAGCCGGTGGGGCCTATATCGCGTTAACGCAAGACATCTCCGGATTTTCACTGACCGATCCCCGTACGCAACAGCGGATTGCCGAGCTGGAGCAGCGCGCCGATTCGCTTGAACACATGCTCCGCGCTCAATCGCGCCCGGCGCCCGTAGGCACCTACCCGGCTTCCAGCTCAGGAGAGGGCGGGGGGCTGAACGAAGTGAGGTCCAGGCTGGACAGCATCGTGGACGCAGCCCGCAGCCTCGACCAGACGGTGCAAACCTTGTCTGAGAGAATTCAGGTTCTGGAGCAGCAACCAGGCGGCGGCGAGACGAAGGGCGCCGTCAAGGCAGAGATCGCTTCGCAAACAGCGCCTCTCCAGCAGCGTCTGGCCTCGGCCGAACGCGAGATCGAAGCGCTCACACGCGTTCAAAGCGAGCATCAAGCGGACGCGCGGACAGCCTCCTTGACGCTCGCCTTGACGAACTTGAAGCGGGCAATTTCGGATGGGCGGCCGTTCCCGGCGGAGCTGGCAGCGGTTGAAACGCTGTCCACGGTGAAATTACCCATCTCGCAACTCGCGGCCTACAAGAACGAAGGAGTGGCCTCGCTGGCTGAGATCCAGGCGGAGTTTGCCGATGCATCGAGAAAGACCATCGAACAGCATTACGCCAACAAATCCAACAGCTTCATGGGAGAGGTGCTTTCCCGCGCCAAGTCGGCGATCCAAGTCAGGCCGTCCGATAGCTCGGGAGACACCGTGGAAGCCATTCTCGGGCGGATGAACGCGGCGCTTAAATCTGGCGACCTCAAGGGTGCGCTCTTGCAGGGCGCCTCGTTGCAGAGCCCGCCGCAGGAGATGATGGACTGGTTTGCTAAAGCTCAGGCGCGCGTCGCTGCGGATGAAGCGGTGAGGAAGACCGATCAAGAGCTTCTCGCATCCCTGACGAAGGCTCCCGTCCGGCGCCAATAAGCCGCTCCGGCAAGGCGCACCGGAAGCAATAAGCATAAAATCGCATGACGATGTGAAATGAGTTAAGCCATGATCCGCCTTGTTCTTTATTTCCTGCTGGTTGCAGCCGCCGCGTGGGGCCTTTCCTGGGTCGCAGACAGGCCCGGGAGCTTAACCGTGGAGTGGCTCGGCTACGACGTTCAAACGAGCGTTTATATTGCTGCCATCGTTCTCGTTCTATCTTTCGCGGCTTTCTCGCTGGCGGTTTGGCTTGGCGTCCTGAGCTGGACGGCTCCAAAGCGGATCGCGCGGCGCCTCAAGCGGCGGCGCGAGCGGATCGGCCAGGAAGCGGTGCGGCGGGGAATTTTCGCGGCGGGCGCTGGCGACAAGCTGGCCGCAATGAAGGCGGGCGCGCTTGCCAAGAAGCATGTGCCCCAGGAGCCGCTGGCTCTTCTGCTGGAAGCCCAGTCGGCCCAGCTCAACGAGGACCCGATCGCATCCCGCCAAGCGTTCGAGCGCATGCTTGAACGGCCAGATATGGCAGAGCTCGGCCTTAGGGGCCTTTTCATCGAAGCGAAAAAGGCGGGGCAGGCGGAAGCCGCCAAACAATTCGCCGAACGGGCACTTACCGTGAACCCCGCCTTGAACTGGCCTTCGAGCGCGCTGTTCGACATGCAATGCCGCGAGGGCGACTGGCGTGCCGCGCTGCGAACGCTCGGCATTGCAAAGCAGCACCGTCATCTCGCCCGGGCCGAAGCCGACCGGCGCCGCGCTCTGCTCCTGACCCAGCTCGCCATCGAGCTGGAGGACACGCAACAGGGCAAAGCGCTAGCCTATGCACAGGAGGCCATCGGGATTTCTCCCTCGCTCATACCCGCGGCAACCGTGGCTGGCCGTATCCTGGCCTCCCAGGGAAATACGGCACGCGCCACAAAACTGCTCGCGCAGGCCTGGCGCACTGCGCAGCATCCGGAAATCGCGCTCATCTATGCTCATGCCCGGACCGGCGATTCGCCAAGGGACCGGCTCGCACGCGTGAAGTCGCTCATTTCGTCTGGACCCGCCAGCATGGAGGGCGATATCGCCGTGGCGGTCGCTGCCATCGAAGCGAAAGAATGGGCGGCCGCGCGCACCGCGCTTGAGCCCCATGCAAGCAACGCGCCGTCCGCGCGGGTTTGCCGGTTGATGGCCCGCGTCGAAGCGGGTGAGAACCGGGATTCCGGGCGTGCGCGCGAATGGCTTGCCAAAGCAACCCGTGGGGCTCCGGACCCGCTTTGGGTCGCACCCGACGGAACGGTATCGCCGGAATGGCAGGCAGTGGCACCGAAATCCGCTGCGCTAGGTGTGTTCGAATGGAAAACACCTCCGGCATCGGCTGCGAGCAGCGCCGATGACATTATGGCGGAAATGTCAGCTCTCGATGTCCCGGCTATCGAAACGGAGGCGATCCCCGCCGCGCCGCCCGCACCCGCACAAGCTTATGAGGGGCCGGAAATCGTTCTGCCCGCAAAAGCAAATGTGCAACTTCTACCGCCTGAAGCACCTGCCGTGCAGACAGAGTCGCAGGCCGGACGGGCCGAAACCAAGGCTTCCGATAGAAGCGGTCAAGAGGAGAAGAGGCCGCAAGACGCTGACCTTTCTCCTGGGGACGTTGTGCGGATGGTGCCGAATGCGGCATCGGCTGGGAAGCCAAAGCCGGCAATCCGTAAGCCGAATATTTTCGTGCCCGGCCCTGCGCCGGACGACCCCGGCCCGAGGTCTTCTGACGGCGACGAGCTCACTACGCCGCTCAGCCGGTTTCGCCGCCCGTCGTGACCGCGCAGAATGTCGAATGTGTTTGCGTAAGGAGCCTTGCGCCGGGCATGGCCAGTTGATATTGATAGCGCTCCGGTTCGGAACAGGGAATGCCGCTTTAGCTCAGCCGGTAGAGCACATCATTCGTAATGATGGGGTCGCGTGTTCGAGTCACGCAAGCGGCACCAATTCTTTCAAGGGGTTAGCAGTTAAAAGCGAGCCATATTGTTCCGCAAAAGGGTTTTCGGAACGGCCGATGCGGCCACAAGCGCTGGCATGAAGCAGCGGACGCTGAGGGACTGGGTTCACCGATCGAGATCGCAACGGTAGCGTTTGCGGATCAGAAATCCGGTCACGGGAATCCCGCAAACGATGAATTACCGGATTGCTTATGCTGGGGGATAAGGACAGTGCGGACATTGCAATGAGTTCACGCACCCAACCAGCCGGCGGCACTCAGCGGCAATTTGCCCTACGCTCGATGAGCGTCTGGGGCGCGGGTCGCCTAATTTCAAATGTGATTAGCACTTGCACTTTGCGTTACTTTTTGAGAAGAACAAAGAAGCATAAAGCAATTCTCTTGCGCGGCGGCAATTCAGATCGGATTTGGCATATGGGTATAAAGTACCCGGGTGTTCCCGGCGTCATTCATGGAAACGGGGCAATTGCCCAGGTCATGTCACAGGTTTGCGGCGGTGTTATCGGCTATCCCATCACGCCTTCAACGGAAATATCGGAAATCTATGAGGCGTTCCGCGCCGCCGGCGGCGTGAACGTCTGGGGGAAGCACCCGTTCTTTTTTGAGCCGGAGGGCGAGCATTCCGCGCAAAGCGGCGCGTTGGGCGCGGCTTTGACCGGGGGCAAGTACATTTCCAACGCTTCATCCAGCCAGGGCATTCTGTACGGGCTCGAGTCCCATTATGTGACGGTGGGCAAAAAGGTGGGCGGCTTCGTTCTGCATATCGCCGCCCGCGTGGTTTCCAGGCATTCGCTCAATGTCATGGCGGGGCATGACGACGTCTATGCGCTTTTGCCGTCGGGCTACACGATCCTGTTCGGCTCGAACCCGCAGGAAGCCGCCGATCTGGCCGCGATTTCCTACAAGGCAGCGGCGCTGTCGTTGATCCCCGTAGCCAACGTTATGGACGGCTTTGCCACCAGCCACATGCTGAGCGAAGCGCTGATGCCCGAGGTTGAGCTGCTCAAGGAATTCCTCGGCGATCCCGGTGGGCGCATCAAGGCGCCAACGGTGGCGCAGGAAATGCTATTCGGCGCCAAAGGCCGCGTGTTCCAGCTGCGCCAGTATATCGCCCGGCGCAAAGGCGACATCGCGCCCGGAAGCTTCGCGGCGCTGAACGCCCATCTCGACGCCAATGCCGAGGCCATCGAGCGCGACAATGACGGCGCGCTGCTCGCGCCGTCACTCGCTTGGATCCCGGAGGTGCTGCACGGCCAGTGGCGGCGGCAATGGCTCAACGCCTACGAGAAAGGCACGCGGCAGCGCGTCCCGGCCCTCGTCGATCCACACAATCCCGGCCTCACCGGTGGCGTGCAGAACCAGCCCGACTTCCAGGCGGGCAGCGTCGATCATCGCACCCATTTCGCCAACGAGGCGCCGCGCTTCGTCCGCGAGGCCATGCGCGAATACAGTGAATTGACTGGCCGCAACTATTCACCCGTGAAGACCTTCCTCTGCGACGATGCCGAGACGGCTGTTGTGGGTCTCGGCTCGGTCACCGATGACGCCGAGGCGGTCGCTAGCTATTTGCGCGGCCAGGGCAAAAAAGTTGGCGTGGTTTCCATCAAGCTGCTGCAGCCGTTCCCGGAAGCGGAACTGGTGGCCGCGCTAAAGGGCAAGAAGGCCGTTACGGTGCTGGAGCGTTCCGACGCGACGGTGCTCACCGGCATGGTGACGCAGGCGCTTTACCGTGCGCGCGAGAACGCTGCCGGGGTGCGCTATCCGGGCATTCCCCCGATCGATGCGCTGCCGCGGATCACCACGGCAATTTTCGGCCTGGGCGGGCACGACCTGCAGGCGCGGCATCTGGTGGCTGCGTTCAAAAACATGGACAATCCGAAAAGCGCGCCGCTCGTCTATCTCGGCTCGCAATTCTTCGCTAAGACGCCCTCGCCGCGCCTCGCCGGCTTGCAGGCCAAGCTCAAAGCGGCCTATCCCGAAACCGAGCTGATGGCTCTGGAAACGGAGGCGAACCCGCGGCTGCTGCCAGCATCGGCGTTCCGCGTGCGGTTCCATTCGGTGGGCGGCTATGGCACCATCGCCACCGGCAAGCTCTTGACGGACATCCTCGCGGGCCTGCTGGATCTGCGTTCCAAGGCTGCGCCAAAATACGGCTCGGAGAAAAGCGGCGCGCCGACCAACTATTACATCACGCTTAGCCCGGAGCCGGTCAAGATCACCAATGCCGAGCTGGAAGACGTGGAAATCGTCCTCTCGCCGGACCACAAGGTATTCAGCCACACCGATCCGCTCAAAGGGCTAGCCGAGGGCGGCACGTTCGTTCTGCAATCGAACCTTTCGCCGCTGGAGGCTTGGCGCGAGCTGCCCGCTCATGCGCGGAAAACCATCCGCGAAAAGAAGCTCAAATTCTTCGTCATCGACGCCTTTGCGGTGGCCAAACGCCACGCGCCAACGCCCGATCTCGAAACCCGCATGATGGGCATCGCCTTCATCGGCGCGGTCTGCGGGAATGTCGATCGCCTGAAGGCCGGCGCCTCGCGGGATGCGATCCTCGATAAAATCCGCCAGCAGATTACGAAGAAGTTCGACGCCAAGGGCGGGCGCATCGTCGAAGGCAATATGGCGGTGATCCGCGATGGCCTGGAAGCCACGCATAAGGTCGACTACGGCAACCCAGCCTTCGCGGAGACCGAAGCGGCGGGCGTCAAGCCAGGCACGCGCAGCGTTGCACTCTCGGCCGCGATGAGCCGGGCGAACGGTGCGGCCAGTGCGAGCTTCCTCGATCCCGGCTATTACGAGGACATCGCCGCCAGCCATTTCCGCGACGGCACCATTGCCGAGGCCCCAGTATTGCCGGGCGCGGGGCTGTTCATGCCCGCGGGAAGTGCTGCGTGGAAGGATAAGGGCCTGTTCCGCCGCGACGTGCCGGAATTCATGGCGGAACTGTGCACGGGCTGCGTCGAATGCGCGCTCGTTTGCCCCGATGCCGCCATCCCCAACACGGTGCACGACATCCATGACCTGCTGCTGACCGCGATCCAGCAACTCGCCATCACCGATGGGCAAAAAGATGCGCTGCGCGGGCATGCGTTCGCGCTCTCGAATGCGATACGCGAGAGCTTGCGGGCGGCCAAGGACCACAAGCCCTTCCATGAGGCTGTTGCCGAGGCAGCGGCGGGTATCGGCGGAGCCGACGTTTCGCTGCGGGAGAATTTCCGCAGGCTGACAGCCGCCCTGGCTGCCTTCCCGGTAGCACGGACGCGGCCGTTCTTCGACGCCATGGAAAAAGCGGCGCCCGGCAGCGGCGGCCTTTATTCGGTCAGCATCGACCCGTGGAAGTGCTCGGGCTGTCTCGAATGCGTCGAGGTTTGCGGTCCCGGTGCGCTTGTCGAGCGCGAGCAGAACCCAGCGCTTTTGGAAGAACTTCAGACGCGCTTCGAGTTCCTCAGCCACACGCCGAACACGCCTGCGCGCTTTGTCGATGGGGCAACCGGCTCCAACGGCGATACGAAACGCCTGATCCTCGACCGGAGCAACTACTACGCCGTCACCGGCGGGCATGGCGCCTGCCGCGGCTGCGGCGAGGTAACGGCAATCCGGCTGGTGGTGGCGGCCAATCGCGCCCTCCACAGCCAGCGCCGCAAGGAGCACATCCGCGATTTAGAGGATCTGATCGAGCGGCTGGACGCCAAGCGCGCGAGCCTAGCATCGAACGGGCACGGCCAGGGCCAGCTTGAACGCATTGCGCAGACTGCGGCGACGCTGGAGAAGCGGCTCTATGCCTTGGAAAGCGGCCCGACGGGCAACGGTCCGGCGAGCACCGTCATCGCAAATGCCACCGGGTGCAGCAGCGTCTATGCATCCACCTTCCCATTCAACCCGTATAGCGATCCGTGGGTGAACAGCCTGTTCCAGGATGCTGCCCCCCTCGCCAAGGGCATTTTCGAAGGCTTGAGCGCGGCCGCAATGGAGGATTTCAAGGCGTTACGCATCGCCAAGCTTGAGCTAAACGGCGCTTACGAACCCGCCACGCACGACAGCTTCTTCCGGTATTTCAACTGGACGCAATTCACGCCGGATGAACTGGCCATGCTGCCTACCGTCGTCAGCATGGGCGGCGATGGCGCCACCTATGACATCGGCTTTGGCGCGCTGTCACGGCTTCTGGCCACGCGGACGCCGGTCAAGGTCGTGGTGCTGAACTCCGGCGCCTATTCGAACACCGGCGGTCAAACTTCCACGGCCAGCTACCTCGCCCAGGATTCGGATCTCACGCGCGTCGGTGCGGCCAGCAGCGGCAAGCAGGAGGACCGCAAGGAACTCGGCCTGATCGCGGCATTCCATCCGAATGTGTTCGTGGTCCAGACCTCGCCGGCGTTGCAAGGACATTTCCTGCGGAACACGGTGGAGTTCCTGAACTACAGCGACGCGCCCGCGGTGCTGGACGCCTACACGCCCTGCCAGGCGGAGCACGGCATCGGCGACGACGCCGCGAACAGGCACGGGCGGCTGGCGGTGGAAAGCCGCATGAGCCCGGTGTTCGTTCACGATCCGCGCCGCGCCGCGAAGGGCGTGCAGAAGCTCTCGCTGGACGGAAACCCGGACGCGGACAAGGATTGGACCCGCCGCTCGCTACCCTATGTGGACGCGGACGGCACGCCGAAACTCCTGGAGCTGCCGCTGACGCCCGCCGACTTCGCTTATGCCGAGGGCAGGTTCAAGAAGCATTTCAAACGCTTGGCCGAGGACGCCGGCGGCGTGCCCGTGCAAGACTATATCGGCCTCAACACCGCGGCGCGCGAGGGCAAGACGGCCTTCATCTGGTCCACCGGCGATGACAAGCGTTTGGTGAAGCTCGCCGTTTCGCCCGCCATAGTGCATCTCGTCGAAGAGCGGTTGAAATACTGGCACACTCTGCAATTCTTGAGCGGCCAGCAGATCGCGGAAATGGATGCTAGCCATCGTGCCAAGCTTGACGCACTGCAACGCCAGTACCGGGACTTGGCGGCCGAACGCGAAGCCTCGCTCGACTCGATCGCCAGGGGAATGTCGGAGCTGGCGGCCTCTTCGGGCGCTCCAAGCTACACCGGACTGAACGGCGGACTTGCGGCCTTCGGCGGGGCGGCATCGCCTGCGAAAGCGGCCGCTCCGGCGGCGGCGAAGGCGAACGGCGCCCGCCCGCTGGTCACGCTTGCCGAGGACAGCCTGGCAAAGTGCACCAATTGCAAGACCTGCTACCAGGACTTGGGCGAGCTGTTCGAGAAGACCACCATCATCGTCGAGGGCTCCGCCAAGGAGGTCGGCCATTTGAAGCCCGGCGCGCTCGAGCACATCGCGGTGACGCCGGAGCTGCAGGCGCGGGCCGCCCGCGTCGTGGCCAATTGCGACGCGGAGATCATTCAATGAAAACCCGCGAGCAATATGCACGTTACTCCGAGGTCAAAGCCGCGTTAGAGGCGACGCAAACGCAGCTTGAGCAGCTGGAGCGCAGCGAAGAGGTCGAGGTGTTCCATCAGCAGCTCGACCTTTTGAAAAGGCGTCTGCTCGCCGATCCGCAATCCTTCCGGCAGATGTTCGTCACCGGCGGCATGGAGGCTGTCGCCTGGGAATTCCAGCGGGAGGAACTCGAAGGCACCTTCACCAAGACCTTCTGGAAGCTGCTCTTGCGCGGTGACGACATGAGCGCCATCCTTCAGCGTTTCGTCTGGGACCTGCCGCTGAAGTTCAAACGCAAGTTCATCCGCGCTATCGATGCGCATCTCTCGGACCGCTATCCCATGTTCAAAGGGCTGTCGCTGGGTTGGCCGGGCGAGAACAGCATTCCGCCCTATATGCGGCCCGCGGGAGAGCGCGCGAAGGACTTCGGGCTCGTCAACCAGGGCTACCTCGGTTACATCGGGCAAGGCTATAGCGCCCGCGAGGCCGATCTGTTCGTCTGGTTGGAGGTGCTGCGCGACAAGCAGTGCGAGGACCGCCCCTGCGAAATCGGCGTGCCGAAGGAGGGCAAGTCCGAGAACAAGGGCGGCTGCCCGGTCAAGATCCACATTCCGGAAATGTTGCATTTGCTGGGGACGGGCCGGTTCCGTGAGGCCTTGGAACTCATCGAGAGCTGCAATCCGCTGCCCAACGTTACGGGACGCGTCTGCCCGCAGGAGCTGCAATGCCAAGGCGTTTGCACCATCGCCGGCCGGCCCATCGAGATCGGCCAGATCGAGTGGTTTCTGCCGCAGCGTGACAAGCTGATGAACGGCGATAGCGCAGGCTGGAACGTGGCTGCCAATCCTTGGCTCAAGGCGGAGAAGCCGCCGGTTGCGGTGGTCGGCTCCGGGCCTGCGGGGTTGATTAACGCCTATCTCCTGGCGGCGGAGGGCTTTCCGGTCACCGTCTTCGAGGCGTTCCACGACCTCGGTGGCGTGCTGCGCTATGGCATCCCGGAGTTCCGCCTGCCAAACGAGCTGATCGACGACGTCGCTGGCAAGATCACGGCGCTGGGCGGCCGGTTCGTGAAGAATTTCGTCGTTGGCAAGACCGCGACGATCGCTCAGTTGAAGGAGGCCGGATTCTGGCGGGTTTTCGTCGGGACGGGCGCCGGGCTACCGCGCTTCATGAATGTGCCGGGCGAACATCTGCTTGGCGTGATGTCGGCGAACGAATTCCTCACCCGCGTCAACCTCATGCAGGGGCACAGCGAGGAATATGAGACGCCGCTACCGGAAGTGACGGGCAGACAGGTGATCGTGATCGGCGGCGGCAATACGGCCATGGATGCGGCGCGCACCGCCAAGCGCCTTGGCGGCCATGTCACCATCGTTTACCGCCGCACCCAGGGCGAGATGCCGGTGCGCGTGGAGGAACTGCACCACGCCCTCGAGGAGGGTATCGTGCTCAAGGAGCTGCGCGCCCCGTGCGAGTTCATCGGCGACAGCAAGACCCATGTGCTCACTCACGCGAATCTCGACATCATGGAGCTGGGCGCCCCGGATGCATCGGGGCGGCGCAGCCCTGCCGCCACTGGCAAGACCGAGCTGATGGTCGTGGATCTGGCGATCATGGCGCTCGGCAATACGCCGAACCCCATCGTCAAGGATGCCGAACCCACGCTTGAGACCACCAAATGGGGCACCATCGCCGTTAAACGCGGTTCGCAGGAGACCTCTATGGAAGGCGTCTTCTCCGGCGGCGACGCGGCACGCGGCGGCTCGACTGCCATTCGCGCGGCTGGCGACGGACAGGCGGCGGCCCGCGAGATCGTTGGGGATAACCCTTTCTCCCCCGCCGAGATAAAGGCGCTGGTGGCGAAAGCCCACCGCTACACCGATCTTGGCGAGACACCTGCGGCCATCGTCGAGAAAATCGATCTGTCCGGCGGCATTGTCGAGTTCGTGGTGCGTTCGCCGCTCATCGCGCGCGCCGCGCAGGCGGGCCAGTTCGTGCGCGTGCTGGCGACCGCTAAGGGCGAGCTGATCCCTCTGACGCTTGCCGATTGGGATGCCGGCAAAGGCACCATCGATCTCGTGGTCCAGGCGATGGGTGCGAGTTCGATCTACATCAACCACATGATCGTGGGCGAGGCCTTTGCCGGCATCGCCGGACCCTTGGGGCGGCCGAGCGAGCTGCACCGCGCGGAGGCTGGCAAGACCGTGGTGTTCACGGCGGGAGGCGTCGGCCTGCCGCCCGTATATCCGATCATGCGCGAGCATTTGCGGCTCGGCAATCATGTGACGCTGATCGCGGGTTTTCGCTCGGCCGGCCTGATGTTCTGGACGGGTGCGGAGGAGCGCGTCGGCCGGCTCAAAGCGGAATTCGGCAAGCAGCTCGACCTTATCTACGCCACCAATGATGGCAGCTTCGGCGTGAAGGGCTTCGTCACTGGACCGCTCGAACAGATGTTGAAGGACCGCCGCAAGATCGCCGAGGTCGTCACCATCGGGCCGCCGCTGATGATGCGCGCGGTCAGCGACCTGACCAAGCCCTACGGCGTGCGCACCATCGCCAGCCTGAATTCGATCATGGTCGACGCCACGGGCATGTGCGGCGCGTGCATGGTGCCGGTGACGATCGACGGCAAACTTGTGCGCAAGCATGCCTGCATCGACGGCCCGGAAATCGACGCGCACATCATCGATTGGGACAAATTCCTGCCGCGCTTCAACCAATTCAAGGCGCAGGAAGCCCGCAGCCGGGCCAAACACGGGTTCGCCTGAGCACGCGGCTACGCGGACCGGCTACCACACGGATCCGGCCACCTCGTGCAAGGCAGCCCTCAAAGGACGCTTACAGAACAAGCCAGGTGCCGGCTCCAGCGTATCCGATTGCACTGTACTTACGTTTCTGAAGCGTATGCGGCCGCACGCATCAAGCCCCTTTTGGCGCTCCGCTCGCCCTCGGTTTGCGGCTATAGCGGAACAAATTCACCCGCTCGACCGTCGCGATGCCGCCTGAAAGCATCTGGTCCAGGATCTCCAAAAAGGCGTTCACCTTTCCCTCGCTATCGAGGATCTCGACAACGACCGGCAGGTCCTTGGCGCTGCGCAGAATTTTGCCTGGGTTAAGACCGGTCGCACCTCCGTAGCCCATGTAGCCGCGAAAGACCGTCGCGCCGGCGAGCCGCGATTGCTGCGCCTGAACCACGATCTCCTCGTAGAGCGGGCGCCCCTTATATTTATCGTCCTCGCCTAAGAAAATGCGCAAGCGTAGCGCCGTTTCCTGATGACGCATGCCGTCTCTCCCCTGTTCCAGTGCCCGCATCGCGGGTCCGGTTTGGAAGCCACGTATAGCAGACCACGTTTCCAGTATAAAAAAAATTTACTGCTATCCGCTGAACACAAAACGCAGTGATCCTTCCACTATTGTGCTCTCTAACGTGCCCTGTTGCCACGGTACAGGTAATCCGCGGGCAGGCCCATTCGCAGGCAGGATTGCACCGCCGGGCTCGACTCGAGCACGATCCGGTCTGCCGCCGCGCCTGCGCGCTTCACGGCGAACTCGTGCCACGTATACAGGCCTAAGCCGCCGGTTAATCCTAAGACCTCCCGTACCCAAGAAGGGGTTAGATTGACAGCAGCGCGCACGAAAAGCGGTTGCAGCGGCCGGAGCATGATCGGCAGAACGGGAGCCTTGCGCATGATTTTGAGGAACTCAAATACAATTGGGGATGGTTCCAAACGGCCGCGCATGGCTTCGAAAAACGCGAAGACCTCCGCCTCGCTGGCGGGCGATTCTGTCACGCCGTAAAGCGCCGCGGCTGGAGCTCCCTCGCGGTAATGGCGATCTCGATCGTCCGCGCTCAGGGGCTCCACGTAGGCGTGGTAGGCTTCGGCGAATCCGAAAGCCGCGGTGGCATGGACCCAGTTAAGGAGTTCTGGATCGTTCGCCGCATAGGCTTGCCCCGCAGGCGTTAGGCCGCGAACGCGTTCGTGCATGCGCCGTATCCCAGCGATCGTCGTCTCTGCTACGCTTCGCGGCCCGTAGACCGTGATCATCGCCGCAAGGCCCGTGCGCCTCACCCGGCGCACGGGATCCGTGCGGAAGCGGGTGTACTCCCAAACGCCGGTACGGACGCGCGGCTCGGCCAGCTCCAGAATCACAGCCGCGAGTCCGCCGATAAATAAGGAAACCGGGTTTTTGAATATGCGCCAGGAAACCGAGTCAGGGTCTGCGAATGCAGGTTCGCCCGGTGGTTGACTGAAATCGATGGCAGCGCCACCATCCGGCAAAAGCAGGGCGCGCGATGCTTTGTCGAGCCGGTTTACAAGCGGCCGGTGGAATTGCGAGCATTTTCCTGCTGTAAGCATTTCTAGTGCGGCCTCGCGAATTTTTCCTCAGGACGGCGGCAGTTCCGTGCGCTGGCTATTCATTATAGAACGGCTAGGGGTTGTAGAAAGTTGCAAAAGAGCACCTTCGTGCCGGCAAAGCCACGTATTAGTCTTAATTCGGAACGAAGCCCGCGGGCCAATTTTCTCCATCGTTTTCTTAGGCCCTTGTGGATTGACGGGCGATGTGCAATCTCAGTGAAACGAACCGGGTGTGAAACACCCGCGGCAGCGGTGCTGCTTAAGCAAGATCGCCGCAAAGCGGCTAACGAGAATCCGGTTATAAAATGCAAGTTACAGAAACTGTTTCTGACGGGCTGAAACGTCAATTGAAGGTGATCGTCCCCGCGGGGGAGCTTAAGGCCCGCGTCGAGACCAAATTGGAAGATCTGAAGTCCAAAGTGCGCCTGAACGGCTTCCGGCCGGGTAAGGTTCCGCTCGCTCATGTGCGCCAGCTCTACGGCCGCTCCGTCATGGCGGAGGTTGTGGAGCAAACGGTCGGTGAGACGAGTGCGAAAGCGTTGGCCGACCGTAAGGAGCGCGCGGCCTTCCAGCCCGATATCAAGCTTCCCGAGGACCAAGCCACCGTCGAGCGTATCATCGAGGGCGCGTCGGACCTGGAATATACGATGTCGTTCGAGGTTCTGCCAAAAGTCGAGCTTGCCGATTTGAAATCGATCTCGCTTGAGAAAGAAGTTGCCGAACCGGCCGCAGAGGATGTGGAAAAGCAGATCGATCGCCTAATGCAAGCAAACGTCGCGTATGAGGCAAAAGACGGCCCCGCTGAGAAGGACGATCGCTTGACCATCGATTTCAACGGCAGCATCGGCGGTAAGCCTTTCGAAGGCGGCACCGGCGAGGACGCCTATGTGGTCATCGGATCGGGCCGTTTCATACCGGGATTCGAGGACAAACTTATCGGTAGCCGCGCGGGCGAGCAACGCGCCATTAGCGTGACCTTCCCAACGGACTATCAAGCCAAGCATCTGGCGGACAAGGAAGCCGAGTTCGACATTAAGATCAAAGAGGTGGCCAAGCCCATCGAGTCGCAGCCCGGCGACACCTTCGCAAAGTCGCTTGGGCTAGAGTCTTTCGAAAAGCTGCAAGAGGCCGTGCGCGGCCAGCTTCAAAGGGAACTCGACAGCGCTGCCAAGAACAAGCTCAAGAAGCTTCTCCTCGACGCGCTCGACTCGCGGCACTCCTTCGAGCTTCCGCCCTCCTTGATCGAGGCGGAGTTCGATGGCATCTGGCGCAATGTCACCCGGCAGATTGAGCAATCGAAAAGCAGCTTCGAAACCGAGGGCACGACCGAGGAAAAGGCCCGCGAGGAGTATCGCAAGCTAGCCGAGCGCCGCGTGCGCCTCGGGCTCGTACTCTCGGAAATCGGCAACGAGAACCAAATTCGCATATCCGACGAAGAAATGCGCCGCGCGATGATCGACCGCGCGCGCCAATTCCCTGGCCAAGAGCGGCAGGTGATCGAGTTCTACCGGAAGAACCCGAACGCGATGAATGAACTTAGGGCGCCGGTCTATGAGGAAAAGGTTATCAACTTCGCTTTGGAGCTAGTCAAAGTCAGCGAGAAAAAAGTGACTCCGGCCGAACTCTTGGAGTTTGCGGCCGAGCAGGAGCGCGAGCAGGCTCTCTTCGCGGACGGCGATGAGAATCACCATCACCACGGCCACGAACACGAACACGGACCGGACTGCGATCACGAGGACGGCGAGCACGAACATAGCCACGGCTAAGGGAGGCGGAGCACACCGCCTTTTCTTGCTAGTTGCGCTGGCGCTCGAAGCGCCCCATCTATGGCGTGCGGACGTTGCAGCGCTATCCGAAAAGAGTTCGTAACGCGCTCCAGCCCTCTGCAAAAAAAGCCGGGAACCAATTTACGCGAATTTCTGCACGCCGCGGCTCATTACGCCTGGGAGAAACGCATGCGCGATCCTGTGAACTATTATACGAACCAGCTTGTGCCGATGGTTGTCGAGCAGACCAACCGGGGCGAGCGCGCCTTTGACATTTACTCCCGGCTTTTGAAAGAGCGCATCATTTTCGTGACAGGGGTGGTCGAGGACATGATGGCCTCTCTCGTCACAGCTCAGCTACTGTACCTTGAATCGGAGAATCCTAAAAAGGAAATTGCGATGTACATCAATTCGCCAGGTGGCCATGTCACGTCGGGCCTGGCGATGTACGACACGATGCAGTTCGTGCGGCCGCCCGTTTCCACGCTTTGCGTCGGCCAAGCTGCGTCGATGGGATCGCTTCTCCTCGCTGCGGGCGAGGCGGGGATGCGCTGGTCGCTTCCTAATTCGCGTATCATGGTGCATCAGCCTTCGGCCGGTTTCCAAGGACAGGCGAGCGATATCGAACGGCACGCCGAGGACATCCTCAAAACGAAGCGCCGCTTGAACGAGATCTACGTAAAGCATACCGGTCAGCCATACGAGATCATTGAGCGCACGCTCGATCGTGACCACTTTATGTCAGCGGAGCAGGCGAAAGCCTTTGGTATTATCGACGAAGTGATTACCAAGCGCTCTGCCGCTTCCGAGGAGACGCAATCGGGCCGCTCCTAAAAAGGGCGCGACGAAGCGGCCGGGAGCCCAGCCGTTAACGGCGTTGAAAGCATACCCGGTCCAACCTGTCAGAATGCTCACGCGAATCATGGGCGTGCAGAATGACGGCTGTAAGCTATGGACAATCGGTTCAGAAGCCGTAACTATAGGACAGCGTGCAAGGAAGTGAGGCACGGACGAGGCAAAGCTGAGCATGACAAGGTCAGGAAAAGTCCGATTTCGGTCATCGCTCAGGCGCAATCCAAGGCCAGACTTTCAGGTATGTGGGTGCTAAGGTAGGTCTATGACGAAAGACAGCAGGGGTCACGACTCCAAGAATACGCTCTACTGCTCGTTCTGCGGCAAGAGCCAGCATGAAGTCCGCAAACTTATTGCAGGGCCAACGGTTTTCATTTGCGATGAATGTGTTGAGCTTTGCATGGACATCATCCGCGAGGAGAACAAAAACTCCTACGTGAAGTCGCGCGATGGCGTTCCGACTCCTCAGGAGATCTGCGTCGTTCTGGACGACTACGTGATTGGCCAGGATTATGCCAAGCGCGTGCTGTCTGTTGCCGTTCACAACCACTATAAGCGCATTAACCATTCGGCAAAGAACAACGATGTTGAACTGGCAAAGTCCAACATCCTGCTCGTTGGGCCGACGGGGTGCGGCAAAACGCTGCTGGCTCAAACCTTGGCGCGCATCCTCGACGTGCCGTTCACCATGGCCGACGCCACCACGCTGACGGAGGCGGGCTATGTCGGCGAGGATGTCGAGAATATCATCCTCAAGCTTTTGCAGGCCGCCGATTATAATGTCGACCGCGCCCAGCGCGGCATCGTGTACATAGACGAGGTCGACAAGATCAGCCGCAAATCCGACAACCCGTCGATCACCAGGGACGTGTCGGGCGAAGGGGTCCAGCAGGCACTGCTCAAGATCATGGAGGGAACGGTAGCGAGCGTCCCTCCACAGGGCGGCCGCAAGCATCCTCAGCAGGAGTTCCTGCAAGTCGATACGACGAATATTCTCTTCATCTGCGGCGGAGCCTTCTCCGGGCTAGAAAAGATCATCGCTCAGCGCGGAAGGTCGACCTCGATCGGCTTCGGCGCGAAGGTGTCATCGGTGGACGAGCGCCGCACAGGCGAAATCCTGCGCAGCGTGGAGCCCGAGGATCTCCTGAAATTCGGGCTGATCCCTGAGTTCATCGGCCGCTTACCGGTGCTCGCTACCTTGGAAGACCTCGACGAGCCGGCTTTGGTAAAGATACTCACCGAGCCGAAAAACGCACTCGTAAAGCAATATCAGCGCCTCTTCGAGATGGAAGGTGTACAGCTTACGCTTTCCGGCGAAGCCCTCAAGGCCGTGTCACGGAAGGCCATCGACCGCAAGACGGGTGCGCGCGGCCTTCGCTCGATTATGGAATCGATCTTGCTTGATAGTATGTTCGAGCTACCCAGCTTGAAGGGCGTCGAGGAGGTCGTGATTAGCCCCGAGGTCATTGAAGGAAACGCGAAGCCCTTGCGGATCTACGCCGAACGCTTAGATGAATCGAGTGCATGATGGCTTGGTTTGTTCCTAGCAAACCAGCCTTTATGATCCGGTGGTCTCTCCCGCATTTTCTTGCAACACTAGCCCGGCGCGCATCGGGTACGCCTTCGTGCGCGCCGGCTTGGGCTTTTTCACTGGGGGCATGAGATTCCTGTTTAGCTATGGTAGGCTGAATAGGGGCCAAACAGCCGGGAAAGCAAAACGGCGACAGTACGCAGCGGATCGCACCGCTGCCCCGCTCAAAGGAGACTGACATGACGAATCCATCCTCAGAACAAGTGAAAACGTCCGGTCCCAGCGAGATCTTTCCGGTACTGCCGCTTCGCGATATCGTTGTTTTTCCTTACATGATCGTGCCTCTTTTTGTCGGCCGCGAAAAATCCATCAACGCCCTCGATGAGGTGATGCGCACCGACCGGCAGATTTTGCTCGCGGCGCAGAAGAATGCGGGCGACGACGATCCCGAGCCTTCCGCGATCTACACAATGGGCACGCTTGCGACCGTGTTGCAGCTTTTGAAACTGCCGGACGGTACGGTTAAGGTGCTGGTCGAAGGAACCGCGCGTGCCAAAATCAAGCGCTTTGCTCCCAATGAGGCCTATTTCGAGGCCGAAGCCGAACGCGTCGAGGAATCGCTCGGCAACCAAGACGAAATCGAAGCTTTCGCCCGCTCCGCGGTGAGCCAGTTCGAAAACTACGTCAAGCTCAACAAGAAGATCTCGCCTGAGGTCCTGAGCACGCTTTCGCAGATTGACGACTATTCCAAGCTCGCCGATACCATCGCCTCGCATTTGGCCATCAAAATCGGCGACAAACAGGAGATCCTGGAGCAGCTTTTGGTTTCCGAGCGCCTGGAACGCGTCTTCACGCTCATGGAAAGCGAGATTTCCGTCCTCCAAGTCGAGCGCAAAATCCGCAGCCGCGTGAAGCGCCAGATGGAGAAGACCCAGCGCGAATATTACCTGAATGAGCAGATGAAGGCCATTCAGAAGGAGCTGGGCGATTCCGACGAGCGCGACGACATCGCCGAGTTCGAGGAGAAGATTGAGAACATCAAGCTTTCCAAAGAAGCCAAGGACAAGGCTGTCGCCGAGCTGAAAAAGCTCAAGCAGATGAGCCCGATGTCGGCCGAGGCCACAGTTGTCCGCAACTACCTCGACTGGCTGCTCTCGATCCCGTGGGGCATCAAGGGCAAGGTCAAGAAGGATCTCGACGAGGCGCAAGCCGTGCTGGACGAGGATCATTACGGCCTCGATCGCGTGAAGGAGCGCATCGTCGAATATCTGGCCGTCCAGAAGCGGACGAACATGCTGAAAGGTCCGATCCTGTGCCTTGTCGGGCCTCCCGGCGTCGGCAAGACCTCGCTCGGCAAGTCCATTGCGAAAGCGACGGGCCGGGAGTTCGTGCGCATGTCGCTGGGCGGAGTCCGCGACGAGGCCGAGATCCGCGGCCACCGGCGGACCTATATCGGCTCGATGCCCGGCAAAGTCATCCAGTCCATGCGGAAGGCCAAGAAGACCAATCCGCTGTTCCTGTTCGACGAGATCGACAAGATGGGCATGGACTTCCGCGGCGATCCCGCGTCAGCCCTGCTCGAGGTACTCGACCCCGAGCAGAACCACGAGTTCAACGACCATTACCTCGAGGTCGATTACGACCTGTCCAACGTCATGTTCGTCACGACCGCGAACACCCTCGACATCCCGCCGGCGCTGAAGGACCGTATGGAGATCATCCGGCTGGCAGGCTACACCGAGGACGAGAAGCTCGAAATCGCCAAGCGCCACCTGATGCGCGGCCAGATGGAGGCCCACGGGCTGCAGCCGGCCGAGTGGACGGTGGCTGACGACGCCATCGTCGAGATTATCCGGCGCTATACCCGCGAGGCGGGCGTGCGCAGTCTTGAGCGTGAAATCGCGAAGCTCGCCCGGAAGGCCGTGAAGCAGATCGAAAGCGGCAAGGCGACGGCCGTGCATGTCACGGGCAAAAACTTGCTCGACTTCCTCGGCGTTCAGAAGTTCCGCTATGGAGAGGCCGAGCTGGAGGATCAGGTCGGCGTGGTTACAGGTTTGGCTTGGACCGAGGTTGGCGGCGAGCTGCTGACGGTTGAAGGCGTCATGATGCCCGGCCGCGGCCGGATGAATGTCACCGGTAACCTCCGCGACGTTATGAAGGAGTCGATCCAGGCCGCGAACGCCTACGTCCGCAGCCGGGCGGTTGCCTTCGGCATCGAGCCGCCGATGTTCGAAAAGAAAGATATCCACGTGCACGTGCCTGAGGGGGCAACCCCCAAGGATGGTCCCTCGGCTGGCGTCGCCATGGTAACGGCGATCATCTCCGTGCTGGCCGGGATCCCCGTCCGCCGGGATGTCGCGATGACCGGCGAGATCACGCTGCGCGGACGGGTTCTTCCCATCGGCGGCCTCAAGGAGAAGTTGCTCGCAGCACTGCGCGGCGGGATCAAGCGCGTCATCATCCCGGAGGAAAACGCGAAGGACCTCGCGGAAATCCCGGATAATGTGAAGAATGCGCTGGAGATCATCCCGGTGGCCCGGATGGACGAAGTGCTTGCGATCGCCCTCGTGCGCAAGCTCGAGCCCATCGAATGGGACGAAGCGGCCGCGCTTGCAGCAGCCCAGATGAAGGGACTTGCAACCCCGCTGGCGACCGATGGGTCGAGCGGGAGCGTGCTTCCCCACTAACAAATGCAAGTGCGGTTTTAGCTGAGGGGACGGGCTTTTCCGTCCCCTTATGGGCTTCAGTGGCGATGTATTCTGGAACCTTAAGTACAGTTTGGATCATTTGCTAATGAATAACTGGCAAAACGGCCTGAACACTCCGTATCGACCTCAATCCACTTCAAATGGTAAATCGTAACTCCGCGGCGGCGGGGTTTCCCGCTTCCGCCGCAGAGGCTTTCACTGCATAGGCCTAAGCCGGTATCTGGTAGCTAAGGTTGCGCCCGCATGCCGCGCAGTCCGGCTCTTGACGGAATGGTTAAGTACTGGCTACAGTCCCGACCGCTAGCGGCGAAGGTTTAGAACCGATACCCGGAATTTGTAAGCAACCAGCCTTATCGTAATAGAACCGGTAAGTGCCTTTATTAGGCCGGCTAAGGGAGTAGCGTTTCAACGATGATTTGGCTCTTATTCTCAGCGTTGACTGCTTTGGTTGTCGCAGCGGTGATAGCCCCTGTTGCCCTCAGCAAATCTGCTTACAGTTCAGCTGTGCCCGAAGCAGAGGTCTATAAGCTCCAGCTCGCCGATCTCGACCGCGAAGAAGAGCGCGGTACGATCGAAAAAGAAGAAGCTGAAATCGCGCGCGCGGAAATTTCGCGGCGCCTTCTAAGAGCAGGGCGGCAAAAAAGCCCAGCCCTCAAGGTCAGAAACGGTGCAATGTCAAATGCGGCGTTTGCGCCGGTGGCAGCGTCAATCGCGATCGGAGCTTTCGGGCTTTATTTCTACCTAGGGGAACCAAGCCTCGCGGACCAGCCACTCGATGGGCGTCTAAGCGTGCCTACCGAGCAGCAGACTCTAAGCATTCAGATTGCCGTCCTAGAGCGCAAAGTGCGCGAAAACGCCAGCGATGCCGATGCCTGGGCGCAACTTGCGCCCGCTTATTTCAGCCAAGGCAACTTTGATAAGTCATCGGAAGCCTTTAGAAAAACGATCGAACTCAGCGGTGAAAATGAGGAAAGGCTTGTTGGCCTCGCCGAGGCATTGATATTCGCAAATAACGGGCAAATCCCAGAAGACGCGAAGCAGGCCCTTAAAACAGCGGTTCTTCGGAATCCTAAGTCTACGCACGGCCGCCTTTGGCTTGGTATTGTAGCTGAGCAGGAGGGCAGGAAGGCGGACGCGCAGAAAGCCTACGCGGATTTGCTGAATGAGGATTTGAATGGGACGCTGAGAAGGATCGTGACCGATCGGCTTACCAACTTGTCCGGTGCCCTAGCCCAAAATGCAGCTCCCCATGGCCAGGGTTCGGGGGATGCGCCCAAAGGCCATGAGGGCGGTATCCGCGATATGGTGGACAGACTTGCGGAACGGCTTAAGGAGAATAAGGGGAGCCTGGATAGCTGGCTCATGCTCATGCGCTCCTATTATGTTCTAAAAGAACCAGAAAAAGCACAAGACGCCGTTGCCAGGGCGCGCCAGCAATTCGCCTCTGACCCCAAGGCGTTGGAAGCAATCGATGCTCTTGTCCGCGAGGCTACATCTCCGGATGCCAAAGCGGCAGAGCAGGCTCCCGCGAGTTCATCTGAAGAAAAAGGGGTGCAGCAAGTAACGCCAAACTCGCCAGATGCCGCTCTTGACCCGATGATCCTCGGCATGGTTTCGAGGCTCGCCGAACGGCTCAAAGACAACAAAGGGGACTTAGAAGGCTGGTTGAAGCTCATCCGCTCCTACGCGGTCCTAAAAGAACCACAGAAGGCGCAAGATGCCGCCGTCAGCGCGCGGCAGCAATTCGCTGGGGATGCCAAGGCGCTTGAGCAGATTGACACCCTGCTACAGGAAGTAAAAGTGACCCTGCCTGACAAGAAGGAGGGAGCGCCGAAGTGATGACAAAAAAGAACGAGGCTGTCATTACGCGGGGTTTTTCTCAAAGCTTGTGCTGAGCGTCGTACAACCGCTCACCGTTATTGGGCGCAGCGTCCTCAGAAGGCCGCCCTGCGGCCGGGTTCGGATGCGGCTCTGGTTTGAGACACACTGTCGCGGCTGGCTATGCCCGCGTTTATATTCGCAGACCCTTTTTGCGCTATTATACGGTTGCTGCCAGGGTTCGGTGCAGCGAACAGGAGAAGCAGGCGATTGCCGCCGAAGCGGCGCAGCCATGCACCGATGTTTCAGCAGCTCCCCCGCCATCGCCGGCTCGGCGTTGGGGCATTGACCGCTAAGCACGCGGGGGCCGGCGCCGCTCGTGGAACCATGTGCGGTACCCTGTCATCTTCGCGCGCTGCGTCCACGGCGCATGCCGCTTACACGTCGACGCCTCGTCGCTGTTGTCCGGCGCGCCCCACCGTAGCTCGACGCAGTCGTTCAGGTTGTACGCCATCTCGAGATCCGCGGCGCGGTGCAGCACGTCTTCTAGCGCCAGTGTCCACGCCGAGCCATCGCTGCGAGTATACGAAAACTTGCGCGCCGAAAGCTCCGACGCGAGCACGCTGTCCAATTCGGCCTTCACGTCCGCTACGCTCTTCTCCTTCGGCATCGCGTACCGCTCGGGCCGCCGCGCGACGCGATTGGGAAACCCGCGCAACACATCGATCGCGATCAACAGGCGCAAATCGCGCGCCGGCGTCGCGAAATCTTCCCACGCGCCGGCCGCCTCGAAGATCGACGGGCCATCGGGCATTTCGGCGTCGCTGCGCCCGCTAGCCTGGTACTTCCGGCCGTTCTCGACCGAGGTCACGCGGGCCTTCACTTGCTCTTCAAGCGCCGTGACCACCTCCTTCATCGCGCGCAAGGGATTCAACGGCTCTGGTGACATGACGTCATCCATTCGATCGTAGAAGTCTTCGATCCCAAGCTGCGACTGATCGAGCGAAAAATCGCCGTACTGCGGGTTTTTCGCGATTTCGCCGTTGGTCAGCCGCCGCAAGACGCCATTCTTATCCTGCACGATGGGCCGGAAGCGCTTGAACCCAGGGCTCCCGAGCGCGGGATCCTGCGCGAATAAGAAATTGCCGCGCCAAAAACGCTTTCGGGCGACCGTGCCATCGGGCTGCCCGTCGACGGCAAGGAAGATGCCCGCCGCGTCTCCCGACTGCGGCACGCGCCGCGCGAGCATCAAAACGTGTCCGTACGGATCGGCGTAGACGGTCCCCGGGCGCAGGGTCTCCTGATTCAGAGGTACGGGGTAGTGATCGGTGTTTTCGTCGCTCGCCGCAGTTCGCGCGGATCCGGAATGGACACCGTCGGCGAGGATCGGCAAATAATGGCCAAACCCTGCGACGAGCCCCAGCCGCTTTGTTGGGGCTACGCTCGTCCGGCGCGCTACCGGCTCTGGATGCGCGGCTTGTCGGCCAAAAATATCCAGCAGCCCGCCGGACGCAGTTTTTTGTTCGGGTTTTTGTTCGGGCGGAGAGGGAGGAGGTTCGGGATTTTTAATGTTCCACCACTCCCGGCACTTCGGCGGCTGGCCGCCGCCGCCGCGCGAGCATTTCGAGTACCCGAACGGCAGTCCCATCTTGAATGCAAAATACGCGCGCAAAAAGTACGGAAGGTCGGCGCAGTCGGGCCGGATGATGAGCCCCATCTCGTCTTCGCGGAGACCCAAATGGTTGAATAGGACATTGCGCGACCGGTCGCGCAGCACTTCATGCAACGCAGGCCAGGACGGCGCTGCATCGAGCGGCGCATCGAAGAGCTTCTCGATCCATGCAGAAAACAAGTTTTCCGTCGCGCGATTCCACGCGTTGCGTATGGGCCAGACGCTTCCATCCGTTGCCTGCGGCCGCGGCGGCTCATGACCCATCACGTCGATTTCGCGCATGATCGTGCTGCACCCGGCCGGAGCGTTGTCGCGCGCGAGCTTCGCGTGCCACGTGCCAGCGGCTGGCGAGACGGCCTCGGCGTACCAGAAGTAAGGTGGCCCGCCATGCCGCTCACGCGATTTGGCCCCGATACTTCCATCGGGCGCGATGAGCAAAAGCTCGCCCTCGAGCGGCTTCTCGGCGGCAAAGATGACGCGCAACGGAGCGCCCTTCCACGGTGCGATAGGCGAGGGCAAGACCGTGATCCCGGCTGCGTCTTCGCAAATGCCCGATGGAGCTTCGGCCCGGGAGTCCACTGCTGAGAAAAGGAAGACGAATAATGCACCCGCGATCAGCAACAATGCTGTCGCAGCATCAGCAGCGAACTGGCGTGTTAGAAACAATTGAGCCCCCTGTCGTCGATTCTCAATGAGACAATATTGCAAAAGCTTTGACTGAATCGTGGCGAAATCCATCGTTAGACGAATTTGACGGGGATATTATGGGCTCTATTCCTCTATTACGCGATTCTCGATCCAGCCGGGTCGCGGCGAGGAGAGGCCCTATGGGCTCCGTTCCAACCTCGTTCATAAATTTGGGCGCAGGTGCGCGTGGGAACATGATGCCTTGCCCCCGGTTGGCGCGCTGAGGGCGGCCGCTTTCGGTTATCGCCGAAACCGGATGAAGCTTCATGCCGCCTTCTAAAGGGAGGGCGATGCCCGCTCCGTGAGGCAAACTACTTGACCCCATATGCAACGTATTGCGCGACGAGATTTGGGTTCGCCGTTTTCGCCATGGAGATATCATCGGAACCGCCAGCGAAATCGCCGCGCTTTATTTTTGCAATGCCTCTTCCATAAGCCGCGCTCGCCAACCTCGGGCAGAGTTTGAGCGCAGCATCATAATCCGAGAACGCGCGATCGAAATCTCCCAGCCTCAGATGCACAAGACCGCGGCTATCTAAGGCATTCGCGAATCTCGGGTTAAGTTTTATCGCGGTATTGCACTCCTCAAGCGCCTTCGCTGGATCTCCACCCGTCGTTATCGTCACCCAGCATAACCCGTTCCACGCCGAGGCATTTTTTGGCTGTTCTTTTGTCAGCTCCTCGTACGCCTCTATCTGCATGCCTTTTTGAAGTTGAGCTATCATGGGCGCAGCAGCAGACAGTATCCTGACATTGGTAGCGGTGTATTTCTTGTGAGCATCGGATTGAAGAAAAGCCGCCAGCTGTTTCATATCCTCAACGGAAAGCTCGCTTGAGAAGGCGTCTACCTCGATCGTCTCGATATCTGCGAGGAACTTTTTCATGGCCGGAGAGTCCGGCGAGAGCGTGTTCCGCAGAAAAGTGCCCATAAACTTTGCTGTCGCGGGATCGGTGCTGGCAAATTGCGCCTGCAACATCTTCGACATGGCTTCCGAGACCTGCCTCATTTGACCGGCTTGGTCTTGAGCAGCAATCAGCTGATGAGCTGCCGCAATTCCTTCTGCATTAGGAGAACTATCTTGAGCGTTGGCGGGTAAAGCCAAAGCAATGAACACAAGCGTCGCACCCGTTAGGGCGTTTTTTATCCGTACCATATCTGTAACCTCCTCACTCCGGCGTATCTCCCTGTGCAACAGTCGCCGGATACGGGCGCGGTTGCTGTCGAGCTACGGACGTTTTTCATCGAGCGGCCTGTTTATTTTAGGCCGGCTCAACGTTTGTGTCTTGAGGAAAGGACCCGGTTCGAATCGCCTGTTATTTCACGCTTCCGCGATCAAGCCCCCGGAGCCCGGGCGCCGCGTGCCCTGCCGGCGGTCAGCCGTTATCGCAGAAGCCTGGATAAAGCGTCATGCCGCCATCGATGAAAAGCGTGGTGCCGACGACATAGTCGGACTCGTCGCTTGCGAGCCAAACTGCCGCTTTGGCGACGTCCTCGGGCTCGCCGATGCGCCCATAAGGGATAAGCGTCAAAAGGCGGCGCATGGCCTCCTGATTGTCCCATGCCTCGCGGTTGATACCCGTCTGGATTGCGCCAGGTGCGATGGCGTTAATGCGGATATGATCGGGCGCAACCTCCTGCGCGAGGCTGCGCATCATCATATTGATGCCGCCCTTCGACGCCGAGTAATTGACATGCCCCCCCCAAGGGATGATCTGGTGGACGGAGCTCATGCAAACGATCTTCCCTGCTGCCTTGGAAACCTCCGGTAGAGGTCCGCGCCGGCGGAATTCTTTGATCGCCTCCCGCGCGCATAGGAACTGTCCCGTGAGATTGACCGAGATCACCGTATTCCACTGTGCGAAAGTCATGGACGCGATGGAGGCATCCTGCTGCAATCCGGCATTGGCGACCAGAATATCGACGGTTCCAAACGCGGTGCGCGCCCGGTCGAACATCTCCTTGACTTCGGTCTCGTTCGAAACGTCGGCGCGATGGGCGAAAGACCGCACGCCGAAAGAGCGGATTTCCCGTGCAACCTCCTCGGCCTCTTTGGTATGGCCGTAATAGTTGACGATCACGTCCGCCCCAGCTTCCCCGAGGGCGATTGCGACCCCGCGGCCAATGCCTGTCGAGCCGCCGGTTACGAGCGCGCGCTGTCCCAGTAGAAGGCGATGTGAGTTTTGTGCCATGGTGCGCCGGCAACACTCGATTTTGCAGCGGTGTTCCCAAGAAGATCCGGACCATCCGTTTTCCGGTTCAATCGGCACCTGTAACAGAAGTTGGAAACCATGACAGGAGCAATAGGGTATCGTGTTTGGGTCAACGCCGGCGGCTACTTTCCGCTGTCGAGCACGGATCCACGCGGGAGCTTGCCGGTCACGAAACGATCTGCATACTCAATGCGGGCGGCGCAGAGCGCGCGGGCGCTGCTCAGCACCATGGCGCATCCAGTCCGCTAAGGCCAAGCCGCACCGGCAAGCTGGCCAATTAACGAAACGCGTACGGTTTTTTGCCCAAGCGCGCCAATTAGAGTTAAGTTTAGCGAAACCTTTTTGACAATCGCAACGCTCCTTCATGATCTTCGCGCCCGCTTCCGTCCGCCGGATACTTTGGCTGGCCATTCTCATGGCATTGCCGGCCGCGGCCGTTCCGCGAAATGCCTTGAGCGCCGATAAGGGCCTGCCCGATGCTTGCTGGAGATGGCCTCAGAACCAGCTTATCGTCGATGGCGGGCTGCAATCCCGGCACTTTATGCTGGAAGCAAGGGGCGAGGTCCAGGCGATGCCTCCTAGCATTGGGGCTGGCGCGCGCAAAATTTATCATAGAACCTTCAGTCTCTCGCTCGACGTCGCAGAAGCTATTGCACTCTTTAAGACTAGCTCGGCAAAGACATGCATCATCGCACGCGACAAAGAAAAAACCTTGCCCGTAAGAGTGCCTGTATTCTTCGTGGGACGCTCCGGACAATCGCTCGACGACCTGCGCGACGACGCGGAAAGGGCCGCGTTCGCGCCATCGAGCACGCTCGGCGGCGGCAATGACTTCGCAGAGGTTAGGTTTTACTTGAGAAAGGGCGCATCCCGCTTCAGCGATATCCGTCCATTTTTTGCCTGCGGGCTGCCGGGTCTCATGCTCTGCGAAGGTTACTGCCCCGGCGATACCGTGACGCTGGCGGGGCGACTCGTCGATTGGGCCGTCAAGGGAGTAACTTGGGGGCAGCAAGCAAATGCAGGCCAAAGCGAACAGGCGCCTCAGCCGCTTCCAGCACCGCCGCCCGCGCGGCGCGAAACCGCTTCGCCGCTTCCCGCACCACCACCGGTGCAGCACGAAACCGCCTCCCCGCCGCTAGCACATGAAGCAGCACCGCCAGCGTATACAGATGCTGCACCCGTTCCGGCACCGAATCCCGATGCCTTGCGCCTTCCGGCCCCGGTGCCTCCCGCACCTCCGCCGCCGCAGCGCGAGACGGAGCTGATTTCTCCGCCCATCTCACATCCTGTGCGTCGAATTATCCTCGCCTTTGAGCGCAAGGATGGCTCAGCAATTAACGCCAAAGACGTTCTTGGAGCGGAAGGAAGCGTGAACCTCGAAGGCGTCCCGCTGACTGCTTTGGACGGCGGCCTTGCCGCGGAGCTGCCGCAGGACGTTTTTCCAAGGGCCAATACCCTTGAAACGCTGCAACGGGTGTTTCCGCATTACCGTATCTGGGCCGTCAAGATCGAAGAAAGCCGCACCGTCCTCACGGCCGAGCCGCTCTTCGTAGCCGCCGGGGATCTGAGGGTCAAAATCTTGGATGCCGCCCATGAGCCGGCCAGCGGCTGCGATCTCGCCCTCGATGTTTTGCCGAACCGGAAGCTTGGCCGGGGATGGGCGAAAGCAGACGAATCTCAGCGCGCGCGCGGGCTTAAATTCAAGCCGGAACGGGCAGGCTACATAGCAGAATTGCCGGCTAATGTGAGCAAGAACGAGCTTCTGATCGCCACGGGGGAGCCCGGCAGTGCGGCGCGGCTCTTAAGTGTTGCCGCGGCATGCGAATTGGAGGCAAAGCCGCTTGTGACAGTGGAGGAGCTGCGCAGCGGCACGATTGTGAGGACGCTGCGCGAAACTGGGCCAATTCTTAGCGCACTTTTATCCACGAATAGCGATTTTTTCTTCGGGAGCGCCGGCATAGCCGAGGCTGAGGGATTTTGGTCCAGTGCCCTCGATCTAGCGGGTTCCGTTTCGGAAGGACCGTGGGAAAGAAAGCTTCTTGCTCGCGCCCAATCGCCCGGTGCGAGCATAGAAACGGGCCTCCTCCAGAATTTACAAGGCGCTGATAAGCTTGCTCAGGGAGAGGCCCGCGTTCCGATCATGCAGAAATTGTTGGAGGGGTCGCGCCCGAAACCTGGGCTTCCTGCTATTGCCGGATCGAAACCCATTAAGCGGTTTGGGTTGGACCAGGCACTGGCGCTAATAAGGCGGGATGCGGGTATTGTACCCGGCGGCAGCGAACGGCGAGAGACCCTCTTGCTGATTACGGGCGGCATAGACTCCTACGGCAGCTATTTCTGCCGTTATCCAATGCGCGGCAATACGGCTCCTTGGGCGCGTCCGCAATGGGTGAAGCGAGCGCGTAAGGTATTCGTGCTGGAAGTCTGGAGCGAAGCCGAAGCACAAACCCTGCAAAGAATCTCGCGTGCCAAGCCCGCGGAGGGCGCACCAAATGGCGTCTATTTTTGCAATGTTCCTGGTGCCGGCGGCGCCAAAATCGCGCTTTACGGCGTGGTGCCGGCAGCGCTCGCAGGAGGAGCGAAGACTGGCGTATTTGCTTATTTGACGGAGCGGGCGAATAGCTATCTAAAGCCCTGATTTTGGCAACACAGGCACGTAGAAAAACGGGTAAAGCCTGCAAAGGCCTTGGCGAACCCGTTTCGGATCTGTACAGCTTCCGTTCATGTGACAAAGCTTAATGGTAACTTCACGCCGCGCGAGTGGCTTTGTTAAGTTTCTGCTTGCTTGCGGTGGCAGACACGCGCCAGAGCTGGTTCTTTGCCCCGGCATCCCGCATTGCCGGAGTTAATCCAAGGCTGACTTACGAACCTCGCAAGGCAGAATGATACAGCACCCGATTTTCTTCGATCCAAAAAACCGCCGGGCCACGCACGTTTCCCGCGTTGCTTGGACGCTCGCCGTTATGAGCACGGTTGCGGGTATCGTCTTTCTATCGAGCCTTTTTATATTCCGATCCTTCCCGGAAACGCTGAGGACTGCGCCTGCGCAACGGTATTCGATATTGAACGACGTGGCAAAACTTCAGCATTTGCTGCCTACAGTCCGCAACCTCGCCAGAAAGGCTCAGTCGGAGAAGAAGAAGTTCCCTCCCTCCATGCATCCGCTCGCGATGGCTGCTGCGAGAGCGAAGGGTATGAAAGCATCCGTCGAGCGGCGGGAGAAGCCGCTCACCGTAGGCTTCTACGCGAACTGGGACGACGGCAGCTTCGCGTCGCTTCGAAATAACGTTCAGCACCTCGACTGGGTAGTCGCGAGCTGGCTTTACCTCCTGGGCGATTCCATGGAGCTGAAAGTCACCCTGGACGATAAAGCGCTTGAGTTGATCCGGCGGGAAAAGCCCTCGGCTGCTATTCTCGTCATGATCCAAAACTCCTCGGCCTATCAGTGGAACGGAACCGCTCTTGCACGCCTCCTAGCCGATCCGGCTAAGAGACGCGAACGCATCGAGGGCATCTCAAAGTTTATTCAGGAAAATAACCTTCAGGGCGTCACAATCGACTTCGAGCAGTTCCCCGACACCGCCCATAGAGATGTGCTGGCATTCCTGACCGAACTCAGCGCAGCCTTTAAGCCGAAGGGCTGGCTCGTCACAATCGCGGCGCCATTCGACGACCCCACCTGGAACTACAAGGCCTACGCGAAACACTGCGATTTTCTGATGCTCATGGGATACGACGAGCACTGGTCTTCGGGCGATCCCGGCCCTGTCGGCTCGCAATCGTGGTTCTCTACCCGTCTTGCCGCACGGATGCGCGAACTCGATCCTGCCCATACAATCGTAGCGGTCGGCAATTACGGATACGATTGGACGGAAGGCGGAGAGCAGGCAGACGACATCACTTTCCAGGAGGTCATGCTGACCGCCCGGGACGCTAAAACAACGATCGAATTCGATTCGGAAACGCTCAATCCCCGCTTTTCCTACGGTGAGGGCGGCAAGACGCACAGGGTTTGGTTCCTCGACGCAGCGACGGCTTACAATCACCTTCGGGCGGCCGACAAGTACCGGCCGGCGGGGTACGCGCTGTGGCGTCTTGGTGCAGAAGATCCATCTATTTGGTCTGTCCTTCCGCGAAGCTATAATGCACCGCCGCCTGCCTCGCTTGCCACGATCACGCCGACAAACGACGTGAACTTCATCGGCCGCGGCGAGCTTTTGCAGATCGCGGCAGAGCCGTCGCCGGGTGCCCGCGAGTTCAAGGTTGACGATGCAAACGCAACTGTTGTTGGCGAAACCTACACGAAAATGCCTGCCTCCTTCGTCATCCGCCGGGGAGGAGAAGTACCAGGAAAGATCGCGCTCACTTTCGACGATGGTCCAAGTGCTGAATGGACGCCGCAAATCCTCGATATCTTGAAGGCAAAGGGCGTTCACGCAACCTTCTTCATCATTGGTGAGAACGGCGCCGCCAATCCGAGGCTCGTTCAGCGCGTCCTGGCCGAGGGGCACGACCTCGGCAATCACACGTTCACCCACCCAAATTTGGGCGAAACCCCAGACAGGGTGGCGGGCATCGAATTGAACGCAACGCAGCGTCTCATCGAGGCGCTCACCGGGCGCTCGACCAGGCTTTTCCGGCCGCCTTATTTCGGGGATGCGGAACCGTCGACGGCCCAGGAGATCGCACCGATGGAGGTTGCCGAGCGGCTCGGTTATCTGACGGTGGGACTCAAGGTCGACCCAGACGATTGGCAGGCTAAAGTTACCCCCGATGAGATCGTCAAGACGGTTATCGCGGAGGCGACGAACCCGGACCCCGAAAAGCGCGGGCAGGTCGTTCTGTTGCATGACGGCGGAGGCGCGCGATGGCGTACGGTTGAGGCGCTGCCAAGGATCATCGATGCCATGCGGGACAGGGGGTTTGAGTTCGTCACCGTTTCTGAACTTGCCAAGTGGACGAGGGGCCAGGCCATGCCGCCAGTTCCTTCCGACGAGGCAACGCCCGTTGTGAACCGGTACGTGTTTTTAACCCTGAGCTGGATGCAGGATACGCTCACCTCGATGTTTTTGCTGGCGATCGCACTCGGTATCGGCAGGCTAGCGGTTTTGTGCGGGCTGGCTTTGATCGGCAATGTACGCGAGAAGAAGCGGCAGACGCCCCCGGACGCTGGAGACCTTTCCGTCTCGGTTCTTATTCCCGCCTTTAACGAAGCAAAGGTTATCGGCGCGTCTATCCTCCGGATTCTGGCAAGCACGCACCAAAACCTTCATATCGTCGTCATCGACGATGGGTCGGCTGATGGCACCTCGGAAGTTGTGCGTAGCTGCTTTTCCGGCGATCCCCGGGTGACTCTGATAACCGCCCGGAACGGCGGCAAGGCAAGAGCCGTCAATCTCGGCCTCGCGCGAGCGGAGGGTGACATCGTCGTAGTGCTCGATGCGGATACCCAGTTCGAGCCTTCAACCATATCGAGCTTGGTGCGCTGGTTTTCCGATCCAAAAATCGGCGCTGTCGCAGGAAATGCAAAAGTCGGCAACCGGATCAATATGCTGACACGCTGGCAGGCGCTCGAATATATCTCGGCGCAGAACCTTGAGCGCCGTGCGCTATCGGCACTCGGCTGCATAACTGTCGTTCCGGGTGCCGTAGGAGCATGGCGCCGGGAGTCAATCCTGAAGCTTGGCGGCTTCCCCACCGACACGCTGGCGGAAGACCAGGATCTGACAATTATGATCCAGCGCGCCGGCGAGAAGATCGTTTTCGACCCGTCTGCCGTGGCCTGGACCGAGGCGCCGGACACGATTGCTAACCTCGCCAAGCAGCGCTTCCGTTGGTCGTTCGGGACGCTTCAATGCATGTGGAAGCACCGGCGCGCGAACCTCAATCCGCGCTATGGATCTCTAGGACTTGTCGCGCTCCCTCAGGTCTGGTTGTTTCAGATCGCGCTTGCCCTCGTTTCCCCGCTCGTCGACCTGGCGCTTGTCGTGCAGATGGTGAGATCCCTTACCGACTATCTCCAGCACGGCGAGCAATATAACTCGGCCAACCTCATGGTGACGGCCACCTACTACGCCGCCTTCATGGCTGTCGATCTGACGGCAGCGGGAATCGCCTTTCTCCTGGAGCGGAAGGAAGACCGCTCGCTGTTGTGGTGGCTTGTTTTGCAGCGCTTCGGCTACCGTCAGATCATGTACTATGTCGTCGCAAAATCCGTCGTGAGAGCATTGCAGGGCCGCCTCGTCGGCTGGGGCAAGCTGGAGCGGAAAGCGACGGTCTCAACGGGCGGGCTTTAGGCCGCGCCCGCCGGGGTGCTACCGCGTGACGATTTCCTTCCAAGGGCCGCCGGGTACGCCAGCTTCATCTACGAAGCGCCATTCCGTCCGCGCGCTGTCCTCCATACCGAGGAACTGAGCGGCTGCCGGCGAAATATCGAGGCCAGCCTTCAGGCCGTACTTGTTCTTGGGCTTTTTGGCATCGCCGAACACCCAGTCGAAATCGTTCTCCTCGGACGGGCCGACATCTTGCCATTGGGCATAGCACGATTTGCCCTTATAGCGTATCTCGACCCAGCGGTTTCTCGTCAACGGTTCGTTTGCCGTTCCAAAGCCTGGAATCTGTTTTGCGATCTCCTTGAGATTTCCGTCGTGATCCACCTCGGCGAAGGGCAAGGCGACATAGAAGGGATTTTGCCTCGGCGTGAAGCCGGCCGGAAGATAGCCGTTCCGGTCCGACGGAGTATCCACCCCGCCAAAATTCCTCATCCAGCGGGCGTCCCAGTAGCTTCCGTAATTATCGATGAACCCATTCTCGGCAGTCGCGTCTTCACCTACCCAGAATACTGTAGTCACAGTTTTCTTAAAATTGCTCATGAGACTGGCGTTTTCCGGTGCGTAGTTGATTTTGTGAGCGATGTTACTGGGTGAGTTCTGAGCCGGAGCAACTCCAAAAGAATAGCATATTGCAGTAGCGAATAGAATAGCTACTGTACGCTCGCGCTGTCTAACTGTCATGCAGATTCCTTAAGATGCCTGTCTAACGAATCGTTTATGAGTTCGCTAGAAGGCTACGCATTTCGGCTAACCAATGAAACGGATAGCTCCGTAATATTGGCGCAACGGGAATTACAGCGTGCGAGACGACGAGAAGATGCCCCTGCCACCGCTGTTTCCAGGTGGATGTTAGCGCGGAATTTGTCGATATTACGAACTTGGCCTTTTGTTCTTTAATGGCAAGGTTTGCGCCGGAAGCGATAAACGGCGCAACGGGGCGGCCCGTTTAGCAGCTCCGCCCCAAAATGCTATGCCGCACTACTCCTTGAAGCCGTAGTCCGGGACGCCTTCGCCATTACCATAATATTTGTAAGGCAGGAACTTGCCGCTCATCGTGAGCTTCACACGGTCGCCTTTCGGGTGCGGCAGCCGTTCAAGCTCCATGTCGAAATCGATGGCCGACATGATGCCATCGCCGAACTCCTCCTCGATCAGTGCCTTCCAAGCGGGGCCGTTCACCATTACGAGCTCAAAGAAGCGGTAGAGCAGCGGATCGGTTGGCGGCATTGGCGTGCCGCGGTTGGGAACTTCGTTCAACATCCGCTCCTCGTGCTCGCTCAGACCGAAAAGCTTGGCGGCCTTGGCCGCAAGCGGTTTTACGAGTTTCATCTGTCCGAGCAGGGCGCCCACCACCAATACCGGCGACATGCCGCCAATCTCGCCGCAGATATGTTTCCAGCTCCAGCCTTTGCTGCGCTTGATGTCCAATATCTTTTCAGTCAGCTGCTCGCGCGTCATGATGTTCTCTCCTTCGGCAAACACGGACCAATCCGGTGCCGCAAACATCATGCCAAGAGGAGCGGACAAGTTCCGCGGCTGCACCTTGCGAGGGGACAAGCGTTAACCCGCTTCGCTTTTCCCTATGTCTTGGGAGGCCATGCTTCTCCGGCGATGACATCGAAGTAGGGCCGGACCTCGAAAAGCGTGTAGTCCAGCACGCCCGCGCCCACGGCCGGGTCGCTCTCCAAAACCGTCTTGGCATCTGGCCGGCTTGGCGCTTCCAAAAGAACGATGCCGCCGTCTCCGGTCCGGAAAGGGCCACCGAACAGAACGGTGCCCTCATCATATCTTCGCCGCATCGCTTGCAGATGCGCCAGCATCACAGCGCGGTCTTGGCCCTTTACGCTCTCACCCTCGATCCAGGCACGGCCCGCGTTCAAAATTGCGACAAATCTCATGGCGCTGCTCCGCACACAAAAGCAAACAAGGTGAAAAAGAGGGCGCCGCTAAGCGCCCCTCACATCTAGCTCATCGATGGCTCGGCCGGAGGCGTATTGCGGCGCTCCGCCATGAACTGATCGAATTCGGCCTTGTCCTTCGCGCGGCGCAGGCGGTCGAGAAATCCGGAGAATTCCTTTTGCTCGTCCTCGAGCCGCTTCAAGGTCTCGGTACGGTAATCGTCGAAGGCGGTATTGCCGCTGCTACGCATGGCGCCTTCGCCGCCGCACCGCATTGCGCGCCATTCGTCGCGCATCTCGCGCCAGCGCTCGCGGCGCTCATGCCAGCTCATGTGTCCGTGATATCCGCATCCCATGCGTCCACTCCATAGTAAGAAAGCCAAGGCGGCTAAGCCGATTGGCCACCAGATGATGAAAGAGACGATCATCAGCGCGATCCATGCGGGTTTGCCGATATCGTCGAGTCTCGCAGCTATGTGCATAGCGTAACCTCGATGTAAATGTAAGTTACATTAACATAGGTGGCGCGGCATCGCAGCTCTGTCAAGCCCTTTCCGAACCGTCATAGGCCGTTTACGGCCAAGGAACGGACAAGAGGCCCTCGGGCCAGGCGTTGGGACCGCGATCAGCCAAGCGGCGAGCGGCGGCTGAAATTGAAGCGGTCGAGCGCACCTTGCAGGATATAGGCGGCAGCCATCTTGTCGATGAGCTCGGCGCGCCGCTTGCGGCTGGTATCGGCTTCGAGCAGCGCACGCTCGGCGGCGGCGGTCGAAAGGCGCTCGTCCCAGAACGCCATCGGCAACGCGGTGAGCTGCGCAAGATTGCGGGCGAAGGCGCGGGTCGATTGCGCGCGCGGCCCCTCCGTGCCATCGAGATTGACCGGCAGGCCGATGACGAGCCCGCCCGCACCATGCTGGGCCGCCAGCTTGAGAAGCTGCTCCGCGTCGGCCTTGAATTTCGTCCGGCGGATGGTTTCGAGCGGCGTCGCGATCTGGCACATCACGTCGGAAAGCGCAAGCCCGATGGTCTTCGTGCCCACGTCCAGGCCGAGCAGCCGCTCGTCACGCTGCAACCGCTCAAAAAGCTCCGGAAGTGCGAGAATTTCCGATTGCACAACTTCGTCCTTGTGTGTTGTTTGATCCGCGGGCGCCGGCTTTACTTGGACAGCATAGTGAATAGCCAAAGTTGCGCACGCACTACCAGCGACATTTTAG
>JBKQOR010000161.1:0-3891 GCA_052145435.1 Rhodomicrobium sp. | reverse complement strand
ATTTCCGTGTCTCTAGCATTCAGCATTACGTTGTCATCGATATTGCTGAGCGCGTGGTTTTCCATCACCGGCGCGCCGAAGGCGGGTTGATACTCACGGCGATCTTGCGGGAGGGCGATCTCGCGCTTGATGGGGCAGAAACATTCGCTGACATCGCGCGCTTTGGCGAGAAGAAGCTCAGCCCCCCCCGCCGGTTCCTGCCCTTTCGCGAGGGAACGCCCGCTCATGCTCACCTCGGCGATATTTTTGTGGTGCTCGACGCTGAGATATTCCAGCCCTGCATTGTTTCCTGGGTCGGCGCGCCGACCGGCGCGCCCGCGGGTGTGATCGCCATCGATGGCAAGACGTCACGACGCTCCTACCAGAAGAAAGGGGCGAAAGAGGCGATCCACATGGTTTCCGCCTTCGCCACCCGCCAGCGCGCGGGCATGCGAGCAAAAGTGGTTCGCGGTTTTGCGCCCGCGCATGCCCGCCACTTAAGAAACAGCGCGCCTTCCGGGCGGCGAACCGGTGTCCACTTCGCCTGAAGGCGCGCGGGCTGGGGCAGACCAAGGTGGCGGAAAAATCGAACGAGATTATTGCGATCCCGAAGCTCCTCGACATGCTGGCGATAGAGGGTGCCATCGTCACCATCGATGCGATGGGCTGCCAGCGCAAACCAGGGCTTATACGGTGATCCACGATATCGCTTGGCTGCAGACGCGTCACGATTGGCCTGGACTGAAAAGCCTCGTCATAGTCGAGAGCACGCTCGAAATCGGGGACAAAATCGAGCGGGAGATCCGTTTTTACATCACCTCCCTGGTGCTGGCGGCGCACCTGATCGGCCCTGTTATCCGTAGCCACTGGGCCATCGAGAACAGCCTGCATTGGGTGCTGGACATGATCTTCCGCGACGACGAATGCCGTGTCCGCAAGGATCACGCGCCCGCCAACTTCACCACGCTCAAGCACATGGCTCACAACCTCATTCGCAAGGCTCCAGGCAAAGACTCCCTGCGCCTAAAGCGTAAAGTCGCGGCCTGGGACGATGAGTTCCCTGTCAGCTTGGTTGCCGCATGATCCCTTCACCCGATTCCCCTGTCCGGGACGCCCGCTTATAACAGAAGACTGCCCTGATCCGCCGGGTATGTGATGACGCCATCGGCACCGGGCACCGCGGCTTTCGCCATTGCAGCCGGCTCCAGCCTGCCCTCGCTCACGATGTGGATCACCGTTTCGCCCGCGGCCAAGAGATAGTCCGTTATGATCTGCCGGTGGCAGTGCCGCCAGTCCGCCTCCGCGCACATGATGACGCAGCGATCGGCGCAGCCCGCCGCGCGCAGTTCGTACAACCCCTGCCGGAACTCCGCCGTTGCGGTGTAATCGGCGAAGGCACGGAAATGCTCGTTGGTCCAAAAGCCGTTGGGCGAAGGCAGCCCGTCTTTCCTCGGGCCCCGCAGGCCGCCGAGCGCGGGCGCATGCCGGTAGCCGATCCCGGCGCCGCGCAGCGAGTCCGCAAGCGCTTTGCTATTGAATTGCGGGTTGAAGCGCGACTTCGGCAGCGAGCGCACGTCGATTGCGGCCTCCACGCCCGCCTCTTGTAAGAGCGCGATGAACGCCTCGATGGAGCGGTTGGAATGGCCGATGGTGTAGAGCGTGGCCAATTCACGCGATCCCAGCGCTCGAAAGAGCGGCATTAAGATCGGCGATCAGATCGTCCGCGTGCTCAAGGCCCACGGACAGCCGCGCCGTGCCAGCCGTGATGCCAAGCTCAGCCTTAGCCGCATCGGTTAGGCGCTGATGCGTGGTCGTCGCCGGGTGCGCGATCAGGCTCTTCGCGTCGCCGAGATTGTTGGAGATCTTGATGAGCCGCAGCGCATTCATGAAGCGGAAAGTGGCCGCTTTGTCCGCGCGCAGGCAGAAGGCCACGAGCGGGCCGCCGCCGCTCATTTGCCGCGCCGCGATTTCGTGCTGCGGGTGATCGGTCCGGCCTGGATAGACCACGCGTTCCACCTCCGGCCGCTCCGCCAGATAATCCGCGATCTTGGCCGCACTCTGCGTCTGCCGCGCGACGCGCAAGGGAAGCGTTTCGAGCCCCTTGAACAGCACCCAGGCGTTGAACGGGCTTAAGCTCGGCCCGGTCTGGCGCAGGAAATCCTTCAGATGCTTCTCGACGAACTCGGCGCTTGCGCAGACCACGCCGCCAAGGCACCGGCCCTGCCCATCGATGTGCTTGGTGGCGGAATAGATCACCACATCCGCGCCGTGCCGCATCGGCTTTTGCAGCATCGGCGTCGCGAAGACGTTATCGACCATGAACAACGCGCCCTCGCGCCGGGCGATGGCCGCCACGCCCGCCAGGTCCACCAGCTCCAGCATCGGGTTGGCCGGGCTTTCGCAGAACAGCACGCGCGTGTTATCGCGCACCGCCGCGGCCCAGGCGGCAAGATCGCGCCCATCGACGAGCGTGGAGGCGATACCGAAGCGCGCCAGCACCTCCTCGATCACGTAGCGGCAGGCGCCGAACATGGCCCGCGCCGCAACCACATGATCGCCCGCCTTCAAGCAGCACAGCAGCGCCGAAGTCACCGCCGCCATGCCGGTCGCCGTCGCGCGCGCGGCTTGCGAGCCTTCGAGCAGCGCCATGCGGGTCTCGAACATGGTCACGGTCGGGTTGCCGAAGCGGCTATAGACATAGCCCTCGGCCTCGCCCTTGAAGCGCGCCTCCGCCTCCTCCGCGGTCTCGTAGACATAGCCCGAACACAGGAACAGCGCCTCGGACGTCTCGCCGAATTGCGAGCGCAAGCTTCCGCCCTGGATGAGCAGCGTTTCGGGGTGAAGCCCCGCGAGGCGTTCGGCATCTGACATGGTCCGCTCCTAGTGGCGCGAAAGGGCCGCAGCCGAGAGACCGCGCCATTCCCTTCGTCATCACGGAAACGCCAAAGGCGTTATCCGGGATCGTTGCAAATATTGGGGCTTTTAAGATCCCGGATAGGGCGCAAGCGCCCTTCCGGGATCACGGCGCCCGGTGGCTGCAAGCCGGCCGGCAAAGGAACCACGACAATAACAAAGCGCGGGTTCCTGCCCCCCGTCAAGCGCGCCTTCTCCGCGCCCGAATTGACGCGGCGCGGCAATGCCACCAGGTTCCGCCTCTTAAGAAGCGCCATTGTCTTCCTTAAGGCTGAACTTGGCGCCCTCGTGCTTTTGCAGGCTAGCGATCAGCGCAAACATATTGTCAGCCTTGGGGTTTCCTTTTGGAGATAGCATGCGCATGAGGCTTTTGGGGCTCTTCTTAGTCATCTCGCCAAGCCGGCTGAAGCCGATGGTCGCGTTGACGTAATCGCGCAGCAGAATTTTCCCGGTTTCGAAGTCTCCCGAGATCAAAAGGTCAATCGCCTCCGCAAAGAGAGCGCGACGGAACTCCGTATCCTCCTCCGCCTTCGCCTTGACAGTTTCCTTGAAGTCTCTGGTCAATGGCACGTTTTCGAGTCCTTCTTCTTCCGCGATTTATACGCGCCCCAGATTACTTTGGCCGCTTTGATATCGCCTTCTTGCGTCTTCTTGTGCCCGCCGCCGAGCAAAATCACGAATTCCTCGCCGTCCTTCCCGAAATAGATGCGATAGCCGGGACCTTAATCTATCTTGCACTCGAAAATGCCTTCGCCCACACCTTTCGCATTCGAGAAGTTGCCTTGCTCCATGCGGGCGATTTGAACTCGAACCTTCGCCGCAGCCCTCGCCTCAAGCGTGCCGAACCAGCGTCCAAAGGGGCTCCTCCCTTCTTCGTCCAAATATTCAACAACAGAAATCGCCACAATAGTAACTCATATGTTACCAATGTTCAAGCCATGGAAGCAGTCTTGGCACAAGTTTAGAGCGTCCTGGCAACCCGGAAGCCGCGGAAACGAT
>JBKQOR010000160.1:0-96142 GCA_052145435.1 Rhodomicrobium sp. | reverse complement strand
ACAATGCCGCCGGTCGGAAAATCCGGGCCGGGGACAAATTTCAGCAGCGTGCGGGTGCGCGCGTTTGGCTGGTCGATCAGATGCAGCGCCGCATCGCACAGTTCCGCAATGTTGTGCGGCGGTATCGCCGTCGCCATGCCGACCGCGATACCTTGCGAGCCGTTAGCGAGAAGATTGGGGAACGCCGCCGGCAACACAACCGGCTCTTCCGAGACGCCGTCGTAATTGGGGCGGAAATCAACCGCGTCTTCGTCGATGCCGTCGAGCAGAAGCCGCGCCGCCTCGGTCAATCGCGCCTCGGTATAGCGGTAGGCGGCGGCGTTATCGCCGTCGATATTGCCGAAATTGCCCTGGCCGTCGACCAGCGGATAGCGCTGCGCGAAGCTCTGCGCGAGCCGCACCAAGGCGTCGTAAACCGATTGGTCGCCATGCGGGTGGTATTTACCGATGACGTCGCCGACGACACGCGCGCATTTCTTAAAACCCGTGCCGGGGTCGAGCTTGAGCTGCCGCATGGCGTAAATCACGCGCCGGTGCACGGGTTTCAGCCCGTCGCGCACGTCGGGCAGCGCGCGGTGCATGATGGTGGAGAGCGCGTAAGCGAGGTAGCGCTCTTCCAGCGCATCCTTCAGCTTGATGGGCTCGATGGGAGGGGGGAGGAGAATCGTTTCGTTGGCCATGGGGTAGAGTTAGCGGGTGCGGAGCGCCGCGCCAAGCCCATGACTGCGCTATTGAACATCTTCCTTCGGTAAGGACAGCAATTCGCGAACGCCTTCATCGATCTGCTGGGAGATCCCGGCTTCGGTAAGCGCATCTCTCACGGTCTTGCGGGCTCGTTGAAATTTCGCGCTTTCTTCGAACGTTATATCCGTCGCAACCACTTCCGCTCGCGCAGCTAAGCCGGAGAGCGTTTCATGAAGCTCCTCTGACGCATTGAAGCGTGGAATTGGAAGCGTGAATTTGACCTTGTCAAAATCCCGCGCGCCGAACTGCCCCCGCGATTGCAAACTAGCAATCTGGTTGCGAACAGTCTCACTATTGAGAACCGCGCTGAGATAATATCCTTCCTCTTCGTGCTCAATTCTAGCCCAATAAAGCTTATGCTCGATCACTGCTCGACGGTCGCGGACTATGCAAACTGCTGGTAAGGTGCCCGAAGCTGCGTACACCACGCGAAGAGGTGCGATAGGGAACTGAGCTTCAAGCTTACCGTAGTAATTGAATTGCTCTATTAGAGACATGGCGGTCTCGTTATGAGCTTTCCAAAGCTTTTCCGCAGCCTGCATCCAGCCGGTAATGCCCCGGTATCCTCTGTCCGCCGCCTTCTTGGCGTCCAACACGCTTCCATCCCCGTTCACAGGTATCACACCCTCGAACGGCCGGAACAGACGGAAAGGCAAGATGCTTTCCCCCAAAAGCACAGGCCGGATAAACTCGGCTTCCACCCGGTGCTCGATTGCTTCAAGGGATTTCCACGGCTCTTTCTCCTGGGTAGAACGCCTGCTCTTGACCATCGGCATCGAGGGGTCGGCGCCAAGCTTTCCCATGGTTTTCCGCTCGACGAGGCAAAGCATGCGGGGAACGAGCGTAGCGCCCTGCCGGAAGGCTTGCCGGTAGGGTGAGCCCGCGCCGAACTGTGCGGTTGAGGGCGCCGGTACGCCTTCGCTAACAGCCAATTTCGAATCGGCTACGTCTTCATGGGCATCGCGAATGGGTAAAATCCCCGTATAGGCGCGCACCGTTGGCGGAAGTGGCTCTGCCTTGCCGCGCTTCTTTGCGAAAACGACGCAAGATGGAACGGGGAACAATGGGAACACGCTGTCATCCATTGTCCAGGCTTCGTCGAATGCGATCTTGATGTTCTTGAACTCGCCGGTACGGAATTTTTCGAATTGGCCGCGCGTCAGAGCCGACAAGGGGAGCACGAACGCGATGCGTCCGGCCGGCCTCGAATAGAGCGCCGCTGTTCTAATCGCAAAGAGCGCGCATAGATCGTTCTGGGTTGCAAAGCGCCCGCCTACATACACATCCTCCGCTTTCGCGAGTTCCTTAAATCGCGTTTGCAGCGGATCGCTCATGTGCCGCAAAGCGACCCAAGGTGGATTGCCGATCAGCACGTTGACCCGGCCTCCGCGCGCGGAAAAGGCGAGGGGGCGGGAAAGGTTTCGCGCCACGTAAGACCAGATCGAATCCCGGCCAATTTTCCGCAGCTCGTCGTAAATGAGGTAGGTTTTGCCGAGATCCTCGATTCCCAGGTTCTCTTCTTCCGTCGTAGGACGATGATAGTGCTGCGTTGTGATGCGATGTATCGTTTTTTCGACTTGCTGGCGTGACAACCCCTGTTGAGAAGCCTCGTCGATAGCGAAAATCACCTGATCGAATAGCGGCGGCTCTTTGCAGAAGACCTCTGGAAAATCCAGCGTTGCCGGTCCAAAGTCTGGCGGTAGAGGGGGAACGGTGACGGTTAGCTTCTTGCCGGTGAAGAACTGCGTCACTTCCAGTTGCAGTGCGTCGCCAAGGTAAACAGGGATGGAAACCGGTCCTCCCCGATTCGAAAGCGCCGGAGCCAAGGCAAGCAGATAGGTGACGCGCGCGATAATCGCCGCAACGGGATGGATGTCCATGCCCTGAACGTGCTGAGTTGCTTCGTGGGCAATATCACCGGGGGCCATCCCCGAGCCTTCCGCCTCTTTTAAATGGAGGCGTACCGCATGAAAGAGGAAGCTTCCGGAGCCGCAGGCCGGATCGAGCACCAGTTCTTCAATAGGGTGTTCGACCGAATGCTTCACCACCTTAGCGGCAAGCCAGTCGGGTGTGTAATATTCGCCAAGATCGTGCCGCTCGCCCGGATCGATCAGGCTTTCGTAAAGAACTTTGAGAACGTCGGTTTCAACTTCCCTTAGCCTGAAGCGACCGACATGCGTTGCAATCCGCCTAACGAGATCTTGGCCTTCTGGGTCGGCGAGAGGCCAATCGAAGAAATCGCTTTCCACGGCGCCGTTGATGTTTGCATCGCGAAACGCGGTGCCCGAAAGAAGCCGGGCCGGGTCGTCCTCGCGCAAACCTAGAACCGCCAACGCGATGGCTTTGGCGACAACAACGAGAAAAGTATGCTGGAACCAAAGCGTGTCTCCCTCAATGGAGCGCCCGTAAACGAGGGACAAAAGTTGCTGCCATAATTGCCGCTTAAGCGCCGTCGCAGGCTCATCTTTTATCCGAAGCCAGATAGCGGAAAGCCTTTCATGCGCCCTGCGGTAAGCGACGCTGTCTTTGCCTAATTCGATCCTAACCGTTAGAGGGTCCGGCGGCAGTGATGCCCGGATAGCGATGGCCCCATCCAGCCAAGCTATAAAGAGTTCGGGTTTAGCCGGATCGAGTGTCGTCTCCTTGATTTTTTGAAGTTGTGCGTTTCGCCGCTCGAAAACGACCCACCTTAGACCATCCGTTGCGATCCCGACAAAGCGGTCGCCCGTTTCGCGCTCGCGGTCCGCAAGATAATCTGGCATTCGGCGTTCGACGTCGCTCCACTCCGCCGTGAGATTGCGCTTGGCCTCCAAAACTGTTCGTCCGATGAGCGCATCGAGCCTGCCCTTCACTTCGGGCACCCGCTGCTCAAAATTAAGCGAATGAAGTTCGGCCCCGAACTCTTCGATCATGAGCTGGCGGAAATCGGCCTTTACCTCGTCGTGCCCTGGTCTCGTCGCGAGGTGCGCGAGGAGTTCGCGCGTGCTTTCCTTAGTCATGAATCGCCATCAGCGCGCGGCGCATGATGGTGGAAAGGGCGTATTGGAGGTAGCGCTCTTCCAGCGCATCCTTCAGCTTGATGGGCTCCACGGGCGGAGGGAGGAGAATCGTTTCGTCTGCCATGGGGTATGGGTAATGCGCCGCCGCCTGGACCTCAAGAGGCTTGGTGTTTTCATCGCGGCCCGGATCGCATATCATGTGGGAAGATTTGGAGCGCCGCCCATGATGATCATGACCATCCACATCCCCGACGACGTGAAGGAAGCGTTCGACAAGGCGTTTGAAGGCGAGGATAAAGACGCGATAATCGCCCGGCTACTGCAGGAAGCCGCCGAGAAGCGTGCGCACGCCGAAGGCTCGACGGAACGCCGCCGCCAAGCCGTTGACGCCATCTTGGAGCACCGCAAGACCATGCCCATCCTATCGCAGGAGGAGTTCCGGAGCATAAGGGAAGAGATGCGGAAATGAGGGTTGTCGCCGATGCGAGCGTCGCGAGCGCCGTACCGGCTTTGGAGCATTAAGCTTCTGACAAACGCCGCGCAAGCCTCCACCGCCGGCGTCTAACGCTGTTGCTGCGTGTTCTTCTTGCGTTGGCCGCGATAGTACCAGCGGTAAATGAGATAGGTGACAACCCCCGCACCCAATATTGCGCCCAACGTGGGTCCGGGGGCGGCGGGCGTGCCATCGGAATGCGTAAAAGGCGCCAGAAGGATCACGGCGGTGACGCAATACACGACAAACCAAGCATACACCTTAAGCGCGCCATAGCCCACCCGGCCGGCGCGCCGGACTTTGGGATTGTTGAGCAGGTCGAGCTTGCGCAGGTAAATCGCCGCCGGCGCGCGGTAGAGGCTATTGGCGTAGGTGCGAATATAGTTCTCGAAGTCGGCCCGGTTTTGCGAGGTCTTGATCTTCTCCCAAGCTTGGGCTTCCTCCTGCATGAGCTTTTTCTCGGCATCGGGCTTTTGTGCCGCTGCAAGCACGCCAAGCCGCGCGAGCGCCTTCAGCGTCTGCTCCAGCTCATCGACGGGCTGGCAATGCCGGCCGCCAAACCCAAGCGGTAGCGTTTCCATGTCGAACCCCGGCTTGCAGGTGGCGACGAGCTTGTTCTTGCTGTCGGCGCGGCCGGCTTCGTCGCGCACGAATTTCGAGCGCACCGAATTCTCCGACCAAATCACGATCACGGCCTTGGCCAGCGACAGTTCCTCGAAAATGACATCGCGGAAATCGTCCGAGCCGACAAGATCGGCATCCCACCAGACTTGATAGCCGCGCGCAGCGAGACTTTGGGCCAATTGCTTCGCGGTCTCGCGGTCGGGCCGCGCATAGGAAATGAAAATATCGGCCATGAACGCGGCTCCGGGCTGGACGATGACATAAGCCGCAGATACCTATAAAGGCAGTCTGAAATATGGCGGCGCGTTCGATTCAGGCTGCCTGTGCTTTTCGGCCGCGGGCCGCACGTGGAGCAGCCTACCGCACCTTCAGCAGGTTGCGCAGGGCGAGCAGGAACATGAACAAGAGCGCCGCGCTTACCGCAGCCTGCACCAGCGTCACCGCCGATATGCCGAGCGGCACGATGATGCCGCCGCCCGGGTCCGTGCCGTAGAGGCAGCCGAAAACGCGCCGAGCCGTTGCCCCGTCGGACCAGTCGAGTTTCAGGAAGGCGCTCCTGAAGGAGAGATAGAGGGCCTCGCCGATGCGGTTGGAAGTGCCCGCCGCGCAGGGAAACTTGTCCGCCAGCGTCACGCTTGTCAGCCACTCGTTGAGGTTCGAGGGCGGTTGAAGTGCCTTCAATTCCGGGCCGCGCTGCGAAAAATAATAGAAGCCGAATGCCAAGACGGATGCGACCCAAAGCAGGAAAGGCCTTGCCAGCGAGCGCCCAAAATTGGCGACGCCGCCATAAATCCAGCCGAGCCAAAAGCGCGCCTTGCCCTGGCCGAAGGGCTTGTCATGCCAGAAGCGCCGGCAGCGCACCTCCTGGGCGAAGAATTCCTGCTCGCGCGGCTTGTCTTGCGCCTCCGAGGCGAGTTTTTTGAGGCGGCGGAACTTCGCGGAGTCGTCCGGGCCGGCGCAGACCTTCCAGAGCTTGAAGAAGGGCCCGCGCGGGTCGGACAGCCCGCTTTTTTTCCAGCTGTGAATGCGCTTGAGCGGGTCGGCGACGGCCATGGCATCGACGCGCGGCGGCTCATGGAAGCTCGCTTCGAGAAAGCCTGGTACGTTCTTGAAGTCCGCTCCGGCCAGCACGAAGGCGATCTTGCTTTGCAGCGCGGAGAAATCGGCCGCCGCGTCGAAACGGCATGCAGCGAAGGAAACGGGCGCCTCGAAATGCGCTTCCTTGAAGCTCGCCTCGCCGCTGAACCGGCTATCCTTGAAGCTTGAATTTCGGCCGAGCGTCACGCCCGAAAAATCGGCGGCATCCTGGAAGTGGCATTCCGTCCAGGAACCGCCCTGGCTGAATTGAGCGAAGCGGTAGATTGCGGGGCCGCTAAATGCGCTGTTTGAAAAATCGCTTTGGCCGGCGACGCGGGTTTCCAGGAAATTCGCTTCGGCCGCGAATTTTGCGGCGCGCAAGCGCGCGCTTCCTTCGACCCGCATTCCAGCGAACGAGGCATTCTTCTCGAAGCGGGCCTCGCGGAAGCTGACGTCGCCCCAGAATTGGCTGCGGCCGAAATTGCACTCGCCGTTGAAGAGCGCCTCCGCGAAGCGGGTTTCTCCGGTGAATTGCGCCTCGTTAAATGCGGCCGTCTCGATGAACTGGCAGGCATTGAAGCCGGCGGGGCCGGAGAATACCGCGTCCTCGAAAATAGCGCCGCCGATGAAGCGGGCCTCGTCGAAACGCGATGTGCCGGCGAACTGGACTTTCGTGAAATCGGCGGTTGCGGCGCAGACCGCCTGGCGGAAATCCGCACGCTCCAGAAACCGCGTCCGTTGAAATTTCACACCATGGGCAAGCGGTCCGTTGCGCTCTTTCAGAAACTCCGCGCGCTCGAAATCGGCAATGCCGTCGAAGACCGCATCGTCGAAAATTGCCTGATCCTGGAACCTCGTGCCTTTGAAAGTGGCGCCGGCTAAAAAGCGGGCGTGGGTGAAATTTGCGGGCAGGTGGAATTCCGTGCCCGCAAACGAGACGGGGCGCTCGAACATCGCACCGTTCAAAATAACGGGCCCTGGAAAGATGAAGCCTTCGAAGCTGGCTTCATCCTCGAAGTGAGCGCCGGTGAAATCGGCGGCGGCCACATTCAGCCAAAGCCGGGTTTCCTCGTTGCCTGCTTCCCCGAACCAATTTAGCGTGAAGAGGCCAGCCTGTTGAAATTGGGCTTTCGACTTCAAGATCTGCTGGGCCCACTCGTTCCAGGCATCGCGGCCCATGTCCCGGAGCGTCCGCGTCTCATGCTCGTTCATACGGCATCGGTCCTTTGTGTGTCGCCCCGCTTCGTTTTAATCGAACGCAGTTGTGAGACAACGCCTATGATGGGGCTGTGGGAAAGGTTCCGGGGGGAGGCCGGCGGCTCCTGCGATTTTCCGCGCCGGGTGCCTGTGAAAAACCGCGGGCGCCGGCTTGCCGCCGCAACGCAGGTCCAGAAGAGGGGATTATAAATGATCGAATGGCTCGCGGTTCTTGCTGTCTGTCAGCTGGCGGGTGAAGCGGCCGTGCAGGCTGCGCACCTGCCGGTGCCGGGCCCCGTCTGCGGCATGGTGTTTCTTTTCGCCGGGCTCGTGTTGCGTGGACGCGTGCCCGAGGGCTTGGGGAAGGTTGCCGATGCGCTCTTGTTGAACCTGTCTCTGCTCTTCGTCCCGGCGGGTGTTGGCATCATGCTGCATTTCAAGCTGCTTGCAGGCGATTGGCTTGCGCTCTCCGCCGGGCTCATCGTGAGCACGCTTCTGACGATCGGCGTGACAGCGTCCGCGATGGCCTTTCTTTCGCGCAAGACCGCAAAAGCGGCGCGGGGTGAGTGACGTGACCAATCTGCGCGATATCTGGGTCTATCTTGCCGCCAGCCCGCTGTTGCATCTGACCCTCACGCTCGTTGCCTATTCGGTAGGCTACGCGATTTACCGCAGGCGCCGCTTCAATCCGCTTTTCAACCCCGTGCTGATCGCTGTGCTGCTCGTGGTGACCATTTTGCTTTTCACCCGTACGAGCTACGCGACGTATTTTCAGGGGGCGCAGTTCGTTCACTTCCTGCTCGGTCCCGCGACCGTCGCGCTGGCGGTACCGCTCTACCGGCAAGTCGAGAGGGTGAGGCGCTCGGGGCTAGCAATTTTCGCCAGTATCGTCCTGGGCTCGCTCACCGCATCGGCGAGCGCCATTGCGATAGTTTGGCTGCTCGGCGGGAGCCGCGACTCGATCGTCTCGATTGCGCCGAAATCGGTGACAACACCCGTCGCGATGGGCATCGCGCTTGAGCTCGGCGGCTTGCCATCTCTCACCGCGGCCCTCGTCCTCTTGACGGGCATACTCGGCGCGATGCTGGGACCGCCGCTCTTGAATCGCCTCGGCATCAAGGATTGGGCAGCGCGGGGCCTTGCCATGGGGGTCGCCTCGCACGGCATCGGAACGGCGCGGGCGCTTCAGGTCAATGAGGTTGCCGGCGCGTTCGCAGGGCTGGCGATGGGCCTCAACGCGCTTGCGACCTCGGTACTTTTGCCGGCTCTATGGCATCTCCTTTTCTGAGGCGATTAGGCGGCCGGAGCCGCGCGCGCTCCTTATTGTTTCAGCTCGATCACAAGAACGATGTGTGCCTCAAGGCTTTCCTGGCCAGCCTCGATGGGAACGGCGGCAGCGGCCGACCTCGTAAATTCATGTGCTCGTAATGCATAGGAGGGAGCGGATCCGCCGGCCTCGGTCATCTCGATTACCCGTCCCAGCTTCAGCCCAGCCGCGCTCGCATAGGCGCCGGCCTTGGCCAAGGCATCTTCGACCGCCTTTTTACGGGCCTCGGTCAAGAACTTATCGGGATTAGAAACGGAAAAAGTAGGTCCATTGATCTGGTTGGAGCCGGCTGCCACAACCTCAGTCAAAATATCTCCAACCTTTGCGATATCGTGGATCGTGACGATGACGGTATTCGAAACACGGTAGGTCAGCACTTGCCGCTTGGTGTCGTTCTCCGTCCGGTATTGAGGATAGACGGAGAAATTCGATGTTTTGATGTCCTTCTTGGCGATGGAGGCGGCATCCAACCCGGCGATCACCTTTGCCGTTGCGGCCGTATTGCGTGAAACGGCGGCCTGAGCGCTTAAGTCCTCGGTGGTCACGCCTATTCTGATCGTGGCCGTATCGGGTTCGGCATGAACGCTGCCCGTTCCGATGACCTGGATCGTTGGCGTTTTCGTATCGGGTGTGCCCGCATCCCGCATCTCCGCCGCTGCTCCACCCGATAAAATCAGCAGAATGGCTACGGCACTCGCAAAGGCGTCTTTTCTCATTGTCAGTTTCTCTCTAAATATTGCAATCTGCCAAACGTTGTGCGCCTATTCGGCCGGCGCAAGGTTAGAGTGCGACCGGAAAAGTGTGAAGCGGCTTTCCGAAAAGGCGCACGATAAAACAAAAAAGCTAGCGCCCGCTTTTGATTCCATCAAGAGCGGATAAGCTCTAGCAATTGCGGGCGTGTAGCTCAATGGTCAGAGCCGGCGGCTCATAACCGTCTGGTTGCAGGTTCGAGTCCTGCCGCGCCCACCAACGCCCCTCCCACGCAGCGTTGAGCATTCCGGCGTTCACGGCGATCCATCAATCAATCTGCTTATGGCATTGCGCACCTCATCGGCGCAGTGGCGCCGGCGGTCACGAGCTGCTGAAATGGGCTCTTCCCCGACGGGCATCCAGTTCAATTAGGACAGGGTCCGGTAACCGAATGGTTACATCTTAGTTTTAATGATCAGCTTAAGCCGGTTCCGGATTGACGTTTTTGCCATTCCGGAGACACGCAAGCGTACCTCATTGTCTTGAGGGGAATCTATGAGTAGTGACGTTTCAATCTGGCCGTTAGTCATCGACCTGGACGGCACTTTGATCAAGACCGATTCTCTCGATGAGACGTTCCTCGACATGTTGAGGGCTAATCCTCTCGATATTTTTAAGATCCCGCTGAAGCTGATCGTTGGCCGCGCGGCGCTCAAAGCGTTTCTAGCCGGGAAATCGGAGCTGGACGTAGAGACTTGGCCTGTTCGCGGAGACTTTCTCGATTTTGTCTGCAAACAATTCGAAGGTGGACGGAAGGTCGTTCTCGCGACGGCCGCCGACCGGAAAATTGCGGACGCGATTGCAGCCCGTTTTCCTTTCATTAGTGAGGTGATCGCGTCGGACGGAACACTTAATCTGAAGGGGAGCGCTAAGGCGAGGCGGCTGTGCGAGCGCTTCCCGGAAGGCTTTATCTACGCCGGAGACTCGCCCTCCGACATTGCTATCTGGCAGCAAAGCAAAGGCAGCGTTCTCGTCGACGCCTCAGAGCGTGTGTTCCGCATGGCCCGGCAGGTAAGCGAGCCTCTCGCGGTTTTGGCAAGACAGCGGAGCATACTGAGCGTATTGCACCGCAGCTTGCGCCTGCATCAATGGGCAAAAAACGCGCTTGTATTCGTTCCACTCGTGCTGGGCGGAAAGGCGCTGGAGAGCTCGGCTTGGATAATGGCGATGCTCGGGTTCATCGCATTGGGGCTCGCCGCGTCGGCGACCTACATCGTCAACGATCTCTGGGATTTGCCGAGCGACAGGCGCCACTGGTCGAAACGCTTCCGGCCTCTGGCAAGCGGCGATCTTTCCATTCGCGAAGGGCTGCTTTGGTCGGCGGCCTGCCTAGCCGGAGGTTTGGGGGTGGCCGCCGTTACCGGGAACGGCGCGACGATCATGCTGGCGCTCTACATTGCAGGAACGCTGAGCTATTCGTTCGGGTGGAAGCGGGTGCCCATTCTCGACGTTTTCGTGCTCGCCGGCCTCTTCACGCTTCGGCTCGGTTTCGGGATTCTGCTTGCGGATGTTGTGATTTCCCCCTGGCTGCTGGTTTTCTCCATGTTCGTTTTCGGATCGCTGTCGATGGCCAAGCGTCATACGGAAGTGTTGAGGCTTGCGGAGCGCGGGCTAGATTGCATGCCGGGGCGCGGATATATCCAGGCCGATGCGCCGCTCACATTGGGCGTAGGGCTCGCATCGATGCTGGGAGCGATCCTTATTATGGTTCTCTATTTAATCGAGGACGCTTTCCCGCGAGGTTTTTACGCAAACCCTGCCTTTCTCTGGGCTGTGCCGCCAATACTGTTCCTGTTCCTCAGCAGGATTTGGCTGATAAGCCAGCGCGGGCAGCTTCACGACGATCCCGTCGCATTTGCGTTAAAGGACCGGCTGAGCCTCGCTCTCGGCGGCATGACTGTCATAGCGTTTGCAGCAGCTATGTTTAATCCGGCGGGGCTATGACTTTCGTTCAGCGCGACGATGCATTATCCTGGGGCCGGGTCATCCGGCGGCCTCAGCGTGTCGCTTCTCCGCGTTTCAAGGATGAATTGACGCGGCTCCTTCCGGCGCAGGCGCAGGAAACCGTGCTGCCCATCGGCCTGCAACGATCCTATGGCGATAGCGTACTGAACTCCGAAGGAAGCCTTATATCCATGGCCGGTCTCGACCGGTTCATCGCGCTTGACACCAGGAGCGGAATGTTGCGGGCCGAGGCCGGGGTGACCTTGGGCGAAATCATGCGGCGGGCGGTGCCGCGCGGTTTTTTCCTACCCGTAACGCCTGGCACTCGCTTCGTTACGCTTGGCGGCGCGATCGCCAATGACGTGCACGGCAAGAATCATCACCGGGCAGGCACGCTCGGCCGTCACGTTACATCCTTCAGCCTTTTGCGCCATGATGGGAAAGCAATCTTAACCCCAACAGAAAACGGAAACGGCCTATTCGAGGCAACGATCGGCGGTCTCGGCCTCACCGGTCTTATCGAATGGGCCGAGATAGAATTGCAGCCGGTTAAGAGCAGCTTCGTCGACGTGGACCTCATTGCCTATGCCGGCCTAAACGAGTTCTGGGACATCGCGGAAGCGTCAACTGCCACGCACGAGCACACGGTAGCCTGGATCGATTGCACGGCGAGAGGCCGGAGCGCCGGCCGGGGTATTTTTTCGCGCGGCAATTGGAGCGCTGCAGGCGGACTTAGCGTTCATAGCGGCCGGCAGCGTCTTGGCGTGCCAGCCGCCGCACCGGATGGCCTCCTCAATTGGCTAACCGTCAAGTTATTCAATGAGGCCTATTACGCTGTGCAGAAACGGAAGGCCGGTGCGCTTCACCAGCATTACAGTCAATTCTTTCATCCTCTGGACGGCCTCGCAAATTGGAACCGGCTCTACGGTGGGAGAGGCTTTTGGCAGTATCAGTGCGCCGTGGCTCCTCTTGAGATGAAGGACGCCATCGCTGCTTTGCTCGCAGAGATCGCCTCTAGCGGGCAGGGCTCATTCCTGGCCGTCCTCAAGACCTGCGGAGCGCTGCGGTCTCCCGGGATGCTCTCTTTCCCAATGGAGGGCGCGACGCTGGCGCTCGATTTTCCCAATCGGGGCGCGCAAACGCTCAAGCTTTTTACCAGGCTCGACGCTATCGTGCGCGAGGCCGGGGGACGGCTTTACGCCGCCAAGGATGGAAGAATACCCAAAGAAATGTGGGCGGCGGGCTACCCAGCGCTGGGGCGCTTCCTTACCCATGCCGATCCAAAATTTGCATCCGATTTTTGGAGGCGAGTCGCACCATGAGTCCCCATAACAGCGCTGCTAAGGCGAACATTATCGTGTTGGGCGCCTTGTCCGCCATCGCCGAAGCCGCCGCGCGCATATGGGCGGAGCATGGCGCGCATCTTTTGCTGGCGGGCCGCGACGCGTCCAGATTAGACGCGGTGGCCGCCGATCTGCGCTTGCGCGGCGCCAGCGTTGAGACTTGGGTGGTAGACCTCGCCGCTCCCGGAGCTGGAAATGCGTTCCGCGAGATGGCTGAGCGGATCGGCAGAGTGGACGTGGTATTGCTCGCTTACGGTACGCTTGGCGATCAGAAAGACGCCGAGACTTCGCCGGAAAGCGCACAAAGAATTCTGGCTACAAACTTTACGAGCGCCGCGGCGTGGAGCCTCGAAGCTGCAAATGTGCTGGAGAAACAGGGACGCGGCACCCTCATCGTTATAGGTTCCGTGGCCGGCGACCGCGGGCGCGCTTCGAACTATGTGTACGGCGCCGCCAAGAGCGGTCTCGGCGTTCTTGTGCAAGGGATCGCGCACCGTCTCGCAAAGTCCGGGGCCTCCGCCGTGCTCATCAAACCGGGTTTTGTCGACACGCCCATGACGGCGCGTATCGCCAGGAAAGGGCCATTGTGGGCGAAGCCCGCGACGATCGGCAAAGCTATAACCCGCGCCGCCGGGCGCGCATCGCCTGCGCCCATCATTTACGTGCCTGGCTTTTGGCGTTGGCTCATGTTCGCCATCCGCGCGACGCCAAGCACCATATTCCACAGAACCAAGCTTTAGCATCGACGCCGGCCCACCCGGCGGGTCGGCCTGTTATCGTCGATTTGCACGACTAAAAAACCGATTTTTGCTATCCTTCTTTAAAACCCGAATAGGCGGGTTTATAACCTGAGGCTGCCCGCACCGTGATACCGTTTAAGACCATCCGCGACCGTGCGGAGAAGCGCAAGGGCGGGGCCAAGGCACTGGCCCGGCTGTTGCCGCCTAAGCCCGATCCGCAGGCGCTCGCCAAGCTCGGGGATGGGCGCGTTCTCTCGGAGATGACCAAGCGGGTGTTCTCGGCAGGCTTCGCGTGGAGCGTCATCGAAGCCAAATGGCGCGGCTTCGAGGAAGCATTCCTTGGCTTCGAGCCCGGCCCGCTGTCTTTGCAACCGGACGAGTTCTGGGACAGGCTGATGAAGGATACGCGTATCGTGCGTAACGGCGCCAAGATCATGTCCGTGCGTTCCAACGCCAGCTTCGTGCGGGACGTTGCGAAGGAGCACGGCAGCTTCGGCAGGTTCCTCGCGAAATGGCCATCCTCCGATGAGACCGGATTGCTCGAACTCTTGGCGAAGCGGGGCAACCGGCTCGGCGGAAACACCGGCCAGATGCTGCTGCGCTTTCTTGGCTGGGACGGTTTCGTCACTTCCAAAGATGTGGTCGCGTGTTTACGGGACGCGGGTCTCGATGTGGCAGAGGAGATCAAATCGAAGCGCGACCTCGCCAAGGTCCAGGCGCAATTCAATGCCTGGGCCGGGGAAACCGGCTTGCCCTACGTGCATCTCTCCCGCATTTGCGCGATGTCGATCGGCGAGAATTATGAGGTACATTCAACTCCCGCCAGCGGCCACTGAGCTTAAGCGTCATCCACGCGAAGGCGGGGACCCAGTAAACACTGCGCTATATCAATAGCTTCGACCGCCCAGACTACTGGATTCCCGCCTTCGAGCGTGTGAAAAAATCGGTGCGTTCACAGCAAACTCAGTTGTCATGGCCCGGCTTGACCGGGCCATCCATGGAAAACCCGATGCAATCAGTATGTTGCTGGATGGCCGGGTCAAGCCCGGCCATGACAGTGGGGCTCCTACTCAATTTTTTCACATGCTCCTTCGCGGGAATGACAATTAGAGCCGTTTCAAGGGGAAGCGGAAGGCGGGGCGCCGCCCGCGAGGCCCAGCCCGCGCAGGTAGATCAGCACGGCAGCCTCTAAAAGCTCCTCGGGCGACACCGGTATGCGCGGCTCGGACTTGGCGCGCCCGAACAGCGAGGCAATGCCGTGAGACATCGACCATATGTGCAGCGCGACCATATGCGACGGCGGTCTGTCTCTTTCGGGCAATTTCTCGATGAGCTTTTTCGTGGCGGTGTGCAGGACCTCAAACGCGCGGTCCGCCGATTGATCCAGCGCCGCGTTCGCCGTTCGCGGAAGGCCGGTCTCGAACATGGCGGAATAATAGGCGGGCTCGTTGCGGGCGAAGGCGAGGTAGGCGCGGCCGACATTTTGGAGGGCTTCGAGCGGCGAGGGATTGCCGCCGTCCCAAGCCTTTTCAAGATCGGCAGCGAAACGTTCGAAACCGAGCCGGGCGACATCGGCCATCAGCTCCTCGCGGTCGCGGAAATGCCGGTAGGGTGCGGCCGGGCTCACGCCCGCAGAGCGCGCAGCCTCGGCAATCGTGAAGCCGGCCGGGCCTTTTTCGCCGATCAGGCTCAGCGCGCTTTGGATCAGCGCTTCGCGAAGATTGCCGTGATGATATCCGCGGCGGCCTGGCCCGCCATGTTTCCAGCTCATGTTATAATGGTTTACATAAACCGGCGATTCCCGGCAGCTCTTATTTTGGTGAAGGCGCGCATTTGGGGACGCGGGGCCGCAAGGCTAAGCCCGGCCGCCATCGGAAAGTCCCCGCTTCACCATCAGCGGCTCCACGGAAGGGTCGCGCCCCCGAAAGGCGCGATAGGCCTCGTCCGGCTTCATCGTTCCGCCCGATGAGTAAATATATTTGTGCAACCGGGCCGCAACGGCGGGATCGAAGATGCCGGAGGCTTCCTTGAACGCTTCGAAAGCGTCCGCCTCCATCACCTCCGCCCAAAGATATGTGTAATAGCCCGCGGCATAGCTGCTGCCTGCGAAAATGTGCTGAAAATGCGGGGGGCGGTGGCGAAGCGCGATCGCATCGGGGACGCCAATGCGCGCGCGCAAGCTTTCCTCAAATGCTCCCGGATCGATCCCCTCGGGCGCGGTCTCTTCATGAATGTCAAGATCGAACAGCGCCGAAGCCGTATATTCCGCCGTTGCGAAGCCCTGATTGAAGTTACGCGCGGAAAGCACGCGGTTCACAAGGTCCCCGGGCATCGGCTCGCCGGTCTGCGCGTGCCGTGCGAAGCGGCTTAGCGTTTCCGGCTGAAGCAGCCAATTTTCGAAGAGCTGGGAGGGCAGCTCGACGAAGTCACGGTCGACGCTTGTCCCAGAGAGGCTGCCATAAGTCACATCCGATAGGAGGCCGTGCAAGGCGTGGCCGAACTCGTGAAACAAGGTTCTGGCATCGTCAAGGCTGAGGAGGTTTGGGCTGCCCGGGGCCGCTTTGGTGAAGTTCAGCACGTTGATAATGATGGGAAGTACTTCGCCATCGAGCCGCTTTTGGTCGCGGAAGCTGCTCATCCAGGCGCCGCTGCGTTTCGAGGGCCGATGGAAATAATCGCCGAGGAACAGAGCGATGACCTTGCCCTCGCAGTTCGCGACCTCCCAAGCCCGTACATCCGCATGGTAGAGGGGGATGCCGCTTCGTTCCTTGAAGGAGAGGCCGAACAGCCGGTGCGCGGTCTCAAAGACGGCGGCGATCATATTATTCAGCGCGAAATACGGCATCAGCTCCGCGCCGTCGATGCTAAACTCGGCGCTGCGGCGCTTTTCGGCGTAATGATGCCAGTCCCACGCGGCTAAAGGTTCGTTGTGCCCGTCGCTCTGGGCGATTGCTTCGAGCCTTGCGCGCTCTTCTTCCGCTTTTTGCTGGGCTCTCTTCCAGACATCCTCCAAAAGCCGCCTAGCGTTGGCCGGGGTTTTCGCCATCGCATCGGCGATTTGGAATCCGGCATAGGTTTCGAAGCCCAAAAGCTTCGCGCGCTCAGCCCGCAATGCCAAAATCTTGGCAATGAGCGGCCGGTTATCCGCGCTGCCTGGCTGCTCCCCTCGCGCAATGTAGGCTTTGTAGGCCTTCTCCCGCAAATCGCGGCGCCCGGAGAATTCAAGGAAAGGTTCGATGCTCGCTCGCGAAAGGGTGATGACATATTTTCCCGGAAGCTCACGGGCTGCTGCGGCCTCGGCGGCGGCCTGCCTCACGAAATCCGGCAGCCCTTTCAGGTCGTCAGCGGTCTCAAGGACAAGCTGGAACGTCTTTTCGCTGGCCAGTACGTTCTGGGAAAAAGCCGTCTGCAATGCGGATAGGCCGCTTTCGATTTCCTTCAAGCGCGCTTTCGCGTCCTCGCTGAGCCTGGCGCCGGCCCGCACGAATTTCTTATGATAGTACTCCAAGAGTTGAGACTGCTCGCTATTGAGCCCTAGCCCGTCGCCGGCTTGGAAAAGACTATCGATCCTTGCGAACAGCCTCGCATTCGTAAGAATGGCCATGCTGTGGCTGGCGAGCATGGGCGAGAGGGCCCGCTCGATGCCCTGCCGCTCGTCGTTCGTATCGGCGGCCGAAAGATTAAAGAAGACCGAGCTGGCATTTTCAAGTGCGCGGCCCGCCCGCTCCAAAGCTTCGATGGTGTTCGTGAACGAAGGCGCGGCGGGATCGTTTGCGATTTCCTCCACCTCGTCCAAGTGCAGCCGCATCGCCTCTGCGAAGGCCGGCAAGAAGTCTTCGTCCCGGATTGCCTCGAAGGGCGGCATATTGAAGGGCGTTTGCCAATCTTGGAGCAAAATGTTTTCGGCTGGCAAGCTAACGTCCTTTCGGCTTCGCGTTGAAAGGTTGAGCAGCACCCCGGGATGCTGCATGGCGGGATTCGCCCACGAAGATCTGGGCGCAGCCATCGCCTTGAGCAAGGCTCGTTCGCCAGCGGCGTCTTATTGCAAATCGAGGGGCTGGTATTTGCCTGCCTCGTCAAGCACAGTGCCCCAAACTTTGTGTATCGCTTGATGCTCGCTTCTGCTGAAGCTGATACGGGCCCCGATGCCAATGTCCAAGCTGTTCATGCTCTCAAGCGCGTCGACCGTCTTCTCTGTGTCGAGCTGAGGGCCTGCGCGCCTAAGCGCTTCAATGAGGACCTGCGCGGCTATATAGCCTTCAAGCGAGACGTAGTCGGGCGCCTCGCCTCCGAAATATTGTGCCAACGCCGCTCTGTATTGGAGAACTAGGGTGGAATAGCTGTTTAGGGGCGGAACGGTCTGGGTGACGATGATCCCGGCGGCGTATTTCGGCCCGAGCAGCATCAACTCGTCCCTCAGCGAAGTGCTGCCCACAAACGACACATTCGTATAAATCAAACCGGGATAGGTATCGCGCGTTTTTTCTATGAACCGGGCAGCCGCACGATATGTTGCCACCATAACGATCGCCTTGATCGGCTTTTTGTTCGCTTTCAGTTGTGCGATTGCTGCATCCACATCAATGGTGTTGCGCGGATAGCCGATGCGAAGCGTGTCGCTTCCATCCCCGCCGCGCAGTGCGCGCATCGCTTTGGCGACACCGGCAAAACCGGCATCTCCAAACGAGTCCTGCTGAGCGAAAACGGCAATCTGGTCAGGGGCGAGCTTGCGGCGGTTGACGAGGTATTGCACAACCGCATCGGTCTCCTCTGCATAGCTCGCGCGATAATTGAAGACGTACCGGTCGGGCGGGTCGCGCCGCAAGATGCCTGCGCCGGTGAAGGCTCCAAAAAAGAGCATGCGATGCTCAAGTGCGAAAGGCGCCGATACCATAGCGGTTGGCGTTCCGACATTGCCGATAAATCCGAGCACCCGGTCCTTCTCGTAGAGCTGCTTGACGGCTTCGGCAGTCCGTACGGGCTCGTAGCCGTCGTCTACCGAAACAAGACGCAACATTCGCCCGTTTGTGCCGCCGTCGTCGTTCGCCGAGCGAAACGCGGTCTCGATGCCGAGCCTCATTTGCAGTCCGAGCTCTCTCGCCGGGCCAGAGAAGGGCGCCGCCATGCCAAACACGATCTCGCTGCCGGTCACGCCGCGCACAGGGTCCGGTGGGGCTTTACCCTCAGCGCCCGCTGCCTGGAATACGTAGGCGCTGCTCTGAGTATCGGGCGCGGAGGCGTTCTCGAGGCCGGCGAGCTGGCGGCCGGCCGCTGTGCAATTATTTTGCTTCGCGGCGATCGAGCGGGCGCCGTTAGCTATGCTTTGGTTGAGTTGCTCGACGACGGCGTTGCTTTCGTCGAGGCTGGGCGCCGAGTTCTTTATGACCTCGGTGATTTTGTCCGCAAGGGCTTTGACGCGAGGCTGCGCTATGCTTGGACAGGCGGACGCTGCACCAAGCACCCGGCCTGCCTGACTTGCGAGCCCGCGAAGCATATTTCCCCTTTCGCTGTCCGGGCCTGCACCTGCTGCCATCGGCAGGACGAGTAAAAACAACGCGTCAACTACTAGAATAAACCGCCAACTCACGCCATCCTCCCGCACCTTATCGGCTTGTTATTAGAAGCGGTGCGGCTATTGCAGGTCGATTGGCTCATATTTACCGGACTCGTCGAGCTGTGTGCCCCACACTTTATGCAATCCCTGATGCTCGCTTTTGCCGAAGCTGACGGGTGTCCCTAGCCCCAAGTCCAAGCCGTGCATGTCCTCGAAGGCATCCACCAACTTTTCGGTGTCGAGCTGGGGTCCGGCGTGTTTCAAGGCTTCGATAAGCACCCGGGCAGCGACGTAATACTCAAGCGATGTGGCGCTCGGGGCCTCACCGCCGGAATATTTCGCCAATGCGGATTTATATTCGAGAACGAGCGAGGAATATCCGCTCACGTCGGGAACGGCTTGGGTGACGATGACGCCTGCCGCGTATTTCGGACCGAGCAGCAAAAGCTCGTCGCGAAGTGAGTCGGGCTCGACCACAGACGGATTTGTATAGATCAAGCCAGGGTAGGCATCGCGCGTTTTCTCGATGAAACGTGCGGCTGCACGGTACGTCGCGACCATTACGACGGCTTTGATTGGGGGCTTGTGCGATTTTAGCTGGGAAACAGCTGCGTCCACATCGAGGGAGTTCCTCTGATAGGTGAGGTGGAGAATGGAGCCGCCGTCGCCGCCGCGCAACCCGCGCATTGCCTTTGCCACACCCTGAAAGCCGGCGTCGCCAAAGCCGTCCTGCTGAGCGAACACGGCGATCTGCTCGGGTTTTATCCGCCTGATCCTGACGAGATAGTGCACCGCCGCGCCAGTTTCCTCAGCGTAGCTCGGACGGTAGTTAAAAACGTAATGGTCCGGCGGGTCCCGCCGCAATACATTGGCGCCGGAGTATCCTGCGTAAAAGAGCATATGCCGCTCGAGCGCAAACGGCACGGAAACCGCCGCCGTCGCCGTACCGAAATTTCCGATAAAACCGAAAATCTGGTCCCTCTCGTAAAGCTGCTTCACGGTTTCGGCGGTGCGGGTTGGCTCATAACCGTCGTCGGCGGTGATAAGGCGCAGCATGCGCCCGTTTACTCCGCCGGCATCGTTGGCCATGCGAAATGCAGTTTCGATGCCGGCCCGAATCTGCTGGCCGTAGTCTTTGTTCGGACCGGTGAGCGGCACGGACGCGCCAAAGCGGATTTCGTTATCCGACAGGCCGCGTACCGCGGCTGCCGCTTGTTGCACCGGCACGGCTGCGGGTTGAATGGCGCCGCTCTGGTGCGCGGAAGCTTGTTCCAAGTCGGCTATCTGGCGCTCGGCGCTAGAGCAGTCAGTTTGCTTCTCGGCCACCGAGCGGGCGCCTTCGGACTCAGCTTTGTTCAGCTGCTCAACGATCGCGTTGAATTCATCCTGATTTGCCGCAGAGGACTTGATGACGCTGTCGATTTTGGCTGCAATCGCATCGATGCGCGGGCGGGCTACGCTTGGGCAAGCGGACGCGGCGCCAAGCGCGCGTCCGACCTGGCTGGCAAGTCCGCGGAGTACGGCTCCCCTGTCGTCGCCCGGTCCCGCACCGGCCCCCAAGACAAAAGTCAGTAAAATGCCTCCAGCAAAAACCGAAACAAACCTGCGACTCAACCCGCCCTCCCTAGTCTTGTTTCTTTTCTGGCGTCAGAGACCTAGAAACTTTAATTCTGATATTTCGACTGGGGAAACGTCAATATTAGGAAGCTCCTTCCAATCGCTTGTGCCTTTTTTGCTTGCCTCGATGTCGGGAATATGGCGCAAAGCTCCTCCATAGCAAGAAATCGCTCGCCGCCTGGAGAATTGGACCGGGCGCACTCGCGAGACCGGCTGGTTAGTCAGGCTTGCGGCATGGGCAGGGAATACGCGACCGCCAGCATGACCGGTTTACGCGCCTGCTACTGTTGCCATTGCCAGCCTTGACCGCCAGCGGCTTTGGGAACTGTTCTAGAGAGGCGAGCAGAGGAACGCTAGTAAACGAAAAGCCAATGCGGCACCTTTCCGATTATTTTAAGCGCATACAAGGCGCCAAGCGCCAGCGCGCTGCCAGAGAGAAGCAGCAGCACGGTGCCGAGGAAGCCCCAGAAGCGGCGCCCAAAACCGCCGCGGACCCGGACATCGATCACCTGGTCCGGCACCTGAATGTCCCCCAGCAGACCGTTGCCGTCGATGTCGCGTGCTAAGATGGAGACAGAAAGGACGTGCGAGCCGGTTTCGTTAGATAGAGCCGTCCATTTCCAGGTTCCGAACGGCTCCTCGCCAAGGAAAGAAGGACGGTCGAAGAGCCATTGCGTCTCCGGCGTTAAGGCCTCTACGAAAAAGCCTCCTTCGGGAGCTGACAGGCGGATGGTGACTGCCCGGCACGGTGGCTGCGGCTCGGCGCCCTGCTGAGGCTGGCCGCGCCGGGGGAGCCGGGCGAATAATAGGCCAGCCTCCTCTCTGGTCAGCCGGATCTGTATAATTTCCGTGCGTGAAATGCTCGTTTTGCGCGGGATGCCTTCAAGGATCTTCGCCAGAAGGCCCGGCGGTTCACTGCGGCCACGCGCGGGCCCTTTCGGCGCGGCGGCTTTGCGTTTCCTTTTGGGAGAGGGCGGCGCTTGCGGCGGCTCAATATCGAAAGCGGCGGAAGGTGGCTCGGAGAGGCTCGCTGCGTGGTCGCGGCTTTGGGGACGGCGCTCTGGAAAAGGAGCGGCGCCACGGCGCGGCGGCGCCTCGGGCCGGAAAGCGGGATCGATGCGCTCTTGGCCTTCATATGGCGGCGGGTTGCGAAGCTCCGCCGGGCTCCGCTGACGATCAGGGGCTGCGTCGGCCCGGAGTTGCGGCTCAAAACGGGGCTGGCTCGCGCGTGGCGGGGGCGTGGGAGCAGGAGGGCTTACGAGCGGAAGTCCGCGTTCCTTGCGCTCTTCTGCATCGAGAATATTGCGGACGCTTGCCAGCATGTCTTCCATGAGGTTTTCACCGGAGCTCGCGTCCGCGGCAGGCGCGACTGAGGCGGGATTGGGCGCGGGGGCTGGATAAGGTGCGCGCAGCGGCGGCTCGGACCTTGGCGGCGGAGCCATTTCAACACGAAGCGAAGGGGGCAGGGGAGCCTGGAGCGCGGGCGCCGGCTGCAGTGGCTGGTTTTGTGCGGACGGTGCGCTGCCGAGTGCCTGCAAGCCAGCCTGCGAATTGAACCCATTCGCCGCCAATATCGCCGAGGCGTTGCTGTCAGGGTCATTGGCGACGGCGATAAGGGCTAGCGCGCCGCAGACTTCCCTACGTCCGGCACGCATCGCGTTTTCGGATGCACCGGGAAACAACGAATCGAACTTGTAGCTGAAACTGGGGGGCCGGCCGGTCGGGTCTACCAAGGTCGACATTCGATTATTCACCGCGTCGGCGGCGGCGGTTTGAATGACGGCAACGTCCGCGCCGACAATCCTAAGCAGGCTTAGCGCGTCTGGATCGTCGAGGAGCGCCAGTAGAAAATGCTCAAGCGTGACATAGCGGTGGGAACGCTGCTCGGCTGCGGTGCGGGCACGCCTCAATGTGTGATCCAAATAGGCGGTGCGCGGCAGCTCGGTATACCCTGCGGAATGGTCGTTCATAATCTCTACTGGTCACCTTGGCATGCTTAGTGGGCCACGCGGCAGCATAGGCGCTGCGGAGTGTGCTGGAAAGCTGCAACCTGTCACAGAATATGCGGCGATGCAGTCTTGCTTTCAATTTTACTTAAATTTGTGGAAGGCATTCGAAAACCATCTCAGGGGAGCGCCCGACGCGAGATAGACGCCCACGCTCACGCATGCGATGCCCGCCCAATCCGCGCTGGATGGGTGTTCGCCGAGAAAAAACGCGCCGAGGAGCGCCGTAACCGCAGGGATAAGCGCGGCAAAAGGGGAGGCTCGGGCGGGACCTAGGGCTGAGACAGCGCGGGCATAAGCCACAAGCGAGATAACGTTGGTCACGACCCCTTGATAGAAGGCGGGAAAAACCAGCGACAAAGGCGGCACTTCCAAAACGCGCGGGTGCAATGCGAAGATATAGACCGGCAGGTAGAGGACGCTCGACCAGGTGGAAACCAGCGCCGCCGCCTGCATTCCGCTAAGCCCCGAGCGGCGCAGCGCGATGGTGTAGCCCGCGAACAGGAAAGCTCCTGTCACAAAGAGGATATGTCCGATCCAACCCCGGTGAGCGCCGTCGAAAAGGCCCGCCCCGGCTATAGCGAGAACGCCTGCTGAAATAAAGCATAGGCCGGCGAGCTGACCTTTCGTCAGCCGCTCCTTCAGCACGAGCACACTCAAGAGTGCCGTCGCCATAGGCATAACGCCCGGCGTCAAGGCGGCACCCTCTGCCGCAGGCGCGAAAGCTACGCCGCTTGTTACACATAGGCTGTAAACGATACCGGAGCCTGCGAACAACGCAAGGGCCGTTCGCCAGCGCAGAAGGCCAAGGCCGCCGCGCAATCGTACCGTTACCGGCACCAAAATCAGGGCCGCCACGCCGAATCGGAGCGCCACCAGGTCGTAAGCGGTGAGATCTGTCGAGACGTTGAACCTGGTCGAGACGAACCAGCCCGACCAGATCGAAATTGCAAGCAACGCCCAACTTGCGCCCGCGAGATAGGTGCGGGATTTTAGGGGCGCGCTCTTCAAACTGGCAATGCCGGGCGTGGGCTCATAGTCTTCGGTGCCGGCGGGTTCCGCACCGGTAGATGCGGGCCTACATTCCTGCATAGTTCGGGCCGCCCCCGCCTTCCGGCGTCACCCAGTTGATGTTCTGAGCTGGATCTTTGATATCGCAGGTCTTGCAGTGCACGCAGTTCTGCGAGTTGATTTGAAATCGCGGTTTTCCGTCCATACCCTCTAGCACCTCGTAGACGCCAGCTGGGCAATAGCGCTGCGCAGGCTCGTCATAGACCGGCAGATTATCGCGAATCGGAACATCCGGATCTGTCAAGACGAGGTGAACCGGTTGATCCTCCTCGTGATTGGTACCGGAGAGGAACAGCGAGGACGGGATGTCGAAGGTCAGCTTTCCGTCCGGTTTCGGATAGTCGATCGGCTCGAAGCTCTTCGCGGGCTTGAGCGCGGCGTAATCTGGCTTTCCATGTTTCAGCGTGGGAGAAAGGGCCGTCGAAACTGTGTTGAGCCACATATCGGCGCCGCTCAACGCCGTGCCGAGCACCGTTCCGAAGCGCGATAAAATCGGCTTGACGTTGCGCACGCGTTTCAGATCGTGCGCTATGGCCCCGGTACGGACTGCCCGTTCGTAAGCGTCAAGCTCGTCGCCGCTCCGGCCCGCTTCGATGGCTTCGAAAATCGCTTCCGCCGCGGCTTTGCCCGATTGCATGGCGTTGTGGGTGCCCTTGATGCGCGGTACGTTCACCATGCCCGCGCTGCATCCCAGCAGGGCTCCACCAGGGAACACAAGCTTCGGCATGGATTGCCACCCGCCCTCGGTGAGCGCGCGCGCGCCATAGCCGATGCGCTTGCCGCCCTCGAAAATAGGCGCGATTGCCGGGTGCGTTTTAAAGCGTTGAAACTCCTTGAAAGGATGGAGGTAGGGATTCTCGTAGTTCAAATGCACCACGAAGCCGATCGAGACGAGGTTGTCGCCATAATGGTACATGAATGAGCCGCCGCCAGTCCGGTCGTTCAGCGGCCATCCGAGCGTATGCTGCACGAGCCCGGGCCGATGATTTTCCGGCCTGATTTGCCAAAGCTCTTTCAGGCCGATGCCAAACTTCTGCGGCTCGCTATCGACATCGAGATCGAGCATGCGAATAAGTTTCTTTGAGAGAGAGCCGCGCGCGCCTTCGGCAAATAACGTGTATTTGCCATGCAACGCCATACCGCGCACAAATTCGCCCTTGGGCTTGCCCTGGCGATCGAGCCCCAGATCCCCGGTTGCAACGCCGGTCACGGTGCCTTCGCTATCGGTCAGAATCTCGGCCGCGGGGAAGCCTGGATAGATTTCTACCCCAAGTTCTTCGGCCTTCGCGGCAAGCCAGCGGACGACATCGCCAAGACTAACGATGTAACTGCCATGGTTCGACATCAGCGGCGGCATGACGAAATTCGGAAGCGGGATGGCGGCTTGCGGCCCAAGATATAGAAAGCGGTCCTTCGTCACGTGTTGCGTGATGGGCGCGCCGTTCTGCCGCCAAGCGGGAATGAGTGCGTCGAGACCGGCAGGATCGAGAACAGCGCCCGATAAGATGTGCGCGCCTGCTTCGGAGCCCTTCTCGAGTACAACAACCGAAATGTCCTTGCCTCTTCCGGCTGCGAGCTGCTTCAAGCGGATCGCCGCGGAAAGGCCGGCTGGGCCAGCCCCGACGATCACAGCGTCGAATTCCATCGTCTCGCGTTCGGGAAGCTCGATCCGTTCTGCGCCTCCGGCTTTTGCATTATTTCCCATCTGGTCCTCCCGCGCCGCAGAATTGGCTATCGCGAACGGTGTAGTACATGGAAACACGCCGGCGCGCCACCTTGATTAATTAACGCAGCGTGGCAATGTGCGAGCCATGGATCTTGCGCCGCAAAATGCTGCGATTTTGCTCGAATGGTACAGAGCGATGGGCGTTGACGAAGCTATCGCGCCCGCGCCGCAGGATTGGTACGCCGAGGCGCCGCCTTTGGGGGGTGCGCTCAGACCCTTAAGTAAGGCTGCCGAACCGGCAATCGACCGGCCGCTCTCCACGCGTAAAGCAGCCCCGCGCCTGGAGCCCGCGCTCCCTGCCCCTGGTCCTGGCAGTACCGGCGCGGATGTGATGGCTGCGCGGGAACTCGCTCGCAGCGCCGGCGATCTTGCCGGACTCCGGGCTCTTCTCGAGACCTTCGATGGCTGTACCCTGAAACAAACAGCAACGAGGCTTTGCCTCTCGCGCGGCTCGCCTAACGCGCGCATCATGCTGATCGGGGAAGCGCCCGGCAGGGATGAGGACGCGAAAGGCTTGCCGTTCGTTGGCAGGGCAGGGCAGCTGCTCGATAGAATGCTTGCCGCGATCGGGCTGACCGAAGAGGATGTCTATATCACAAACCTCGTTTTCTGGCGCCCGCCCGGCAATCGCACGCCATCGCCTGAGGAAGTTCAGGTTTGCCAGCCTTTTGTCGAGCGGCAGATCGAGCTTCTCAGGCCCGAGCTGTTGGTTTTCCTCGGGAACGCAGCCGCGAAGCAACTCACGGGCGCGAGCGAGGGTATTATGAAACTGCGCGGTAAGTGGCTGAGCTATCGCGGTATCCGGGCGATGGCAACGCTGCACCCGGCCTATCTTTTGCGCAACCCCATTGCCAAGCGGCTCGCCTGGCGCGACCTTCTCTCTATTCGTGAGGTGCTGGACAAAGCAAAGGAAGACAGGCATGGCCGGAATTGACGAAAATTTGCCCTTCAAGCCGGTGCGGATCGCGGTGCTGACGGTGTCCGATACGCGGACGCCGAAGGAGGACAAATCCGGCGCGCTTCTAGCAGAAATGCTGCAGGCGGATGGGCACGAGCTTGCGGGCCGCGCGATCGTGAAGGATGACGCCGGGCAGATCCGGAGCCAGATCGAGGCCTGGATCGCCGATCCCGCTGTGGACGCAATTATCACCACGGGCGGCACGGGGCTCACCGGCCGCGATGTGACGCCCGAGGCGGTGCGGCCACTCTTCGAGAAGGAGATCGACGGTTTCTCCGTGCTCATGCACATGCTGAGCTATGGGAAGATTGGCACATCGACCATTCAGTCGCGCTCGCTCGCGGGCGTTGCGCGCGGCACATATATCTTTTGCGTGCCGGGCTCGCCGGGCGCTTGCAAGGACGCTTGGACCCTTATTCTGCAGCCTCAGCTCGATTTCCGCCACCGCCCCTGCAATATGGTGGAGATCATGCCGCGGCTCATGGAGCATTTGCCCTAAGCGAGCCACGCTTCAAGGTCTACCTCTACAAGAACCCGCCGGAGCAGGCGTTCGAGCTGACCGCTTTCACGAAGGATACCGATGCCGCGCATCCGGTGCAGACCTACTTTTTCAGGCAGTGCTGGTTTCGCCGAGCTTTCTACGAGCTGATCGGTGAGCTATAGCGGAACTTCGCTCATTCACGCGCGCGCTGCACTCGCGATCACTGCCGCTGTCAGCATAAAGACCCGGCCGCGCCCGAGCCGCCTTATCAGATCCTCCTCCAACATTGGGGGCATGGATGCAGCACCCACCGCGTCGAGAAGTTTGGCGGGGATTAAAAGTCCGTTGCAGCAATCGGGCAGGCGGAATGCGCGAGCGCGGATTGCGGCGGCCACTTCACGAAGACGCGGACGGATGCCGGTACCCGCAACCCGGAAACGGAAGGCAGCGGCGCCCGTCTCGCCTTTGGCGATAAAAGCTCTGGCCTCCGTCTCCCAGCCTTTCTCCATCGTGGCACAGGGTTTGAGAAAAAGCAGCCACGGCTTGCGCGCGGCCTGAGCGCCGGCAAGCAGCTGCTGCCCGCAGCCAGCCTCGATCACGGTTGCCCCCGCGTCGTCTGCGATAGCGAGCGTGGCGTCGGTGGACCCGCAGTCGGCCACGATAACCTCGCCGACGAGGCCATCGATCGCGGCATCGAACAGGGACTGGAGCGCGGCCGGCAAATGGGCGGCGGCGTTGTGTGTGGGGATAACGACGGAAATCATGGCTTCATCCAAAGCCGCGCGGAGTAAAAGCCCGAAAATGTTCTTTAAATGTTCTCGCGCGAGCGCTATTTTACCGCGATGGCGTGGAAAGAAGCAAGAAGCGCAAGCGCGGACGAGCGGATCGGCACAGAACGGCGGCGCGGGCGCGGTGCCGTGTCGAATGCCACGGGCAGGTTCGAGCCTGAGCGGCGCGAGCGTTTCGACGACGGCTGGGAAAGTCTGTCAGAGCTTGAGCCGCTCAAGACCGAAGTCCGCGAGGAAGTGGCGAAAACCATCATCGCCACCAACTGCTCGCCTGATCTCGGTTTCGACCGGTCGATAAATCCCTATCGCGGCTGCGAGCACGGCTGCATCTACTGCTACGCGCGTCCAAGCCACGCCTATTGGGGCTATTCGGCGGGGCTCGATTTTGAGACGAAGCTCACTGCGAAGGTGAACGCGGCCGAAGCGCTCGAGAAGGAGCTGTCGAGGCCTGGCTACTCGCCAGCAACGGTCGTGCTCGGCGCCAATACCGATGCCTATCAGCCCATCGAGCGCGAGCGCAAGTTAACGCGCGGTGTGCTGGAGGTGCTGGACCGCTTCAACCATCCAACCGCGATCGTGACAAAATCGGCTCTGGTGTTGCGCGACCTCGATATTTTGTCGCGGCTTGCAAGCCGGGGGCTCGTTAAGGTTTCGATATCGGTGACCACGCTAGACCGCCGGCTCGCCCGCAAAATGGAGCCGCGCGCTTCGACGCCGGATAAGCGGATCGAGGCCATCCGCCAGCTGTCCGAAGCCGGTGTTCCGGTCGCGGTGCTGGCAGCGCCTCTGATCCCGGCGCTCAACGATCACGAAGTCGAGCGAATTTTGGAGGCGGCCGCTTCGGCGGGCGCTAGCGAGGCGGGCTACATCGTTTTACGCCTGCCTTTAGAAATCGCCCCGCTTTTCCAGGAGTGGCTGCAAGCTGAGTTTCCTGACCGGGCGAGCCGCGTCATGTCGCTTGTGCGCTCGATGCGCGGGGGCAAGGATTATGTCTCGCGCTTCGGGGAGCGGCAGACCGGGACAGGCCCCTATGCAGAGCAAATCGCAGCGCGCTTCCAAGTGGCTCTCAAACGCTACGGCCTCGACCAACGGCACTTGGTCTTGCGCAACGATCTATTCAGGGCGCCGGGCCCGTCGCAGCTCAGTCTGTTTTGATTGGCGCTCAGCCGGGCGCAACCGCCGGCTTGACAAAAAAACTGTAGGTTTCAGCTTCTAGGCGCTTGCTTGGAGAAGCGCGGCGGTACAAGAACAGGCGATGCTGCCTGTCCCCAAATCTCCAAGGCCGACAAGACGCCCCGATTTAGCGCTTCAACGCAAATATGGCGGGCTCATTGCTGGCGTCGACGAAGCCGGGCGCGGCCCATGGGCTGGGCCGGTCGTAGCGGCGGCGGTGATCTTCTTCGGCAAGCCGCCCGCAGGCATTCACGATTCCAAGCAGTTAACCGCCGAGGCGCGTGAAGCACTGTTCCGAAAGATCCAAGCTGTTGCACATGTTGGGATTGGCATTTCCGACGTCGAAACGATCGATGGCATCAACATCTACCATGCGACGCACGTGGCGATGTGCGCGGCGGTGAAGAATCTGGCCTGCACGCCATCGGCCGTGCTCGTCGACGGTAACCGCCATCCAAAATTCGACATGCCCGCCGAAGCTCTGGTCGGCGGTGACGCGCTATCCCTCTCCATCGCCGCGGCTTCCATCGTCGCTAAGGTCACGCGCGACCGGATGATGCGCGATCTCGCATGCGGCTTTCCCCTTTATGGCTGGGAGCGCAACAAGGGTTACGGAACGCAGGAGCACGCGGCCGCGCTTAAACTGCATGGCGTAACCTGCCATCACCGGCGGAGCTTCCGGCCAGTCTGGGAGCGGGCGCTGCTCGAGGCTTTGGGATGAGTGTAGAGTCCGACGAAAAGAGCGCTTTTTATTTTCAATTCCATCGTTATTTTAGGGCAGCCGCAACCTGAATGGTTGCCTAGCCGCTTATTAATCCGTTGCCACAGTTTCCGGCCATTCAGCCAGGGGCCTTTATGCGTAAGCTTTTCGCCTGGATCTTAACCTGGAGCGCTGTTGCAGGCCTCACTTGTCAGGCGCCCCGCATAGCCTTCGCGCAGCCTGCGCCTGTGGTGACTATCGATGAATGCCGCAGTCTCAGCGATGCCGATGTGCGGGACCGCATCCGCGAGCTCGCCTCCACCAATCTTAAGGCTGAGCTTACGGCCGTCGATTATCCAGCCCTCGTCAACGTCCATTGGGCAAAGGCCGATGTGAGCGCCCGGATCGACCGCGAGGTCGATGCTGCGATTGCCGCGGTTCGCGCCGATTCGAGCTGGCTCGACCGCGCCTACTCCACCGTGAGCAAATCGTCGGCGGCCCGCTATGCGACGGCAATCGCGGACAAAACCTACAACTCGCAAGGCTTCAAGGCCGCACTTGAGGAGCTTGCCACGGGCGTCGCCAAAGATGCAGGCGCGCAGATCGAGAAAGCAACCGCCAAGGTTTCAAACCCCATCGTCGCCTGCGTTCAAACAGCTTTGCAATCGCGTTATGGCGGGGCTATCGCCGAAGTTTTTGCGCAGGAAAGCCAAAAGAACCTTGAGGCGAAGGCTGAGCAGCCTGCCGTTAAAATCGGAACGTCCGATCTCGTTCTCAATAACGCGGCTTCCATCTCAGGGATCGTGCTTATCGTGACGCGGCGCGTCCTTGCCGAAATTGTCGAGAGCATCGGCAGCCGTATTGCAGGGGTCGTGGCTAGCCGGATCGTCTCCTCCGTTGCCGGGCTCATCGGCTTGGCCCTCATTGCCAAGGACATTTACGATGCAGGGGAGGGCGTGTTTCCCATCGTGGCGGAGCGCATGAAATCGGATGAAACCAAAGCGCTCATCAAAGCCGAGATCGGCAAGACGATCCAATCCGATATAAGCCAGCAGACCGCGGCGATAGCCCAGGAAACCGCTGAGCGCATTTACTCGGTATGGCTCGATTTCAAGCAGAAATATAACCGGCTGCTCTCGCTCAGCGAAAAGAGCCCTGCCTTCGCAGAGTTTCTGAAGGACCGGCGCATCGATCAGCTCGGCAAGCTCGGCCAGATCGTGGACATCCTCTATGGCAGCGAGGGCGAGAACCGTATATTCGAGCGAGTCGCCGACGGATCGCTAAATAAGGCGCTCCTCGATCTCAACGATGCCGGGCTTGCGATCGCCGCCGATAGGAAATCCATAGACGAAGCGTTGCGCTGGTCGGCGGTTGCGGGAGCGGATTTGCCGCGCGTGGTGGACCTGGGCATATATCGCTGGCTTTCTCCCGACGCGCTGAGCCATGAGAAACTTGAGAAAATCCTCTCGCTGAACGATAAAATCGCCGTGTCGCGCATCGCCGATCTCGATGCGCAAGAGCGCGAGCTGATCCTGAATCTTCCCGGCGATCAAATGCGCGATTTGGCCCGCAGCCTCAGCGGCCGGCAGCTTGCAGCGTTTGCCGATTATCAGCTTCGCCTGGAACCCTCAGCCGCGCGGGCGCTAATGCGGGCCGTGAGCGATAGCCCGGCCGTGATGCAGGAACTGTCCGGTGAAGGGTTGCGCCGGGCGATTTTCGATAGCCGGAACCAGCTCGCGGCCTTGAACATGGTCATCCACAGCGACGCGAGCCTGTTAAGCTATGGCCGCATCGTGAAGGATGCAGAACTCGTGCGTGACGGAGACGTGCGTTATCGCGTATTCTGGGAGCGGTATTGGCTTTGGATCGCCACCGGGGGCTTTATCCTGCTTGTGCTCTTATCCTGGCTTCGGAGGCTTCTGTTCGGCCGGCCTCAAGTCATCATCCGGGATCCGAAAAATCAGCGGGCGCGCTAGCTTCCGGAGGGACGATGCAGATCTACACGGTCGAAAGCCTGTCGGGGCGCCGCATCAAAGAAGGCGAGCTGATCTACGCGAACGCGGTGCTTGCGGCGAACCTGCTGCGCGACATACGCGAGGCGATCACGAACGCGGTCGGGGGCAAGATGCGCCGGTATGAGGGCGTGCTCGACCGTGTCACGGAGCAGGCGCTGGCTCTGCTCAAGGAGAAGGCCGCGGGCGCAGGCTACGATGGCGTAATCGCGGTGCGCATTTCGAGCCCTTACATGATACAGGGCAGCGCAGCCATTACGGTTTACGGAACCGGCTTCAACTTCGCCGACGATAAGGCGTGAGGATTGCGGCCGCGAGCAAGGCGCTTAGGGTCAGGCTCAGAATGTATCGGAGCCTGACCCTAGTTCTTTGTTTCTCCGTGCTTCTTTCCGGAAAACCGCTTCACACTTTTCCGGAAGCACTCTAGCGGAGGAAGTATGAAACTAGGGACCGATATCTCTGCCATCGTGACCGGTGCAGCTTCTGGGCTCGGTGCCGCCACAGCCGCCACTCTCGCTCAGGCTGGCTGCAGTGTGACGATCTTCGATATGAACCGCGAGGCGGGCGCAGCGCTGGCCAGCAAGCTCGGCGCGGTCTTTTGCTTCTGCGATGTGACGGACGAGGGCTCCGTTACGGCGGCCATCGGTGCGGCGCGCGAGGCGAACGGACCCGAGCGCATTTTGGTGAATTGCGCGGGCATCGCTATCGGCCAGAAAACGGTCGGCCGCGACAAGGCGACGGGCGCTGCGATCCCCCACAGCTTGGCCGCGTTTCAGAAGGTTATCGCGGTCAATCTGGTGGGCACTTTTCATATGATTACCCGCGCGGCTTCCTCGATGGTAACGCTCGATCCCATTACGCCGGATGGCGAGCGCGGCGTCATCGTTTGCACGGCGTCAATTGCCGCCGAGGACGGGCAGACCGGCCAAGTTGCTTATGCGGCTTCGAAGGGCGGGGTGGCGGCGATGACCTTGCCGATAGCGCGCGATCTTGCTCGCGACGGCATCCGCATCAACACCATCATGCCTGGCCTTTTCAACACACCGATGTTCGCAGGCCTCCCCGAAGAGGCCCGGCGCGCGCTCGAAAACACCGTGCCATTTCCGTCGCGGCTGGGCGAGCCTGCCGAATACGCGGCGCTCGTCCGCCACATCTGCGAGAACGGCATGCTGAACGGCGCACAGATCCGGCTCGACGGTGCCTTGCGCATGGCGCCACGCTGAGGTAGCCCGGTGGGTGCCGATAGACCGGATCCCGGCAGTTTAGCGTCCCGACTTTTGAGCGCGTGGGACGGCGGCCGGCAAATAGCACCGGTGACCTCGGCACCTGACGGTCTAAGTCTTCAAGACGCTTATTCGGTGACCGCCAGCATCCGCGCATTGCGGGAGCGGCGCGGCGTGCGGGTTGTCGGGCGCAAGATCGGTTTCACCAACCGCGCCATCTGGCAGCAATACAATGTCTACGCTCCCGTCTGGGGCTACATGTACGATACTACAGTTCACGATTACCGGGATGACGCGGCGTCCGCCCGGGTGCCATGGGAATTCGAGCCGAGAATCGAGCCCGAGATTGTCTTCGGCTTGGCGCATACGCCCAGTTCCGGCATGGATGAAAGGGCGCTTCTCGATTGCGTCGATTGGGTGGCACAAGGTTTTGAGATTGTCGCATCGATGTTTCGCGGCTGGACTTTCTCTGCGCCCGACACGGTTGCGGGTTTCGGTCTTCACGCAGCGCTTTTCGTTGGGCCGAAGCAGCGCCCGCGTTCCGATCCAGAGCGTTGGCTCGGCTCACTCGCGAATTTTCAAATCGAGCTCCGCTGCAATGACGAGCCTGTGGACCGGGGGCACGCGCGCAATGTGCTCGATGGCCCCCTTCACGCCCTTCGGCACCTTGCCGGCATGCTGCAGACCGATGGGTCGAACGCTCCGCTCGGGGCAGGCGAAATCGTAACGACGGGAACGCTAACCCGCGCCATGCCCGTCTCGCGCGGGGAACGCTGGAGCGCGGTGCTTAGCGGTATCGCCCTTGAAGGCATCGGCATCGATTTCGCCTAATGCCCTGGGTGCCAGCCCTCGTGGAAGGCCACCGCATCGCCGTCCGTTAGCCATAGCACCGAGTGCGACACCCAAATATGCTCCAAAGGCCGCGCACCGGGATCGTCGTCGAGCGTCGCGACCCGCAATACGAGGTTAGGGCGGTTGTTGTATTCGGCGACGATATGGGCGCCGCAGACCGAGCAAAAGCGCCGGAGCTTTCCAGGCGAGGACTCGAATGAGGAAAGCTTGTCCTCGCCTGAAATCCAGCGGAACCGGTTGCGCGCCACGCCAGCCGAGCTGTTGAACGCCGCGGCGTGGCTTTTGCGGCAGCTCGCGCAGTGGCAGTGGCGGATCGGAGTATCGAGCCCGTCGATCTCATATTGCACAGTCTTGCAAAGGCAGCTTCCCTTGAAGCTCATGTCCTTTCCTCCCGATGCCCCCATCATGCAGCCGAAGCCGGGCAGTCCAGAGGCTGGCTCCTGAATCTCCGCAGCTGCGAAGCAATGGCGGTTCGTTGAATAGCGCTAAGCGGCAGCCTCGCCGTCCTCACTGAAAGCGATGTCGCGGGAAGGGTAGCCCTCCTCGATAAGATAAGGGCCGCCACCCTGATTAGGACGCGACGAGAACAGGACGAAGCGCGTCACCTCGAAGGGCACGGTAAAAAAGCCGCCGTAGCGCGCAAGGTGTTCGGCAACCGCAAAGGGGCTTACATTCCGCAGGCGTGCGAGCGTGACATGCGGCACGAAATTCCGCGTTTCAGGCGGAAGCCCGGCAACGCGTGCCGAGCGTTCATGGGCTTTCTGCAAAAGCTGAATTGCGGGTGAAGGCTTCAGGCCCGCCCAGAGTGCCCGCGGCTTATTCCCCCCAAAACTTCCAAGTCCCGACAGCTCGATTTCGAAGCTGTCGAAGGCCACGTCAAAAAGTGCGTCGGCGAAATGGTTCGCTTCGGTGTCCGAAATATCGCCAGCGAAGCGCATCGTGATGTGATAATTGTCCGGATCGATCCAGTGGGCGCCGGAAAGACCGGCCCGCATCGCCGACAACCGCCCGACGATATCTTCAGGCAGCTCAATCCCGGTGAACAGTCTAGGCATAGGCCTACCTCCTAGAGAGTTAGGGGGGCAGCGATGCGGGTTCACCGCACCTGCCTAGAACAATAGGGTCGTTGCGTTTCGTGTTTTATTCAAGCCAAAAATAGCGGCCCTTCCGGTTAAGGCTTGTTCAGCTTTTGCCTAGCGTCTGTATCGCTTTGTTATGCACGCCTTTTCGCGCCCGAACGGCGCAAGCGCAGATAAGCACCTACGCCTGCCAGAAGAAGCCGCTGGAGGCTTCTGAAACCGGCTATGCGGGTTTCACCTCCTGGATAGCCTCGAAGCCTTCGAATTGCGGGCCGCCGATATAAAGCGGCTTGTTCCCGCCGGCGCTCTTATGCGCGGCGCGGAAGCTTTCAGAGTGCGTCCAATCCTCGAAGGCTTTCGTGTTTGCCCACATGGTGTGTGAGACATAGAGGGTGTGGTCTTCGGTCTGCGGCCCTTTCAGCAAGTGGAATGCCACAAATCCGGGCTCGCGGTTAATGAACACCTCGCGGTTGAGCCACGCCGCCTCGAAATCCGCCTCGCAGCCTCGTTTCACCCGGAACCGGTTCATGGCGATAAACACGCGCTTCTCCTCCGCAAAGATTGGAACACGAGCACTCCAGAAGGGATATCTAAGAGCTTGAAGGGTAAAAAACCACGCCGGCCGCGATTGGAGAGTCAGCCATGGATTATAAGCTCGAAGGCAAGCTCGCTTTTGTCACGGGGTCCAGCAAAGGGATCGGCAAGGCCACGGCCGTTCTCCTGCATCGCGAAGGCGCCCAAGTGATCCTTCACGGGCGGACCGCGCAAAGCGTTGAGCGTGCCCGCCGGGACCTGCCCGCGGCACACGCCGTTCATGGCGACCTCGGCGAGAAGGCCGCCGTTGACCGGATTATAGACCAGATCAAGGACATCGGTATCGTCGATATCCTTGTGAATAACGCCGGTATCTTCGCGGCAAAGCCGTTCGGGGAAATACCCGACCAGGATTGGCTCCGGTTTTTCGAAGTCAACGTCATGTCGGGCGTGCGCTTCTCCCGCGCTTTCATGCCTGAGATGCTGCTCAAGAACTGGGGCCGGATTATTTTCATATCCTCCGAGTCGGCGATCAACATCCCTGAGGAGATGATCCATTACGGGATGACAAAAACGGCTCAGCTTGCCGTTTCGCGCGGGCTCGCGGAACTGACCAAGGGCACCGGCGTGACTGTGAATGCCATCCTGCCTGGGCCGACCGCGTCGGAGGGCGTCACCGATTTCATGAAAACGATGGTGCAGGGCCAGGACATCAAGGCAGCCCAGGACGAGTTCTTCAAATCGGTGAGGCCCACCTCGCTGCTTCAGCGTTTCGAGGACCCGATGGAGATCGCGCAGGCGATTGTATTTGTGGCGAGCCCCCTTGCGAGCGCCATAAACGGCGCTGTGCTGCGCGCCGATGGCGGCGTGGTGAAATCGGCCTTCTAGGGTCTATCCGGCTTTGATTCAATAAAAGCCGGATAGACCCTAGTTCTTTGTTTTCCCGTGATTCTTTCCGGAAAACCGCTCCCACTTTTCAGGAAGCACTCTAGCGGCTGCCCGCAGAGGTTCTTGCGAGCGCCCAGAGCGCGGGAGCGAGGCTGCTGCGGGTGCCGGCGGACGCTTTTAGCGGTAACGTGCCGGTGGCTGAGGATTGTTTGCAGGGTTCGTGTCGTGCTTGTACATCCGCACGATCAGCTCCCCACCTACAAGGGGAGCCAAATCGGCTTCGAGCGCGTCTGCTATCTCTTTGCCGTATACCTCTTCGCCGCCAGCGTAGAGTGTGAAGGATTTAAGGTACTTCTCCTTCTTAGCGGGATTTTCTATCGTCGCTTTCGTCCACCTGTAGAGTGGATCGCCGGTAGCACCATGCTTCTCAGCCTCGGCAACGTAGTCTGCGAAGGCGTCGAACTGCGATTTCAGAGCGGTGCGATGCTTGTGCAATATGTCCATTAAGGGCCGCAGGGCCTTATTGCCGGGATCGCTTCGCGCGGCCTCCGCAAACCGGTCCGCGAGATCGATGCGTATTTGATAATTCCATTTGCTGCTCATGCGATGTCTTCCCGGTTCATACTGCAATCCTTGGCGGCTGCCATTAGCAATGGGTGCTCCGGGTTTTCGTTCCCGAACGTTCCGGAAGATGGGCAAAGGCTTGCTTCGAAATTCAACGTGAAAACGCATCCGGCGGGTCTCAAATTGTTGATGATTATGCCGCCGCGATGTGCCTCCATGATGCGCTTCACGATAGATAAACCGAGGCCCGCTCCGGTGGACCCGCTGCGATTCTTGCGCCAAAAGCGTTGAAAAATCTGGGCACGCTCTGAAAGCGATATACCTGGGCCGCAATCTTCGACCGATACAGTGCCCTTTTCCTGCACGGAGATTGTCACGGTGGTTCCGGCGGGCGTGTGTTTGAGCGCGTTCTCCGCGACATTTCGTACCGCCCGGAAAATTACCTCCGAATTTCCGTTGACCGGCACCGGCATTTCGGGAGCGTCCAGCAAGATGTGCTTGCCGTCTCTAACAGCGAGTGGCGCGACAAACCCGGCGACCTCGACACAAATACTCCTCAAATCCGCAACCTCATGCGGTGCGACCGTGAACGCTTCGAGTTCCGCCATGTCGAGGAGCTGGCTCACGATCCTTTTCATCCGGGCAATATCGCGGGAGAGCTCCTTGGCCAATCCTTTGTCTGGGATCGTATCGACCCTTGCCTGAAGGATCGACAAAGGCGTGCGTAGCTCGTGGGCGGCGTCGGCTGTGAAGTCGCGCTGCACGAGAAAGCCGCGTTCAAGCCGTTCGAGCGCCTGGTTGATGGTGTGCACCAGCGGTCTAATCTCGCTTGGCATGGCCTCGATTGGAAGCCGCACATCGGTGCGCTCGGGTCCGATCTTCTCTGCCATCTCCGATGCCTTGAAAAGCGGGCTCAAAGCGCGCCGGAAAATGCTGACGTCGATAATGAGAAGCGATAGAAGAATGGGGATCGTAATCCAGCCCACGCGGCTGAAGAACTCCCGGACAATATCGTCGACCAGCACATCGCGATGCTCCATATCTTGTGCGACCTGCACCCACACCGTTCGATCGCCGATTTTCATCGGAATGCTTGCACCGGAGAGGGTCACGTCACCGCGCTTGCTTTCGAGATATTCGGGCCCGGCGAGGCGCGCATCTGTGCCGAAGACCGGGGCGCGGCCGTGCAGCGAGGAGAAAAGTGCGTTGCCCGCCGCATCGAGCACCGAATAAGCGTAACGCCCGTAAGCTTCGGAGAATAGTGTATCCAAATCCGGCGGCAGACGCAGCGCGATGCTTCCGTCCGGCGCCTGGGACAGATAGTGCGTAATAAGTTCGGCATTCTCGCGCAGCGATCGATGCTGCAAGTCCTCAGCTGTGGACTTTAGCAGTACATACAGTGCGACCGGCATGAAAACCGAAGTGATCGATATCGCGACGACATGGAGGAAGATGATGCGCCGTGTAATCGAATTGAAAAGAAACATGGGCTAACACGTTCCTGGGTCAGGGCCTGTGGTGTAATCCACCGGTTTTTAAGATTGGCCTTTTGCACCATTTTGCTAGGCGCATTGGTGAGTTCAGAGCTGGTTCAGCTTTCCACGTCATGTTAAACGGACTTTAGCTTGGTGCAAACCTGTCGCGCCCGGTGCGGGTCAGGCTTCTGTGATAAGATAGCCAACGCCTCTTATCGTATGAATTGCGGCAGACGCGCCCAGGTCTTGCAGGGTCTTGCGCAAACGGTGGATATAAACCTCGACGGCATTCGATCCGACATCGGCGGACAGTCCGAATATTTGATCCTCGACGACACGCTTCGAGACAACGTGGCCGCTTCTGCGCAGCAGGATTTCCAAAACCGCCAGCTCCCTCGCAGAGAGGATTTGCGGCCTGCCGCCAATGAAGAGCTGCCGGCCTATCGTGTCGAACGCGAGATTGCCGAGCTTGAGCGAGCGTCCAAGCAGCTGGCCGGGGCGCCGCAGCAGCGCTTCGAGACGCGCAATCAGCTCCTCGATGGCAAAGGGCTTCACAAGATAATCATCGGCACCGGCGCGAAGGCCCGTCACGCGGTCGTTAACCCCATCCCTCGCCGTGAGAATCAACACAGGCAGGGTGTTATGGCGGGCTCGAAGCGTCCGAAGCACAACGAGGCCATCCTCGTCCGGAAGCCCAAGATCGAGAATGGCAGCCGCATAGTGCGTTGAGCCCAAAACGCTGAGCGCATCGGCCGCTGTTGCGACGGAGTCCGCGTCGAAACCCGAGGCTCCCAGGCTTTTAACCAGAAGCTTCGAAAGCTCCACATTATCCTCGACGAGAAGAAGACGCATCGCAGCGTTCTGCCTCCATGCAGTCCACAGACAATCCGGTATAACCCGTTTGGCCGGAAAGGCGATAGCCTCTTGGCGGCTTTGTGCTGCGGAAATGGCGCCGGATGCGTTTGCAAACAAGAAGGGCTTTAAAAACATCGGCTTGTTCTTAAATGGCCTAGGTCACGGGCAACTATGCGTCGAACGGCGAAGAGTAAAAGCTAGTCATGATAGGGTGTAGCTTGGAGATAGGCGAACCTATATTAGACGACGGCTTAAGCTTGAACATTAGGATCGAGGACGCTTATTGTCTTCATTGGAATATTTTTTGGGAACGTTGACAACCGTCAACGCATATGCTGCCCCGGCTAATACTTTAGAGGAAAGATTAGCAAGCGTAAGCTTGCCGGATGGCTCAAGCATGGAGTTCGCCACAATGAATGTACAGCAATCTCCGGCCTCATTCGAATTCAACATGGCCCCTATTATGAAAATGTATGTGGACTCGATGGAGGCATGGAAGAAGAATTACGAAACGTTAGCTGGAAACGGGACGCATAGTGCGCCTTCCTATTCTACGGATGTAACGAAAACTGCTTACGATTCCGCACTTACAAACTGGCAGAAATCCGGTGAAGAAGTGTTCAAGCGCTTCGTGGAGCAACAAATCGACATTTGCCGCTTCTTCGCCGGACGGTGGGAGCAATATCTCAAATTGCCAGATCAGCTCGCCCATTGCCACACACCCGCGGAAATAGGGCAGGTCCAGGCGGCGTTCTTAAGCCAGTTCGCGAGCGAATATATGCACGAAAGCAGCAAGCTCGCACAGCCGATGGGTCAGCTCATGTCTCAATGGGCGTTGCCTCGCGCTTAACGCTCCCGCCGCGACACCGGGAAATAGTGCAGGAGGGCCTCTGCCCGCGTGCGCCGATTTGTGCTAGGGAATGGCTAATTCGGGGGGCGCGAGCGGCGGCGAGGCTCATGTTCCCGGGACATGCTGGAGGTTGCCATGCCGGAAAGCGCGAATGCGGCCGATCGTTTTTTTCATTATGCGCTGGCGAAGCAAACCGGCGGCCTATCGCCCGCCGCGCTTTGGCTAGCGTTCATGGATTGGGCGCTTCATCTTACGCTGGCACCGGGAACACGCGCAAAACTTGCGTCCAAGCTGATTGCCTCGGGGCTGGCATACGAAAATTATTTAGCCGCCGTTGCAGCAGGAGCGGGAGTCCCAGCCCCGAGCGCTGGGCCGGCGGCGCGCGACAAGCGCTTCGATCATCCAGAATGGTCGCAATGGCCCTACAACGCCCTGACTCAGGGCTTTTTGCTGTGGGAGCAGTTTTGGGACGAGGCTACCCGCAACGTTCGAGGGGTCAGCCGGGATCACGAGGAAGCCGTAAATTTCTGTGCAAGGCAGCTTCTGGACATGGTGGCGCCTTCCAATTTCCCGGTCACCAATCCTGAAATACTGGAGCGGACGTTGCGCGAGGCGGGGGTGAACCTCGTGCGGGGATACTGGAACTTTCTGGAAGACTCGCTTCGCCGTGGAGCCGGCTTGCCGCCGTCGGGGGCGGAGGCGTTTAAGCTGGGGCAATCGATTGCCGTGACCCCGGGAAAGGTGGTCGCCAGAACCCGGATGATGGAGCTGATTCAATATAGCCCCAGCACGGGCACCGTTTATCCCGAGCCGGTGCTGATCGTGCCCGCATGGATCATGAAATATTACGTGCTGGACCTTTCGCCTGAAAATTCGCTCGTACGCTATCTCGTTGGGCAAGGTTTCACGGTGTTCATGATCTCCTGGAAAAACCCCGACGAGAGTTATCGGGACGCTGGCATGGACGACTACCGGCGCCTTGGCGTCATGGAAGCTTTGCGGGCCGTCTCGAAAATCGTACCCGAACGGAAGGTGCATGCGCTTGGCTATTGCCTCGGCGGTACGTTGCTTGCCATTGCCGCGTCGGCCATGGCGCGCGACGGCGACGAGCGGATCAAATCGCTCACGCTGCTTGCCGCGCAAACCGACTTCAGCGAGCCCGGCGAGCTTGAGCTTTTCATCAGTGAGAGCCAGCTCTCCTTCCTTGAGGATCAGATGCAGGAAGCGGGGGTTCTGAAAAGCGAGCAGATGACCGGAACGTTTCAACTTCTCCGCTCCAACGATCTCATCTGGTCCCGGATGCTGCGGAACTATCTCATGGGTGAGCGAGAGGCCTTGAACGACCTCATGGCCTGGAACGCGGACGCGACGCGGATGCCGGCGCGGATGCATTCTGAGTATCTGCGCGAAATCTTCTTTGAGAACCAGCTCGCCGAAGGCCGGTACGCCGTTGACGGCCACGCAGTCGCCTTGCGCGATATCAAGGCGCCTATTTTTGCCGTAGGAACCGAATGGGACCACATCGCCCCGTGGCGCTCGGTCTATCAAATCAATGTGCTTGCGGACACGGACGTGACGTTCCTGCTGACGAATGGGGGACACAACGCAGGCATTGTCTCGGAGCCGGGACATAAGGGGCGGCATTACCGCCTCGCGACATTGAGGCCGGGTGAGCCTTATCCCGATGCAGACACTTGGTTCAATCTGAACCAGCCTAAAGACGGCTCCTGGTGGCCGGAGTGGATAGGCTGGCTGAAGTCGGGGTCGAATGAATTCTCCGCGCCGCCTCCGATGGGAGCGCCACTGGCGGGATACCCGCCGCTTTGCAACGCGCCTGGAACCTATGTTTTCGAATAGTACCGCTTGCGAGGCATCCGCTGCCGCGGATTTAGCCTGGATTGCAGGCGGGAGCGGTGGAGCTAGCCGGGAAGCGGTTCGACGCGCACCACCCGGAAGGTCCGCATTACATCGTCGTCATGCTCCCGGATCGAAACATATTCTCCAACCGCAAACTTGTGATTGCCCAAGCGATATCCACCTTCGTCGTCATCGGATTCGCCATGGATGTCGTAGTGAAAGGCCCAGTGACCTCCGGGCTTTCTCACCAAATGGCCGGTCTCATCGGCCTCGTTCTGCCAAAACCTTCGAACCCGGCACCGCTCGCGATGCTTCTTCCAAGCAACGGGATCAAGGTGGCCTTCCTGGTCGAGCGGCCCCACAAACTCATATCCGTGCCGGTTGCTGCCCTCTGGATGCTCCCGGTCCCTCGCCAATTCCAGTCTTATTTTTTTTAATGTCATGGAAATCTCCGCGCTTCTGAGAAGGCGTCAGTGCGATACGAGCGCAGGCACCCAAGCGTCGCGCAAAATGTCCCGGCTCACGCCGCCAAAGATCATCTCGCGGAACCGGGATTTGCTGTAGCCGCCCATGATCAGTAAATCGCACCCTTCGTCAACGAGCTTGGAAAGAATCGCGTCGCCCGTTGCGCCGCCGGTTGCATAGGAGACTTCGAAGCTTGCGTGGATACCGTGCCGGCCGAGGGCTGCCGTTAGAGGAGCGCCCAGGGCTTCCGCGGCCGCGCGCTGTGTCTCGCTCTCTATGAAGGTAACCGCCCGGACCGTCGCCGCGCCGCGAATGAGGTCGAGCGAGTCGAAAACGGCCCTTGCAGCTTCGCGCGTGTCGTTCCAGGCAATAACGGCGTGCCTGCCGATTTGCTTGGGAGCTGGGCCGTAGGGTAGGACCAAAACTGGGCGCCCGCTTCTCATGATTGCAGTTTCGGCGAAATCGCTCCAAGCATCGGGAGTGTCCTCGTCCGCCCTGCCGCAAATGATTAGGTCAACGCTTCGGCCTTGCTGGGCGATCAACTCGGCGCCAGCGACGTAGGATGCCATGAAGCTGCGCCATTCATGTGTGACCGGGCACTCTTTGAAGGTTTCTTCGAATACGCGTCTTGCAGCCGCCGAGGAGGCGTTGCCGGCTTTTTGCAGGCGCTCGATGACCTCCTGAGAAACCTCTGCCGGGAACTCCCCATAAACAGGCAAGTCGGGAATGAGGTGAAACCCGATCACATGAGCGTTTCTCAGGCTCGCTATCTGCAGGACAACTTCTAAAGTGGCCGCGGCATTTTTCCCTGAGGGTACATAGACGAGAATTGTCTTGATAGACATGAGGATCGCTCCCGCTCGCTTATTGATGAAGCATGCTAATCTTCAAGCAATGGCGCGGCTTTGACGTTCATCAAAGGCGTCGGAGCAACTTTCGATCTGAGCGACGCCGCTTAAAAGCTCTAGGTCTGGAATAGTAATATCGCGGCTGGACGGTAAGTCGATAATGCGCTCGTTCTTCAGACGGCTAAATTGCCGGCTTACGGTCTCGAGCGTAAGCCCTAAATAGTCGGCCATCTCGGCCCGGGTGAACGGTAGCTCGAAGTGAACGAAGTTAGGCTCTTCGGCATTCTCAGTTCGCGGTATCCTCCTCGCCATCATGAGCAGGAACCCTGCGACGCGTTCGTAGGAGCACTTCCGGCCTAAGAGAAGCGTCCAGTCGCGGCAAATATCGAGCTCGCGTATGGTCATCTCGAAAATCTGACGCTCAAGCCTAGGGTGCGATTTCAGGAAGGTGTCGAATGCTGCCCTTGGAAAGCCGCAAAGCTCGACATCGGTTGCGGATTCCGCCGAATAAGTGTGCCGCCGATTGAGCGTTTGCCCCATGAAATCCGGCTGATGGATAAGGCCGATGATGTGCTGATGGCCGTCAGCCAGAGTCTTTACGAGTTTAACGATTCCAGAAGTAATGCTGAAATATTGATCGGCCTCGTCGCCATCGCGGAAAATGACGTTATGAGCGGGGAGGGTTTTGCGGCGCGAGAGTTGGACGAGTTGCGAAAGCTCCTCGTCGTCCAGCGCTGCACAGATGCCTTCGCGGCGAACCTGGCAGGTATCGCAGCGCATACGAATGCCGTGCATCACGCCTCCAGTATTTCTCCAGGAGGCGAGCATAGCATTGAGAAAATGGGCTCGCAAACAGATTTACGTTCCAAGCGCTTTCGTCACACCGGAACGTCTCTCGTATCGCTAGAGATCTTTTAATCGAAGCATTGCAATGAGCCCATGATATTTATCAAGAGGCGCAGCATCTTAAGCCAATCTGTGCGCTTATTCTGTCGATGCCGCTGTTAAATCGGCAAGTCATCGCCAAGATGAGCTTTGACTTGAGGATTGGGAAGCTTCGTCAAATCCTTTGGCACTTCGCCTAGGAGGACCGCCCGGACCTTCTCGCTCAACGCGGAACGGATCACCCCAAGCGTCTCGGGCGCGGCAGCGACGACAAGGCGATCGTATTCGCGGTTGCTGAAGCGGCGGTCGAGATCCGCCGCAAGAGATTGGGCGAAGCGCTCTTTCTCGCGCCGGTGAAGGTCGTCCCGCTCGATAGCGTGGCGTGCAATATTCGCCGATTCGTGAACGCGTCCGGGGCGATCGGCGCTTATTTCGTGATCGGGCTTTATGTCCTGCGAATGCTCGGAGCCCGGCACTTCGGCAAGCGGCTTCCCTCGCCCCTCGGAGAGAAGAATATGAGCGCGCGTGCCGTCGGCAATCAGGATATAGGTTCGGATCGGCTTCATATATGGCCTCCTTTTTTGCAGCGCGGGAATTCTCCCAAGTGTTTCACGACGGGGAGAAGGAATCCGTTGGCTTTTTGGATTAACCGCAGCGTTTGTGTATGCCGCAGCATAAGTATTGCCTCGTTTGCGTCTCGTGTTGATGACTAACGTAGTTTCGCAGCACAAAATATAACGTAGTAAGCTTGACTGTTTCGTCGATCGTCAGGTGATCGGAACTTCTCCCAAGGGTCATGAACCTTTGATATCCGTCAATGTTGCAATGCGTCTGCGATCATTATGCTTACCAGCTCACCTATAGGGAGTTCCTGCCATGAAAGTAAAACGGGCCATGCATAAGGGTGCCATGTGGATTTCCCCCGAAACGCCCCTTTTGGAAGTCGCCAAAACGATGCAGGAGCACGACATCGGAGCCTTGCCGGTTGGCGAGAACGACCGTCTCATAGGAATGGTTACGGATCGCGACATCGTTTGCCGCGCCGTCGCCAAGGGCGGAAATCTTTCCAAAATGACGGCGCGCGATGTCATGACCGCAGGCATCACCTGGTGCAGGGAGGAGCACGACATAGAGGAAGCCCTCGAACTGATGCAAAAGAACAAAATCAGACGGATGCCCGTCATCAATGAGTCGAAAAGGATGGTTGGCATTCTCAGTCTGGGCGATATTTCCCATGCCGCGACCCGGGAGCTGACACTCGAAATGGTGAAGGCGGTTTCCGCTCATCATTAGCGGCACGGTGCAGCGCCGCCCCTCTATCCCTTTCCGCTCAAGCTCTTAAGATAGGCGATGAGGGCGCCAACCTCGTGCGGCTTGAACTGGAACTGTGGCATATCTGGGTGCCCGACGACGATCCCCTCGCCGAGCGCCTCCTCCAGGTTCTCGACATTGCCTTTAGCAACGATATCGCGTAAGGGAAGTGCGCTTGCGTGGGGGCTTTTTCCCTCTATGCCGATGGCATGACAGCGGGCACAGAACCTTTCGGCGATCTCCCGCCCAGTCCGTATATTTGCTTGAGATTGGGCAGAAGCCGCGCCCGGAAGCAAAACGGCCGCAACTATCCCCGCGCTGACAATCGCCCGTTTCATTTCATTCCTCGCCGCGATGCGGACTCCCCGGCGGCAGCGCCGCCCTAAAATAGATAAAACTCTTCCTGTAAGAGCGCCTTCAGCTCTGTGGGCAGGACCTTGCGGAGTTTTTCGATCTCGTGCGCATCGATTTTGTCGGCGATGACAGCGAACACGGCCTTGACCTTGCCGCTGACCCCTGCGCCCAAGCTGCGGCCGGCATCCTCTTCGATGGCATTGAGAAAATCGTCGAGATGGCGGGTTTTCGTCTGAGGCTTGGCTGGTTGCCAGCCCTCGTAATAGAAGCCGCGGATGAGCATCGGCAGCTGAGCGCCAAAATGAACCGCGTTCTCCGGCCCAATCCTGTCCCGGAAGGCGTGCAGAGTGGACCGGAGCAGCTGATAGGCATAATGGCGATCCGTTGTCGGGATGCGCGCCATTAAATCCTTGAGCCAGAGATTGGTTTGCTGAACGGTTGCGTCGAAAACGTCGAGACCCGTTGACATGACTATATCCTCCCTCAGAAAGTGAGGCCGATTTACCCTTTCGGGCTTGTATTAGACTCCAACGCGGAGTTCTATGGCGCTATGACTTATATCAAATCGGCGGTTTGAAGCGCCTGCAACGGCTTTTTTCCGGCGGTATAGAGGTAGCCCCGGGTTACCGGCACGGTGCCGATCCGCTTTGCGAGCTGAATTTGGAAGACCGCAATATTGTGATAGCGGAACCCAACTTCGCAACCGGCCAAATAAAACTGCCACATCCTGCAAAAGCGCTCGGAGAAAAGGCCTGCCGCTTCATCCCAAGCCGCCTCGAAATTATGGCGCCACGCCGCTAGCGTTTCGGCATAGTGCAGGCGCAAGACCTCAATATCGGTTATGAGAAGGCCCGATTTCTCTATCGCGGGCACGATTTCGCTCAACGCCGGAGAGTAGCCTCCCGGAAAGATGTACTTGGCGATGAAGGGATTCGTCGTGCCGGGTCCTGAAAGGCGTCCGATGGTATGCAGGAGGGCAACACCGCTGTCCGTCAGGCTGTCGGAGACTTTGCGGAAAAAGGCCCGGTAGTTCGGCACGCCCACATGCTCGAACATACCGACCGATACGATCCGGTCGAATTTTTCGTCGATCGTGCGGTAGTCCGAAAGCCGGAAGGAAACCCCCTCCGCACCCTCGGCTTTAGCCCGGGCCTTCGCGTAGCGCTCCTGCTCCTCGCTGAGCGTGATGCCTACCACTCTTGCGCCCGCCTCGCGCGCCAAGTGAAGCGCCAGCCCGCCCCATCCGCAGCCAATGTCGAGTACGCGCTGGCCGGGAGACAGGCAAAGCTTCGCCGCGATGTGGCGCTTCTTGGCAAGCTGCGCCTCGTCGAGAGTTTCGGTCCCTTTTGCGAAATAGGCGCAAGAATATTGCTTGTCTTCGTCTAGAAAGAAATCGTAAAGCGCGCCCGGCAGGTCGTAATGCCGGCTCACATTGCGCTTCGCTTGCCGAAGATTGTTCATTTGGCGCATGAACCGCGTCAGAAAGCGGAACCTGTCGGCAAGTTGCATTAGGCCGGGGAGGTTGCCGTTGCCAATGTTTTCGGCGAAAAGGCGCAGAAGGTCGTAAATGGTGCCGGCCTCGATAACGATATGGCCGTCCATATATCCCTCTGCTATCGCGAGTTGGGGATCGAGGAGAAGGGCGCGTTGGGTTTCGGCGTCGCGGAAGTGAATGGCGACGGGTTTCCCAGTCTTGTCTCCGAATTCGCGGATTTCTCCCTTCCAATCGCGGACTTGTAGATGCCCCGAGTGGATGAACGACTTTAGAGCCCGCCACAAAGGCCACGATAAGGATGGCTTCGAGAAGTCTAGCGGATGGGCGACGTCATGAGTCATCGCAATTCAACCTCGCCTTGGCGTGCACGTCAAATATAGCTGCACCTAGCCTCGCAATGGGACTATGCAGGACATAAAAAACGTTTTGCGAATACATTGTTCCGCCGGCGCGCCTAGCTTCTTTGTGATTTGTCAAAGTGCGAAGGCGAGGATGCGGATAAACATTTAAAGGCAAGCTTCAATGGATAGGTCTTCGATATGCAGAACCTTCACCTTGAACGGCGCGACTGGCAGAACATCCTCGACCACATTTCGCGCTCGGAAAATGCGCACAAGGTCACGATAGAGGTCGACCGCGAGGATCTCGGCGCTCAGAAGGAGGTCGAGAACGTGGTGCTTCACGGTTTGAGCTACGACCCGAAAGGAGGCACGATTGCCATCCGCGCGGGCGCGGTAGAGCACATGATCGCGCGGCCCGAGCGGATCGACATCGCTCACGCGGGCACCGATCTCATCGCAATGGAGGTGGTAAGCGGGGACAAGACGCGGCACCTCATCACTTTCGTACCGCCGCTGCACTTGCCCGATCTTCTGCTGCCTGCGTACCGGTAGGGCAGGAGCCCGATCAATCGATCACGGTCTTGATGAGAAAGAAGCGGATGGCGTCGGCGAGGATGATCTTGCAGTTCCGCTGGCGGCCCTGCTCCTCCTCGATCTTGGCCTTGGTAATCAAGGCGTCGATGTTGGAGCGCTCCATCTCGGACAGGTCGAGAATTTTTGACATCTGCTCAATAACGTGCCTCCCCTCTGCGCAGGTTACTGCGCGCGCAGGGCCGGCCAAAGCCGTGAGAACGATCAATCCGCACACAAGCTGTTTCATATCGAGCCTAAACGAGACCTCGATCCGATTGTTCCTACAATGAAGGCATAGCGATATTTGCTACGAACTCCATAGCGCTTCGCAGCACAACTAACAAGACATGAAAGGTAGGCGGCTTTCGGGCAACAGTATGTTTTGCGCGAGAAGGTTAAAGAGGCAATTTTGTGGCGGGCCAGCCGGCAGGGGATTAAACTTATTCTTTTAAAGGTTTTTGCACTTTCCGCGTGGGAACTGGCAATTGCAGGGCTACGGGGGTTATATTGGAGTGGAGAAACAAGTCCGCCATGGTGCTACCGCCGAAGCCGCCATCGAACAAAGAAGCGCCGCATGAAATCGCGCAGCAAGACTCGAACCGCGCCGAGATCGATGCGTTCCTCGCGCAGGTGCGTTCGGCTCCGTCCGGCAAGCCCGCCGGAGCGGGCCGTTTGATCTTCGCCATGGACGCGACGATGAGCCGCAGGCCCACCTGGGACATGGCGCTAGCCGTCCAAGCCGAGATGTTCAACACGGTGAAAGCCGTGGGCGGACTCAATGTGCAGCTAGTTTTCTTCCGGGGCTTCGACGAATGCCGCGCGAGCCGCTGGGTGAGCGACGCGGCGGCGCTTGCCCGGCTGATGACGGCGGTCGAGTGCCGCGGCGGTTACACGCAAATCGGCAAAGTCTTGAAGCATGCGCTGCGCGAGACCGCTTCGGCTAAGGTCGCCGCACTTGTCTTTGTTGGCGATGCCATGGAGGAAAGCGCGGACGAGCTTTGCAATCTGGCGGGTCAGCTCGGGCTTTTATCCGTGCCCGTGTTCCTATTCCAAGAGGGCCATGACGGCGAGGCGCGCGCCTGCTTTATGGAAATCGCCCGGCTCACGCGCGGCGCCACCTGCCGGTTCGGGCCAGGCGCGGCGGCGCAGCTGCGCGAGCTGCTCGAAGCGGTCGCGGTTTATGCCGCCGGTGGACGCGCCGCGCTTCAAGACTATGCAAAAGGCCGCGCTGGTCCTACGTTGCTGCTCGAACAAATGTCCAAGCCATGATGGCTTCCTCGCGCGGAGACGGCCCATTCTACCGCTTTTCCTATCGCTGCTCGTGCTCGGCGCGGTGCTCTACCTCCTGGGTTGGCTGCCAACGGCCGATGCCGGTAAACTTGCTCTGTGGATCCGCAAGAGCAGCGGGGTTTTGCTCGCTTCGGGTGCTGTGCTGATCGTCACCAGAAATCCCGGCCTTGCCGTCCTTGCCGGGATGCTCACTTACTCTTTCATGCGAAAAACGGGCTGGTTCCCAGGCGGAGGCCAAAAGCGCACTGCGAGCGGAAGCGTCTCCACCGTTAGGACGGCCTATCTCGAAATGTCGCTCGATCATGCAACGGGCGCGATGTCGGGCCGCGTACTGAAGGGCCGCTTCGCGGGCCGCGCGTTGTCGGACTTCACGGCGGCGGAGCGGCTCGATTGCCTTGCCGAGCTGCGCGCAAACGACGCCCAGGCCGCGCAACTCTTCGAAGCCTATTTGGACCGCAGTGCCCCCGGCTGGGACCGCGGCACGGCATCGGCAGGCGGGCGCGGAAGCGCACAATCGCGCGCCATGGGCGTCGAGGAGGCTTACCTCGTGTTGGGTCTCAATCCTGGCGCCACACGCGACGACGTGCAAGCCGCGCACCGCAATCTGATGAAGCGCTTCCATCCCGATCAGGGCGGCTCGACCTATATCGCCGCCAAGGTGAATGAGGCGAAGGACGTCCTGCTCAAACACGTGAAGGCCTAAGCCGGCGTTCCCTGCCAGTGCAAGCTGCAACGTAGCCGCAGTCACACTTGCGAGAGCAGGCTTGCCAGCGGCGGTGTTTTGGGGTAGTGATAAAAAATGACATTTATCACTGGTCACAGGTAATGACCTCCGCAACGACCGCTGATGAAACCCGCGTCCGCATCCTAAAGGAGGCCGAGCGGCTCTTCCGGCATTACGGCTATTCGAAAACGACCGTCGCTGACATCGCGGAGGCGTGCGCGATGTCGTCCGCCAACGTCTACCGCTTCTTCCCCTCAAAATCCGCAATCGTCGAGGCGATCTGCGGGGTCATCATCTCCGAACTTGAACGCCAGCTCCGCAAGATCGCGAATGCGGATGCACCTGCCTCCCAGCGTCTCACGCAGTTCATCGAGCTCATCGCCCGCTATACAGCCGAGACGTACACCCAGGACAGAAAGGTGCACGAGATGGTGGTAGTGGCCATGGAGGAGCACTGGGGCGCGATCGAGCGCCATCTTCAAGCCACGGAGGCCATGATTTCGGGCATCGTCGCGAGCGGCATCGAGGCTGGAGAGTTCAAGCATCAAGACCCCGCGCAAGCCGCAAAGTGCGTTCATTTTGCCATGGCGGGCTTTTCACACCCGGTCGTCACCGCCCAGTGCTGCGGCGATCCGGACACGCCTTCGCCGTCTGAAATGGCGGCGTTCATTCTGTCAGCGTTGCAAGCGTAGCCGTCGAAGGAAAGGCCGAAGTCATGCGCCTGAGGTTTGATGAAAGCGGAAGAACGTCATTCGTTAGCCAAAAGGCCAGACTGGCCGCGCTGATTGTCCTTGGGTTAGGCCTCGCTGCCTGCTCCGAGGAAAAGGCGGCCGAAATTCAAGTCCGGCCCGTCAAGGCGATGATCGTCCCGGCGCCCGTCTCCGAGCGGGTTCTCACCTACTCAGGGGTCGTTAGCCCTCGCATAGAAAGCACGATCGGCTTCCGGGTTTCCGGCAAGATCGTTGAGCGCTACGTCAATGTGGGCGACCGGATAAGCGCGGGACAAAAGATCGCGCGCCTCGACGAAGCCGATCTGAAACTCGCCGAAAATAGCGCAAGAGCCGCCGTGACGAGCGCAAAGACACGTGCCGCCGTTGCCAAGGATGCGCTCGCCCGCGCGAAATTTCTTCTGCCGAACGGTTTCATCGCCAAGGCGGCGGCCGACCAGCGCCAGCTTGAATTCGACTCGGCTCAATCGGCTCTCAGTGCGGCCGAGGACCAGCTCAATCAGGCAATCAACGCAACAAGCTACGCCCTTTTGATCGCAGACAAGGACGGCATCGTTACCTCAGTGCGCGCCGAGCCGGGTCAGGTCGTGGCGGCAGGGCAGGCCGTCATAACCCTGGCGCTCGCCGGCGACATCGAAGTCTCCGTCGCAGTTCCCGAGCGCGAGATCGTCAAGCTAAAACCGGGCGATGGCGCGTCCATAGCGCTTTGGTCCGCGCCGGGCGTCAAGAGCGAAGGCAAGATCCGCGAAATCGCGGGTGCGGCCGAAGCGGCATCCCGCACTTACGGCGTGCGGATTACGGTTGCCAAGCCTGTGCCCGAGATGCGCATCGGCATGACCGCATCTGTCTCATTTGACCTGTCCGAAGAGGCGGCAGACCCGACAGTTCCGCTGGCAGCGTTGACTGAGCATGGCGGGAAAACAGTCGCTTATGTCGCGGATAAGGAGTCTCAAACCGTGGCGCGGCGCGAGGTCGTGACCGATGGCGTGAGCGAGGCCGGCGTCAGGGTTAAGACCGGACTCAGGCCGGGCGAGATTGTGGTGACGGGCGGCGTTCAGTTTCTAGAAGACGGCATGAAGGTGCGCCTTGCGAAGGAGATTTTGACAGCACAGGCGGAAACGGCGGTTACAGCCAGGCATTAAGCTGCGCGGCAAGTCGAAGAGAGGACCTAGATATGGAAACCAGATCGGCGGACGCCGGGCCCGCGCAGAATGGCTTCAACCTCTCGCGTTGGGCCATCGAGCATTCCAGCCTCACGCGCTTTCTGTTCCTGCTCGTTCTGGCGGCGGGCCTTTTCGCACTTTCAAATCTCGGGCAGAAGGAGGACCCCGACTTCACCTTCCGCACCATGGTTGTGCAGGTGATTTGGCCGGGCGCATCGGTCCACGAATTGCAGGAGCAAGTCGTCGATAAGATCGAGCGCAAGATTCAGGAAACACCTCAACTCGACTTTGTGCAGTCCTATTCCCATCCCGGCAGCGCGGTAATCTTCGTCAATCTTCGCGGCGAAGCACGCGGCCGCGAAGTGAGCGATGCATTCTATCAGGTCCGCAAGAAGATCGGCGACATCCAGAGCACCTTCCCGCAAGGCGTACAAGGCCCGTTCTTCAACGACGAGTTCGGCGACACCTACCTAGCGCTTTATGCCATCGAAGGCGCGGGCTTCTCCTACCCAGAGCTCCGGGACTTCGCGAAAGCTGCACGCGATATCCTTTTGCGCGTTCCCGGTGCCGGCAAAGTTGATCTGCTCGGCGTTCAGGACGAGAAAGTCTATATCGAGATACCCTCCCGGGTGCTGGCCGAGCGCAATATCTCCGCCGCGGACATTCAAGCCGCTCTTGCCGGGCAGAACAGCCAAGCGCCCGCAGGCACGGTCGAGACGGCCGAGCGCTCAGTCAGGCTCGACGTTCAGGGCTCCATTCTCACCGTCGATCAAATACGCGATCTGAGGGTCAGAGCAGGGCGGGAAACCGTCAGGCTGGGCGATATCGCCACTGTAAAGCGAGGCGTAGAAGACCCGCCGGTCTCCAAAATCCGTTACAATGGCAAGGAAAGCGTGGTGCTCGGCGCCGTCATGGCGAAAGGCTTCAACGTTGTCGGGGTAGGAAAGGGGCTGGAAGCTGCGCTTGCGCGCATTCATGCCGAACTGCCCGTGGGCGTCGAGTTCAACAAAATCTCAGATCAACCCGCCGTCGTCAGTAAGGCCGTCGGCGAGTTCTTGGAATCGCTGGGCGAGGCCTTGCTCATCGTGCTGGCCGTCTCACTCCTCTCGCTCGGCTGGCGGGCCGGTGTCGTTGTTGCCTTGACGATCCCGCTCGTTCTCGCCGCGACCTTCCTCGTTATGTTCGTCATCGGCATCGACCTGCAGCGAATTTCCCTCGGTGCGCTCATTATAGCGCTGGGCCTGCTCGTGGACGATGCCATGATTGCCGTCGAGATGATGGAGCGCAAGCTTGACGAAGGCTTAGGCAAGCTGCCCGCCGCCTCCTTCGCGTACACATCGACCTCGTTTCCGATGCTGACCGGTACGCTCATCACGGTGGCGGGCTTCATCCCCGTAGGATTCGCGGCCAGCACCTCGGGCGAGTATGTGAATTCGCTGTTTTGGGTTGCGGGCATTTCGCTGGTGATTTCGTGGCTTGCAGCGGTCACTTTCACGCCCTGGCTCGGCTTCACGCTTCTGAAGCGGCGGCCGCATGCGCCAGGCGGCCATCGAGATGTCTACGATACGCGGCTTTACCGCCGGCTTGGGGGCGCTATCGCTTGGTGCGTCCGCCGGCGCAGAATTGTGATCGTGCTCACCGCCGCCGGATTTATTGCGGCAGGCGCCGGGTTCACGCTCATTCCGCAGCAGTTTTTTCCATCCTCGGACCGGCCCGAGATCCTGGCCGATCTTTGGCTGCCGGAAGGCGCGTCTTATAGGGAGACCGAAGCGCAGGCGCTCAGGCTTGAGAGGCGTCTCCTAGCCGATGGCGATGTGGGCGCGGTAACGGCTTTCGTTGGCGACGGTATTCCCAGATTTTTTCTGCCCCTCGATCAGCAGTTGAAGAACCAGAATTTCGCACAGTTTCTAGTAATGCCAAAGGAGCCGAAAGACCGCGACGCGGTTATCCGGCGCATGCGCGACTTTCTTTCGGGCAGCTTTCCTGGCGTCCGCTTCAAGGTGGACAGGCTTTTCCTCGGTCCGCCTGTCGGGTGGGCCGTTCAGTTGCGCGTGCAAGGGCCGGATCGCACCGAGGTGCGGCGGATCGCAGATGAGGTGAGAAAGGCCACTGCCGCGCATCCACAAGTTTTTAACGTGCACGACAATTGGCACGAGCCCGCCCCCTCCCTGCAGCTTGGCATCGATCAGGACCGGGCGCGCGCCATCGGCGTGTCCTCTGGAGCGATCCGGCAAACGCTGCAAGGGCTGTTATCGGGGATACCGGTTGCCGAGTTCCGCGAGAACGATCAAACGATTAGCGTCGTACTGAGAGAGCCCGAACGCGCGCGCGGACTTTTGACGGCAGTGGAAAACGCTTACGTCAAGACGGCGTCAGGCGGGTCGGTTCCGGTCTCGCAGGCCGCCAGCGTGCGCCTCGTTTTCGAGCCGGGCGTGGAGTGGAGGCGCGACCGCCTGCCTACCCTCACCGTTCAAGGGCTCGTTCCCGACGGCGTTCAATCGCCCGATGTGACGAAGGCAATCTATAGACAGCTCGAACCGCTGCGCAATAGCCTGCCGCTCGGCTATCGCGTCGAGATGCAAGGCGCCGTCGAGGAGTCGGCGAAGGGACAAGCCTCGATCGCAGCTAAAGTGCCGGTGCTCATCGTCGCGGTCTTGCTCCTGTTGATGATCCAGCTGCAAAGCTTGCCCAAAACGTTGCTAGTGATCGCGACGGCACCGCTCGGCATCATAGGGGCGGCGGCCGCGCTTCTTGCGTTTCATCAGCCCTTCGGATTCGTCGCGATCCTCGGCGTGATCGCTCTTGCCGGCATCATCATGCGCAACAGCGTCATTCTTGTGGATCAAATCAAACAGGATATGGAAGCGGGCATCGATGCCTATGACGCCATTGTGGGCTCCGCGGTGCGCCGCTTCAGGCCCATCGTGCTGACAGCGTCAGCGGCGGTTTTGGCGCTCGTGCCGCTTGCAGGCTCGCCCTTCTGGGGACCGATGTCGCTTGCCATCATGGGCGGGCTAATCGCTGCGACGGTGCTCACTATGACATTCCTGCCGGCCTTATATGCCTTGGCGTTCCGCGTGCCTTCGCGGGCTCGGGCCGTGCCGGTGCGCCGGGAGGCCGGGGAAAGCGCGCTTCACGGATTTGCGTCCCCGATGCTGAAAGCAGGCGAATAAATTCAGTATTGCTATCTTCCGTACGCGGCGATGTGGATAAAGCAGGCCTTGCGAGGTTGCGCTTGCGCAGAGCGGTCATTTACCTTTTAATGCACTCGTTTGATGCTGGACGGCAAACTGATGGGTCTCCCGCAGCCGAATTGCGGCCGGGTGCGGGACTTGCGATGGAACAATCCTGTCACGCTGACGTTAGTGGCTCAAACTGGAAAAAAAATGGCCCGTGTAGGCGTAAAGGCATGCAGGAGGCCTTGCGGAGCGGCCGCAAATTTAAATAAACTATCGTATGCCGGTTTGAGGGGTCATTAGGCAGACGATGGTCCGAGCGGGGTATAAAACGATGATGCCGGGTTCCGCGGAGGTCTGCCTTTCCGCGTTGTTCGTCGATTTCGACAACGTGTACTTGTCATTGCGCCGTCAAAGCGAAGAAGCTGCGGGGCGTTTTGCCAGAAATCCGCAAGAATGGATGAGCCGCATTGCAAATGGAGGGCTGGTGCGTTTCAAGTCACATACGGAGTGTACGAAGCGGCGATTCGCGGTTGCGCGCTGCTATGGCAATCCTGGCCGTAAGCTCATCAGCCGCGGGGGCCCGCACGATCCGCATAGCTTCGCGACGGTGCGCACGAACTTCATGATCGCAGGCCTCGAAGTCGTCGACTGCCAGCCACTTTCCTCTCAATTCAAGAACGGCACCGACATCAAGATCGCCTGCGATATCCGCGATTTTCTTGAGCATCCGACCCGCTTCGAGGAGTTCATAATTCTCTCGGGGGATGCCGATTTCACACCCGTCCTGCATCATCTCCGCTCCCACGACCGGCGCACGGTCGTCTACGCCAACGAGAACACGGCCGACATATATAAGGCGTTCAGCGACGGTTGGATCGAAGAGCGCGATATGATCGCGTTTCTGCTGAATGAGACCAGCCCGCTCGCGCTGCAGCAGGATCGCGGAGCGAAACCGCGCGGAGAACTGGGCTACGATGGGGCGAGAGCCCTGACCCAAAGCGTTACGGCGAGAACACCTGCACACCCTATAGCCTCTCAAAGCGGGCATAGCGGCTACAGCGCGCCTCCGGAGCCGTTGAAGCGGAGATTGCCAGCCGCGCCGGCTAGTTCCGCGGTGCAATCGCTCATGGAAGATTTTCAAGCTATTGGCGCGGAGATCCTCAGCCTCGTGGTCGACGTCGTTCAATCCTCCGAAAAGCCGGTGCCAATTGCGTATCTCGCGGACAGGGCGCAGAAAATCCTAGGTCATGCCAAGACACTCGGTACGAATTGGGCCGGGTCGGGAGGCTTTCTGAATTTTCTCAACAATACGCTTCCGGACGGCATTAAGCTTACCGATAAGCCGCCGCATTTCGTTTACGATGCGAAGCGGCACCGCACGGAGGAGCAGCCCCCCCCGCCGCCGCCGCAAAGGCTACAACGTCAGCCGGACTCAAGCTCGTCCAAACTGGCCGAGCTGCAAAACTCCATCACGCGAATCTACGAGGCATGCAAGGCGCCGCCTCTCCCGCCGAGCGAGTACCTGCTTCTCTTCACGCTCATTGCCACCGAGGTGCACGAGCGCGGTTTCGCACCTCAAAAAACCGCGCAATCCGTCGTGGCGCGCGCAACTCAGGAAGGTCTGCGCATCTCCATCAAGGATGTTTCCTTCGTGCTCGATGCTGTGGATGAGATCGATCCCTGGCTGGAGCACACGAGGTCGCCGGCAGCCGTGGCCCGCGCCTATCGCGATTTCGTTCTGGCGAAATGCCATCACGCCGGAGTGAAGCTCACCGAGGACGAGCATCAGCTCGTTCAGGTGTGGTTCGGCGCGAGCCAGTGGTCGCCGGCTGGACCGGGCGGACTTGGCGGCGGCTCGGGCGGACTTGGCGGGATGTCGGCCTTGACCTCGGAAGGTCAGCAGCGCGCGCCTGGGCGGGAGCGAAGCTATCTCGTGGAATCCGCGCTGCCCTCGCCACACTCACGGAGCGATATCCCGTTGCCACCGGATTTTGGCTTCGACGGCGATCTGGAGTTGCAGCAAAATCAAAAGTCAGCGGGTCAGCGCTTCCGTTTCAAGCACTAGGGGTGCGCCGCGCGGACAGCGGCCGGGCCGTTCGCCAGAAGTTCAAAATGGTAAGCGAAAAGACCGGTCGTACCGAGGAGAACAGGACCTATTCCGGCCCGGCGCAAGTCTTTTCTTGCTGCCGGGCTCCAGCCGGGAAAGAGCAGTCCGGCCAGAGAACCGGCCGAGAAGGTCAGCGCTACGAGCTCGAGCGGCGGAATGCTGCCAGCCGCCACGGTGAGGGGTGGCAGCAGCGACCAAATTGGGATGGCTGCAAACCCGATTGAAGTGGCTCTAACCGTTTCAGCGCGCATGGCCGTCATCTTCGCTTTTTTTTTGCAAAGTCAGGAGATTACGCCTCCTCCTCCACCGGTCCGCACCAGCCGGGGAGATGATCGGCGTCGGGCTTTTTGGCGAGCAGGAACGCGGATTCGAGCGCGGATGCAAAGTCTTTCTCGACATCCTTGCGATCGATTTGGCGCCTCAGGAAATCGGCCCAAAGGAATTCGCTGAACGGCGTGGTGTCCTTTGCGTAGCCGCCCTTGCGCCGGAGCGCGCCGGCGAGGCTCCGGAACGGATCGTCGGCCATATCCTCGATGGTTTTTGGAATATCTTTGTAATCGCAGCGCTTGCCGCGCTCGTCGAAGGGGTGAACGAGCCCCCTGTTGTCCATGAATACCCAGAAGGCATCCTTGTCGAGACGCGCCAAGTTTAAAACGACGACAACCGATACCTCCTCCACACCCGCAAGCAGAGTGGCACGGCACAAATGATGATGATCGATCACGTAAAAGTGCCCCTTCGGCCCCCTTACAACTGGGATGACGGTCTTGCGGACGAATTTCTCTCCGTCCTCCCCGGCGAGCGCTTTCAGTTTGGTTGCCCTCGTCTCGACCTCCTTCAAGCCGACCGTCATTTGCGTCGGCTTCAGATCGGCAATCTTGATGGGATGGGAAACCGGAGCCCGGACTGTTTGCATTAACATCGTTGTCTCCTTTATCGATCGAAACCGGCTAGTGACGCCCGGCAAGTGCGGCGCTGGCAGCGCCGTTCAGAATGATGAAAAGCTGCGCCTAGAGCGCGATCCGGTCGTTCGAACCGGTCGCGTGCATCAATTGGTAAACGGTGCGGGGGTGTCCAAGCAAACGGATTGACGAGCGCCGCTGAAAAGCGGAAGAGGACGGGCGCGCGGCGGGGAGCTTGCGCTGCAAAAGGAGGCATCTATGCCGTCAGCCCGGAGTTGGTATAATCCGATGGCGTTCATGCAATCGGTCATGATTCGCCCGCGATTTTTCGCAGCCGCAATCGTCACGGCGCTTGGACTTGCCTTCCTGCCGCACAGCTGGCCGCACACAGTCCGTTCCCCGGTTGCGTGGGACATGGGGGGATTGGTGTACCTGTTTTTTGCGCTCCGTATGATGTCCGGCTGCGGCGCCGGCCGGATCAAGGCGCGCGCAGCCCGGCGTGACGATAGCCGCGCCGCGATCCTATTCATCATTTTGCTGGCCATTGCGGCGAGCTTCGCTGCAATTGCGGGGCTGATCGGCGAGGCGAAGCTTCCAACCACCGGCCAGTCCGAAAAGCTCTTGCTGGCCGGTCTTGCGGTGGTGACGATCATGACCTCGTGGGGCGTAACTCAGGTCGCCTTCGCGCTCCATTATGCGCACGATTTCTACAGGCCGGACGACGGCGACGAGGCAGGCGGCCTACTCTTCCCGGAATGCGAGGACCCCGATTATTGGGATTTCCTCTATTTTGCAACCTCTATAGGCGCCACATCGCAAACCTCCGACACTGCGATCCGTTCGCGCGCTCTGAGGCGGCTGGTGACGCTGCATGCGATTGTCGCTTTCTTCTTCAACACTGCCGTTCTTGCGCTTACGGTGAATATCGCCGCAAGCTTGGCAGGCTAGTCCGGGCGGATCGAGTAATGGCGGAGCACACCGTGAGCCCCGGGCGGAGCGAGCCAAATTCTATCGGGCGAACCGCCCTTATCTTTTGCGCGCTCTTCGCTGCGGTCGCGCTAACTTACTTCTTTGCGGACCGCCAGCTTGCCGCGGCGCTGCGGCCTTACCTCGCCGGCATTAAAGAGTTCCCTTGGCTAACCCACATCGTGGACCCTCTGGGGCCCTTGGCGTCTATCGGCGCGGTCGTTGTGGCAGCCCGGGCGCTGCGGCGCGGTTCACTCACCCCGCGTGAGTCCGCGCTGCTGCGCATTTGCTGCGCCGTCCTGATTGCGTGGGCGCTGAAAGAGGAATTGAAGTGGGTGTTTGGCCGCACCTGGCCTGAAACTTGGATAAAAGGCAACCCCAACCCCTCCTATTTCGGCAACGGGACATACGGCTTCTTTCCCTTTCACGGCGGCCGGGGCTATGCGTCCTTTCCGTCGGGGCACACCACGGCGATAAGCGCTTTCGCCGGCGCGCTTTGGTTTCTCCGGCCACGACTGCGCTGGCTTGGCGTGGCGCTGGCGCTTGCCGTCGCCATCGGGCTTTTAGGCGCGGACCATCATTGGCTCAGCGATATCGTGGCAGGCGCGATCCTTGGCGGAGCAACGGGCGTTGCCGCGGCCAGGATCGGGCGTCACGATGCTGGCGTTTGAAGCAATTTCCCTGTGCGGGATCGCTTTTTCCAGGCTTCCAAATTCCCTTAAAAAAGAGTATAAGTCCCATCTTGGCTGAAGCCCCATAACAACAATTGCTGAAATCCCGAAAAATAAGGCAAATTTGAGCTTGACGGGGTTAGCGGAGCCACCTATTTTGCACACACTCTGGCGACAGGCCGTAAGCAAACTATTCGCGCTTGAGCGCGTGCCCGCTTAAACACTGCCGCAAAGAAAACCGGACACAGCACTTATATGGGGTGGGGGAGCCTGGGCTCCGGTCATCTCATTTTTCGTCATTGGACCGGGTATTTGAATTGCCGGTCCCTTGCCGTCTTTTTTTTTGGAAGCGCCGATGCCAACGATACAGCAGTTGATCCGCAAGCCGCGCGTCGCGCCGGTCAAGCGAAACAAAGTGCCGGCGATGACCGAATGCCCGCAAAAGCGCGGCGTTTGCACGCGGGTCTACACCACAACGCCGAAAAAGCCGAACTCGGCTTTGCGGAAAGTGGCGCGCGTCCGCCTCACGAACGGCTTCGAGGTTACGAGCTACATCCCAGGCGAGGGGCATAATTTGCAAGAGCACTCGGTGGTGCTCATCCGCGGCGGCCGCGTGAAGGACCTTCCGGGTGTGCGCTATCACATCATCCGCGGCGTGCTCGATACGCAAGGTGTGGCCAAGCGCAAGCAGCGCCGTTCAAAATATGGCGCGAAGCGGCCGAAGTAGGCTTAAGGAACAAGAAGCATGTCACGGCGCCATAGAGCTGAGAAACGCGAGATCATCCCGGACCCAAAGTACGGCGATCTTGTTATTACCAAATTCATGAACAGCCTTATGTTCGAAGGCAAGAAGTCCGCAGCCGAAACCATCGTCTACGGCGCGCTCGGACGCATCGAACAGAAGGCGAAGCGCGACGGCCTTGAGCTTTTCCATGAGGCCTTGAACAACGTGAAGCCTGCGATCGAGGTTCGCTCCCGCCGCGTCGGCGGCGCCACCTATCAGGTGCCGGTGGAAGTGCGTAACGACCGCCGTCAAGCGCTGGCCATCCGCTGGATTATTACGGCCGCACGCGCGCGCAACGAGAACACAATGGAAGAAAGGCTTTCGGGCGAGTTGCTCGATGCCGCAAACAACCGCGGAACAGCGGTTAAGAAACGCGAAGACACGCATAAGATGGCTGAGGCCAATCGCGCGTTCTCGCATTACCGATGGTAGAGTTTAAGGCTACGGCGAGGGCTTAGTCATGGCACGTCAGACCCCAATCCAAGACTATCGCAATATCGGTATCATGGCGCACATCGATGCCGGTAAGACGACCACGACCGAGCGCATCTTGTATTACACCGGTAAGAGCCACAAAATCGGCGAGGTGCACGATGGCGCCGCGACGATGGACTGGATGGAACAGGAGCAGGAGCGCGGCATCACGATCACGTCGGCTGCGACCACTGCTTATTGGAAGGGCAAGCGCATCAATATCATCGACACGCCGGGCCATGTGGACTTCACCATCGAGGTGGAGCGGTCCTTGCGCGTGCTGGACGGCGCCGTTGCCCTCCTCGACGCCAACCAGGGTGTGGAGCCGCAGACGGAAACCGTTTGGCGGCAAGGCGATAAGTACAACGTTCCGCGCATGATCTTCGTCAACAAAATGGACAAGATCGGCGCCGACTTCTTCGATTGCGTGCGATCGGTCATAGACCGGCTTGGCGCCAAGCCGCTCGTTATGCAATTGCCGATCGGCGTGGAGAGCGATTTCAAAGGTATTGTCGATCTCGTCCGCATGAAGGGCGTGGTCTGGGACGAGGATACGCTTGGCGCGAGCTTCCGCGACATCGAAATCCCCGCCGATCTCCTGGATAAGGCGAAGGAATATCGCGATAAGCTCGTCGAGATGGCCGTCGAGGTCGAGGACGAGGCGATGGAGGCTTATCTCGAGGGCAACGAGCCGGACGAGGCAAAGCTAAAAGAACTCGTTCGTAAAGGCACGATTAGCAGCCATTTCTATCCTCTGTTCTGCGGCTCGGCCTTCAAGAACAAGGGCGTGCAGCCGCTTCTCGATGGCGTGCTCGACTATCTGCCGTCTCCGGCCGACGTTCCGCCGATCAAGGCGATCGACGTGAAAACCGGCGAGGAAGCCGTTCGCAAGTCAGCGGACGACGAGCCGCTCGCGATGCTCGCCTTCAAAATCATGAACGACCCCTTCGTCGGTTCGCTCACCTTCTGCCGGATCTATTCGGGCAAGGTCGAAACGGGAATGCAGCTCGTCAACACCGTGAAGGATAAGAAAGAGCGTATCGGCCGCATGCTCCTCATGCACGCGAACAGCCGCGAGGACATCAAAGAAGCTTTTGCCGGCGACATCGTCGCGATCGCGTCCCTGAAAGACGTCATCACCGGCGACACGCTTTGCGATCCCAGCAAGCCTGTGATCCTTGAGCGCATGGAGTTCCCGAACCCCGTTATCGAGGTTGCCGTGGAGCCCAAGACGAAGGCCGACCAAGAAAAGATGGGCCTCGCGCTCAACCGGCTCGCCCAGGAGGATCCCTCCTTCCGCGTTACGACAGATCAAGAAAGCGGCCAAACCATTATTAAGGGCATGGGCGAGCTGCATCTTGAAATCATTGTCGACCGTATGCGCCGCGAATTCAAAGTGGAGGCCACCGTTGGCGCGCCTCAAGTTGCCTATCGCGAGACGATCACACGCAAGCAGGAAGTCGACTACACCCATAAGAAGCAAACCGGCGGCACCGGCCAATTCGCGCGCGTCAAGCTCGTGCTCGAACCGCAGGAGCAAGGCGCCGGATTTGTATTTGAGAGCAAGATCATCGGCGGCTCCGTGCCCAAGGAATATATCCCGGGCGTGGAGAAGGGCGTGAAGAGCGTGTTGGAGAATGGCATACTCGCAGGCTTTCCGATGCTTGACCTCAAGGTCTCGCTGATCGACGGCGCCTATCACGAGGTGGACTCGAGCGCGCTTGCGTTCGAAATCGCCTCCCGCGCCGCCTTCCGCGAGGGCGCTCAGAAGGCCGGCCCGAAATTGCTTGAGCCGATCATGAAGGTCGAGGTGGTGTCGCCCGAGGATTATGTGGGCGGCGTCATCGGCGATCTCACCAGCCGCCGCGGCCAGATCCTCGGTCAGGAGATGCGCGGTAACGCCACGGTTATCAACTCCATGGTGCCGCTGGCAAATATGTTCGGCTACGTGAACACTTTGAGGTCCATGAGCCAAGGGCGCGCGCAGTTTACCATGCAGTTCGATCATTATGCGCAAGTCCCGCAAAACGTTGCAGACGAGGTTCAGGCAAAATACGCTTGATTTTGAGTTCAACCGAAGTAAGCAGAAGCTTTTTTCCGGTTCTAGTCGCTTAGACCGGCATAAAAGGGGAAGACGGAGAGCCAAATGGCCAAGGCAAAATTCGCGCGCACGAAACCGCATCTGAATATCGGAACCATCGGTCACGTCGATCATGGTAAGACCTCGCTAACGGCTGCGATTACGAAGGTGTTGGCTGCAACCGGCGGCGCGACGTACACGGCCTACGATCAGATCGATAAGGCCCCCGAGGAAAAGGCCCGCGGTATCACCATCTCGACCGCCCACGTGGAATACGAGACAAAGAACCGGCACTACGCGCATGTCGATTGCCCCGGTCACGCTGACTATGTGAAGAACATGATTACGGGCGCCGCTCAGATGGACGGCGCGATCCTGGTCGTGTCCGCCGCCGATGGCCCCATGCCACAAACCCGTGAGCACATCCTGCTCGCCCGCCAGGTCGGCGTGCCGGCCCTCGTGGTTTACATGAACAAGGTCGACCTTCTGGATGACCCGGAGCTTCTGGAACTGGTCGAGCTCGAAATCCGCGAGCTTCTGTCGAAATACGAATTCCCCGGCGACGACATTCCGATCGTGAAAGGTTCGGCGAGGCTGGCGCTTGAAGACGACAAGGGCGAGCTCGGCTGGGGTTCCATAACCAAGCTGATGGAAGAGGTCGATAAATACATCCCGCTTCCCGAGCGTCCGCGCGATCAGCCGTTCCTGATGCCGATCGAAGACGTGTTCTCAATCTCGGGCCGCGGCACGGTCGTGACCGGCCGTATCGAGCGCGGCATCGTCAAGGTAGGCGAGGAAGTCGAAATCGTCGGCATCAAGCCGACCGTGAAGTCGGTCGTCACCGGTGTCGAGATGTTCCGCAAGCTGCTCGATCAGGGCGAGGCCGGTGATAATGTGGGCTGCCTGCTTCGCGGTATCGATCGCGAGGCGGTCGAGCGCGGCCAGGTTCTGTGCAAACCGGGCTCTGTTACGCCGCACACGCGGTTCAAGGCCGAAGCCTATATTCTGACGAAAGAAGAAGGCGGCCGTCATACCCCGTTCTTCGGTAACTACCGCCCGCAGTTCTACTTCCGCACGACGGACGTGACGGGTGTGGTTCATCTTCCGGAAGGCACCGAGATGGTGATGCCGGGCGATAACATTTCCATGGAGGTTGAGCTCATCGTGCCCATCGCCATGGAGGAAAAGCTTCGTTTCGCGATCCGCGAGGGCGGCCGTACCGTGGGCGCCGGCGTCGTCGCTGCGATCATAAAATAGCAAGGGAATTGGGAAGCGGGCGTCCCGTGAGCAGCGGGGCGCCTCTTCTTTTGGGAGCAAGAAATGGCTGGTCAAACGATCCGCATCCGGTTGAAGGCGTTCGATCACCGTGTGCTCGACACCTCCACGAAGGAGATTGTCAACACGGCGAAGCGCACGGGCGCCGATGTGCGGGGGCCCATACCGCTCCCGACGCGCATCGAGCGCTACACCGTGAACCGCTCTCCTCACATCGACAAGAAAAGCCGCGAGCAATTCGAGATGCGCACGCATAAAAGGTTGATCGACATCGTCGATCCGACACCGCAGACCGTCGATGCGCTCATGAAGCTCGATTTGGCGGCTGGCGTGGACGTTGAAATTAAGTTGTAGTTTCGAATGCGGCCGCTTCTAGCGGCCGTTGGTGAAAAGCCGGCGCGGCGCGCGCGGCATAGGGACTGAGGCAGACCGATGCGATCGGGATTGTTGGCACAAAAGATTGGCATGACGCGGGTCTTCACCGATGCGGGCGAGCATGTGCCCGTCACGGTGTTGAAGCTCGAAAAATGCCAAGTGGTTGCGCATCGGACGCAAGAAGCGAACGGCTACACCGCGGTGCAGCTCGGCGCCGGCACGCGCAAAGTGAAAAATGTCACGCGCGCACAGCGCGGCCATTTCGCCAAGGCGCAAGTCGAGCCGAAGGCAAAAGTGGTGGAGTTCCGGGTTTCGCCGGACAATTTGATCGATATCGGCGCGGAGTTGACCGCGGACCATTTCGTCGCCGGGCAATATATCGATGTGACGGGTACGAGCATAGGCAAGGGGTTCACGGGCGCCATGAAGCGCTGGAACTTTGGCGGCTTGCGCGCAACCCACGGCGTCTCGATCTCGCACCGCAGCCATGGTTCGACCGGCAACCGCCAAGATCCCGGCAAGACCTTCGCGGGTAAGAAAATGGCCGGTCATAGCGGTGACGCGCGCATTACCACCCAAAACTTGCAGGTGGTGCGCACCGACGTGGAGCGCGGCCTGATCCTTGTCCGCGGCGCGGTTCCGGGTGCGAAAGGCGGCTGGGTGATGGTGCGCGACGCCGTAAGGCGGCCGCTGCCAGAAGCGGCGCCGAAGCCGGGCGCTTTCCGGAAGTCAGCGGATACCGGCGCCAGTGCTGGCGCGGAAGCGGAGGCGAAATGAAGGCGGATGTGATGACCCTCGATGCCTCGTCCGCCGGGAGCATTGAGCTTAACGACAATTTGTTCGCGCTCGAGCCGCGCATCGATATCCTGCAGCGCATGGTCCGCTATCAGCTGTCGAAGCGTCAAGCCGGCACGCACAAGGCGAAGGGCCGGAGCGAAGTCAACGGGCCGAACAAAAAGATTTATAAGCAAAAGGGCACCGGTCAGGCCCGTCACGGCAACGACAAGCCTCCGCAGTTCCGCGGCGGCGGCCGGGCGTTCGGTCCGGTGCCGCGCAGCCATGCGCACGATATGCCCAAGAAAGTCCGCGTGCTGGCTTTGAAGCACGCGCTGTCCTCCAAGGCAAAATCGAACGCCCTGATCGTTCTGGATAAGGCGGAGTTGACAGAGCCCAAGACGGCGCAGCTTCGCGGTAAGTTCGACGGACTTGGGCTCTCGAACGCCCTCATCATCGATGGCGCCACGCTGCAGGACAATTTCGCGCTGGCCGCGCGCAACATCCCGAATGTGGATGTGCTCCCGGTCCAAGGTATCAACGTTTACGATATTCTGCGCCGCGACAAGCTTGTGCTGACGCGCGCGGCACTCGAAGCGCTAGAGGAGCGGTTCAAATGAGAGAGGAAGAACTCTACGACGTCATCCGCTCCCCGCTTGTGACCGAAAAGTCGACCATGGCATCGGAGCATAGCCAGGTCGTGTTCCGGGTTGCGATGAGCGCTACGAAACCGGAGATCAAGGAAGCCGTTGAGCGACTGTTCAACGTCAAAGTCCTTGCTGTCAACACGCTGATCCGCAAGGGAAAGATCAAGCGGTTCAAAGGTGTCAAAGGACAGCAGAGCGATTTCAAGAAAGCGATCGTGACCCTCGAGGAGGGGCAGGCGATCGATATCACGGCAAGGCTGTAAGGCAGATTTGGGTCGAGGGCGCATTCGCCATGGCATTGAGAAAATATAACCCCATAACTCCGGGCCTCCGCCAGCTCGTGCTGGTCGACCGCTCGCAGCTGTGGAAGGGCAAGCCCGTGAAGGCGCTCACGGAAGGGCGCTCCGAAAGTGCTGGCCGGAACGTGCATGGGCATATTACCTCCAGGCGGCGCGGCGGCGGCCACAAGCGGACCTACCGGATCGTCGATTTCAAGCGGCGCAAATTCGATATGCCCGCCACCGTCGAGCGCCTGGAATACGACCCGAACCGCACCGCCTTCATCGCGCTGATCAAATACGAGGATGGCGAGCAGTCTTACATTCTGGCTCCGCAGCGCCTGAATTCCGGGGACAAGGTCGTCTCTGGCGTCAAGGTCGACGTGAAGCCGGGCAATGCCATGCCGATGGCCAACATGCCGATCGGCACCATCATCCATAATGTCGAGATGAAACTTGGCAAGGGCGGTCAGATCGCCCGCTCGGCGGGCTGCTACGCCCAGCTTGTGGGCCGCGATCAGGGGATGGCGATCCTCCGGCTCAACTCGGGCGAGATGCGCATGGTCCAGGCCGACTGCATGGCGACTGTCGGTGCGGTATCGAACCCGGACAATTCGAACCAGAGTCTCGGCAAGGCCGGGCGCAACCGCTGGCTCGGCAAACGTCCGAGCGTGCGCGGCGTCGCAATGAACCCTGTGGACCACCCGCATGGCGGCGGCGAAGGCCGCACCTCAGGTGGCCGCCATCCAGTTACGCCGTGGGGCAAGGGCACAAAGGGCACCCGCACCCGCAAGAATCCCAACACGGATAAATATATCGTCCGCGCCCGCCACGTGAAGAAGAAGTAGAGGCAGCGATGACACGCTCAGTTTGGAAAGGCCCGTTCGTCGACGGCTATGTGCTCTCAAAGGCGGACGCTGCGCGCGAGAAGAAATCGAATGCGCCGATCAAGATTTGGAGCCGGCGCTCGACCATTCTACCGCAATTCGTTGGACTGACCTTCGCCGTGCATAACGGGCAGAAGCACATTCCGGTGCTCGTCTCCGAGGACATGGTTGGCCACAAATTCGGCGAGTTCGCTCCGACCCGCACCTATTACGGCCACGCCGCCGACAAGAAGGCGAAAAGGAAGTAGCCATGTCGAAACCGAAATTCGAGCGGCGGCTCAAGGAGCATGAGGCTCAGGCGGTGGCGCGCAGCTTGCGTGTCAGCCCGCAAAAGCTCAACCTCGTCGCCCAGCTGATCCGCGGGAAAAAAGTCGAGAAGGCTCTGGCCGATCTCACCTTTTCGCACAAGCGTATCGCCAAGGATGTGAAGAAGACACTGCAATCGGCGATTGCGAATGCAGAGAACAACCACGGTCTCGATGTCGACCAATTGGTCGTCGCCGAAGCTTTTGTGGGCAAGAATCTCGTGATGAAGCGGTTTCACCCGCGCGCCCGGGGACGCATGGGCCGCATCGAGAAGGCTTTCTCGCAGCTCACCGTGGTTGTGAGAGAAGTTCAGGAGCAAGCCTAATGGGTCAGAAAGTCAACCCGATCGGGCTCCGGCTCGGAATTAACCGGACGTGGGACAGCCGCTGGTACGCCGACAAGGGCGAGTACGGCAAGCTTCTGCATGAGGATTTCCGGATCCGCGAGTTCATTTTGAAGCAGCGCCGTCAGGCCGGAATTTCCAAGGTGGTGATCGAGCGCCCGCACAAAAAGTGCCGCGTCACCGTTCATACGGCACGCCCCGGTATCCTGATCGGCAAAAAGGGCGCCGATATAGAAAAGCTGCGCGGCCAGCTTGCCAAGCTCACCTCGTCGGAGGTGTATTTGAACATCGTTGAAGTGCGCAAACCCGAGCTTGACGCAACGCTTGCGGCCGAGGGCATTGCCCAGCAGCTCGAGCGCCGCGTGGCTTTCCGCCGCGCCATGAAGCGGGCGACCCAGTCGGCGCTCCGGCTCGGTGCCCAAGGCGTCCGCATCTACGTTTCGGGCCGCCTCGGCGGCGCGGAAATCGCGCGCATGGAATGGTATCTGGACGGCCGCGTGCCGTTGCATACGTTGCGCGCCAATATCGATTATGGCACGGCGGAGGCCGAAACGGCTTACGGCATCATCGGGATCAAAGTTTGGATCTTCAAAGGTGAGATCCTTGAGCACGATCCGATGGCTCAAGAGCGGCTCTCGATGGAGAACCAGGAAGGCGGCGGGGGCGGCCGGCCGGATGGACGTCCTCCCCGGCGCGACCGGGATCGCGACAGGCCCGATCGCGGCGGCCGCGATCGCGGTAGGGACCACGACCGGGAAAGAGAAAAGGCATAGCGCTGGCGCGACTTCGCGCGGCGCATAAGGGACGATGGTGTAGGCGATGCTGCAACCGAAAAAGACAAAATTCAGGAAGGCCTTCAAGGGCCGGATGAATGGCAATGCCAAAGGCGGCACGTCGCTTAACTTTGGTAGTTTTGGCCTCAAGGCCATGGAGCCGGAACGCGTGACGGCGCGCCAAATCGAGGCGGCGCGGCGGGCGATCACGCGCCAGATGAAGCGTGCGGGCCGCGTATGGATCCGGGTCTTCCCGGATCTGCCGGTTTCGAAGAAGCCTACCGAAGTCCGTATGGGTAAAGGCAAGGGCTCGCCCGAGTTTTGGGCAGCGCGGGTGAAGCCCGGCAAGATCATGTTCGAGATCGACGGCGTCGGCGAGGAAACAGCTCTCGAGGCGCTTCGGCTCGGTGCCGCGAAACTGCCGATCCGCACACGCGTGGTGGCGCGGCTCGGCGAAGCCGCCGCGGCAAAGGAATAAGCGGGGCTGCCATGAATATAGAGGACATCCGGAATTTCACGCTCGATCAGCTCGATGACGAACTCATTAAGCTGAAGCGCGAGCAATTCAACCTGCGGTTCCAAAAGGCGACCGCGCAGCTCAACAACACAGCGCGCGTGCGCGAAGTGCGCCGCACCATCGCACGCATCAAGACGGTCGAGCGCGAGAAGCGCACCGCCGAAGCGCAGAGTTAAGGACGACGAAAATGCCGAAGCGCGTTTTGCAGGGTGTGGTTGTCTCCGACAAGAACGAAAAAACCGTTGTCGTTCAAGTGGAGCGCCGTCTGACGCATCCGGTTTTGAAAAAGACCGTGCGCCTGACCAAGAAATATCATGCACATGATGAGGGGAACACATTCAAGGAAGGCGACGTGGTGCGCATTCAGGAATGTCCTCCGATCTCCAAGAATAAGCGGTGGGTGGTTCTGGATCAGGTGTCCCCGCAAGGCACGGCCGAGTGATTGAACGCGAGGAGCGGATGCTCCCTCGCTTGAAAGGTGAACTGCAATGATACAGATGCAAACTCATCTGGATGTCGCCGATAATTCAGGCGCCCGCCGGGTCATGTGCATCAAGGTGCTGGGCGGGTCCATGCGCCGCACAGCCACGATAGGCGACGTGATCGTCGTCAGCGTGAAAGAAGCGATCCCGAAGGGCCGCGTGAAGAAAGGCCAGGTCATGAAGGCCGTCATCGTGCGCACATCGTTTCCTGTGCGCAGGCCGGACGGTAGCGCGATCCGCTTCGACAGCAACGCCGCGGTTTTGATAAACAATCAGCGCGAGCCGATCGGTACGCGTATTTTTGGCCCGGTGCCGCGGGAGCTTCGCGCGAAGCAGCATATGAAAATCATCTCCCTTGCGCCTGAGGTGCTGTGATGTCTCAGCCGAAGCTCAAGGTGAAGAAAGGCGACCGCGTCGTCGTGATCGCAGGGCGCGATAAGGGCAAGCGCGGCGAGGTGCTGCAAGTGATCCCGGACGACAACCGGGCGCTGGTTCAAGGTGTCAACGTTGTGCGGCGCCATCAAAAGCAGTCGGCGCAGCAGGAGGGCGGCATCGTCTCAAAAGAGGCGCCTATCCACATTTCGAATATCGCGGTTGAGGATCCGGCCGGCGGGGAACCGTCGCGGGTGGGCTACAAATTCTTGGATGACGGGCGCAAGGTGCGGTTTGCCAAGCGTTCGGGCGAGACGATCGATGGGTAATGCTCAAGAAAGCGCGAGCGGGTACGTGCCCCGGCTGAAAACACGGTATATCGAGGTCGTGCGGCCTGCGATGCTGGAGGAATTTAAATACGCCAATCCCATGCGGGTGCCGCAAATCGAGAAGGTCGTGCTCAACATGGGTATCGGAGAGGCGACCGCCGACCGCAAGAAGGTCGAGCAAGCCGCGCGCGACATGACGCTGATCGCCGGGCAAAAACCGATTATGACCAAGGCCCGCATGTCTATCGCTAACTTCAAGCTCCGCGACAATATGGCGATTGGCTGCAAAGTGACGCTCCGTAAGACGCGGATGTACGAATTTCTCGACCGGCTCGTGACGATTGCGCTGCCGCGCGTGAAGGACTTCCGTGGCCTGAACCCTAAGAGCTTCGACGGCCGCGGCAATTACGCGATGGGAATCAAGGAACATATCATTTTCCCCGAGATCGACTACGACAAGGTCGAGCAAATTTGGGGCATGGACATCATCGTGTGCACGACAGCCGAGACGGATGACGAGGCTCGCGCGCTTCTGAAACAATTCAACTTCCCCTTCCGGCGTTAGAGCGAGGCGGAGGAGAGACAATGGCGAAGACAGGCATGATCGAGCGGAATAACAGGCGCAAGCGCATCACGGCTCGCGACGCTGAGAAACGTAAGGATCTTAAGGACATCGCGAATAACAAAGACCTCCCGATGGAGGAGCGGTTCGCGGCACGGCTTAAACTCGCGCAGCTTCCGCGCAACGGCTCGCCGACGCGAATCCGCAACCGCTGCGAGGTGACGGGGCGTCCGCGGGGCTTCTACCGGAAACTAAGGATGTCGCGTATTGCGCTTCGCGACTTGGGCAATAAGGGGCTTATCCCCGGTTTGGTAAAATCGAGCTGGTAGGGATCATTGATTATGGCGGTTTCCGATCCACTGGGCGATATGCTGACACGCATTCGTAACGCGCAAATGCGCAACCGGCCGAAGGTTTCCACTCCGGCTTCGAAATTGCGCGCGCACGTCCTCGATGTTTTGAGGGAAGAGGGCTACATCCGCGGCTATGCCGAGATCGAATATGGCAGCGGAAAAACTGAGTTCGAGATCGAGCTCAAATATTACGACGGTTCGCCGGTGATCCGCGAGATCAAGCGGGTTTCTACGCCGGGCCGCCGTGTTTATTCGAGCGTTCAGGATCTTCCCACGATCGCGAACGGCCTCGGCGTTGCAATCCTATCCACGCCGAAGGGTGTGATGTCGGATACGCGAGCCCGCGCCGAAAATGTGGGCGGCGAGATCTTGTGCAGCGTGTTCTAAGCACTGTCTTGGAAGGCGCTTTGGGTGAATGAATTCGATGACCGGGCGGGCCCGGCCATCGCAGGACTGAAGAAAAAGGTTTGGACCATGTCCCGGATTGGCAAAAAGCCGATACCTGTCCCGAAAAACGTGACGGCGACGGTTGATGGACAAAAAGTGACGGTGAAGGGCCCCAAGGGTCAGCTCTCGCTCACGCTCATCGACGATGTCGAGGCAAAGCTTGAGGATGGCTCGATCGTTGTGTCGCCTCGCTCCGACACTAAGCGCGCGCGCTCGATGTGGGGCATGTCACGCTCGCTGGTCGAGAACCTCGTCCATGGGACGACGAACGGTTTCACGCGTACGCTGGAAATCACCGGCGTCGGCTACCGCGCAGCCATGGACGGCAAATCGCTCAAGCTCCAGCTCGGCTACAGCCACGACATCATGTATCCGGTGCCCGAAGGCATCTCGATCGTGGTGCCAAAGCCTACGGAAATCACCATTTCCGGTATAGAGAAGGACAAGGTCGGGCAAGTCGCCGCCGAAATACGCGGATATCGTGGGCCCGAGCCTTACAAGGGCAAGGGTATCCGCTATCAAGGCGAGTTTATCCAGCGCAAAGAAGGCAAGAAGAAGTAGGACCGAACGATGGCTTCCACGCTCTCCAGTTTCGACCGCCGTAAGGCGCGCGTCCGCCGGACTTTGCGCCGCGCACAGGGTGGCCGTCCGCGCCTTTGTGTGTTCCGGTCGTCCAAGCAAATCTATGCCCAGATCATCGACGATGCGAAGGGCCATACCGTCGCCGCTGCTTCTAGCATCGACAGCGAGCTGAGCCTTGAGAAAGGCACTGGCGTTGCTGCAGCTGCGGTGGTTGGAAAGATCGTCGCCGAGCGCGCGCTCAAGGCCGGCGTCAAGGACGTCGTGTTCGACCGCGGCGGCTACATCTATCACGGGCGTATCAAGGCGCTCGCCGAAGCGGCACGAGAAGCAGGTTTGAATTTCTAGAAGTTTGCTCAGGCTCGGGCTTGAGAAGAAGGAGAGGGCACGCTCGTGGCTCGAGAACCACACAGTAGAGGCAGAGACCGGGACCGCGACGAGCGCGACAGCGAATTCGTGGACAAGCTCGTTCACATCAACCGCGTTGCAAAAGTTGTGAAGGGCGGCCGCCGCTTCGGATTCGCGGCGCTTGTCGTCGTGGGCGATCAAAAGGGCCGCGTCGGTTTTGGCCATGGGAAGGCCCGCGAGGTGCCGGACGCCATAAAAAAGGCAACGGAGTCCGCAAAGCGCAGTCTCATTCGCGTGCCGCTGCGTGAAGGCCGGACCTTGCACCATGACGTGCATGGGCACCACGGTGCTGGCAAGGTCTTTCTGCGCGCAGCGCCTCCCGGAACCGGTATTATTGCCGGCGGACCAATGCGCGCGGTGTTCGAGACGCTGGGCGTGCAGGACGTCGTCGCGAAGTCGCTTGGCACGTCGAACCCGTACAACATGGTGCGCGCAACTTTCGACGCGTTAAAGCGGGAAGACAGCCCGAGGGGCGTTGCGGCGCGCCGCAGCAAGAAGGTGAGCGAGATCGTCACCCGCAGGCGCGACGGTGCTGAAGGCGCCAGTGCTACACAAACTGCAGACGTGTAAGGGGACCGTGATGGCTGAAGCATCGGCGAAGAAAACGCTGACCATCGAGCAGGTCGGCAGCCCCATCCGCAGGCCTTACGATCAGCGCGAGACGCTTGTCGGCCTCGGTTTGAATAAAATGCACCGCCGCCGGGTTGTCGCCGACAACCCCGCAATTCGGGGCATGATCAACAAAATCCCGCACTTGGTCCGCATCGTTGAAGAGAACGGCGTTCCGGTAGATGGGAAAAAGCGCTAGAAGCGGCGTGTGCCGCCGCCCCGGGGACCTAAATTATGAAGCTGAACGAATTAAGAGATAACCCAGGCGCAACGAAGGACCGCATTCGTGTGGGCCGGGGTATCGGTTGCGGCAAGGGCAAGACTGCCGGGCGCGGCGTGAAGGGTCAAAAGGCACGCTCGGGCGTGGCGATCAAAGGCTTTGAGGGCGGCCAGATGCCGATCCACATGCGCCTGCCGAAGCGCGGCTTCAACAATCCGCTCCGGCTCAATTTCACACATATCAATCTAGACCGCGTTCAAGACGCAATCGATGCCGGCAAGCTCGATGCGAAGAGCGTGATTGACGCGAGCGCACTGATCGCTTCCGGCGCGCTGAGGCGCGAGCGGGACGGCGTGCGGCTGCTTGCACGCGGCGAAGTGAAGGCTCCCTTAAAATTCAAGGTCGCCGGAGCCTCCGAGGCAGCCGTGAAAGCAGTTGAGGCGGCGGGCGGTTCCGTCGAGATCACCATTGAGCGCGAGGATCGCCTTGCGGGCGACGGGAAACGCGCCGTGCGCCGGCGCGCCGCCCAAGCCAAGCGTGAAAGCCGCCAGCCTAAGCCTGAGTAAGGGGCACCCCTTGCAAGCCGACACTTCTACTGTACGATATTTCATCGAGGCCTAACATGCCCAGACACCGTTCCGCCCAGGGCTTGGGAACGGTGCGGCAGACCGGAGAGTAGCAGTCATGGTTTCCGCAGCGGAACAACTTGCCGCGAACCTAAAGTTCTCGACCTTCGCGAAAGCGGACGAGCTTAAGCAACGTCTGTTGTTTACGCTGGGCGCTCTGCTCATCTACCGGATGGGCACGTTCATCCCAATTCCTGGGATCGATACTTCGCTTCTGTCCAAGCTGTTCGAGAACAGCAACACCATGTTCGGCATGCTCAACGTTTTCTCCGGAGGCGCCCTTTCCCGCTCTGCGATCTTCCTGCTCAACATCATGCCGTACATCACGGCTTCGATCATCATCCAGCTCCTGACCTCCGTTGTGCCAACGCTCGAAGCGCTGCGCAAGGAAGGCGAGTCAGGGCGCAAGCAGATGAACCAATACACGCGCTATCTCACCGTGGTCATCGCCACGGTTCAGGCGACCTTGACCGCGCGCGGGCTTAACAGCTCGGCGCTCGATCCAGGCTGGTTTTTCCAGCTCACCACCGTGATCTCTCTCGTGGGCGGTACGATGTTCCTCGTATGGCTTGGCGAGCAGATCACCGCGCGCGGCATCGGTAACGGTTCTTCGCTCATCATCTTCGCCGGTATCGTGGCGGAAATGCCTACAGCGCTCTACCGGATCATGGAGCAAGGCCGCAGCGGCGTTTTGGCGCCGGCGGTTATCATCGTGCTGCTTGCCGTTATGGTTGGCGTCGTAACAATGGTCGTATACTTCGAACGGGCACAGCGGCGGCTTTCCATACAATATCCGAAGCGGCAAATCGGCAATCGCATGTTTCAGGGCGACAGCTCGCACCTGCCGCTGAAGCTCAACGCGTCGGGCGTTATCCCGCCCATTTTCGCATCCACGCTCCTCTTTCTCCCGGCAACGCTCCAGCAATTCGTTGGGGGCTCATCCGACGAGCTAGCCCGCGTGCTGGCGCTACTTGGGCCGGGGCAGCCCCTTCACATCCTGTTTTACATTGCGCTCATCGTCTTCTTCTCGTTCTTCTACACGCCGATTGTCATTCCTCCACAGGAAACGGCGGACAACCTCAAGAAATACGGCGGATTTATCCCAGGCTATAGGCCCGGTCCGCGCACGGCGCAATATATCGAATATGTGCTCAACAGAATCACCGTGATCGGCGCCGCTTATGTCTCGGTCGTATGTATTCTACCCGAAATTCTCTCCTATCAAATGCAGGCCCCGTTCTACTTCGGAGGCACTTCGCTTTTGATCGTCGTGAGCGTTACCATGGATACCGTTGCACAGGTGCAAAGCCACTTGCTTGCGCACCAGTATGAGGGGCTCATCAAGAAATCGAAACTCAAGGGAGGGAGACGCCGGTGAATATTATTTTGCTCGGACCGCCGGGTGCTGGAAAGGGCACCCAGTCGAAATATCTGGAAGATCATTTCTATCTTAAGCAACTGTCCACGGGCGATATGCTGCGCCACGCCGTGGCAACAGGCAGCCCAGTCGGCACCGTTGCCAAGTCCTACATGGAAGGCGGCAAGCTCGTTCCAGACGAGGTGGTTGTCGGTGTGATTTCCGAGGCGATCGAGGGCCTTCCGAAAGACTTGGCGGGTTTTATCCTGGACGGTTTCCCGCGGACGGTACAACAGGCGGAAGTGCTCGATGGTCTTTTAGCCAAGCTTGCGAAAAATATCGATGCGGTGATCGTGGTCGACGTCGCCGACGATGTTCTGGTCAAGCGCATCTCCGGCCGCTTCACATGCGGCACCTGCGGCGAAGTTTATAATGACTTCTTCCGGCTTCCCAAGGCCGAGGGCGTCTGCGACCGTTGCGGTTCCACCTCATTCAAACGGCGCTCCGACGATAATGCGGAGACCGTGCGCGAACGCCTGGTTGTCTATCACGAGCAAACCAAACCCTTGATCGACTATTACCGTGCCAAGGGCAAGCTGCACGTCATCAATGGGGAGTCTCCCATCGATGAGGTTAAGAACCGCATCAACGATATCGTCGAAAGCGCAGGCCATTAGGCCCCGGCCTTCTGGCGGCGAAAATCGCGATAGCTGCATTGTAAGCCCAAAGAAGGACGCTAGACTTATTTGAAAAGCGTGCTTATATTGCAGCCCCAAACTCATGATCTGCAGCGGTCTGGAGGCACTCCCTCCGGGGCGCTGTTAACGCATTCCGGCGTGAGCGGACACTCGCTCCAACTTAGCCTAAACACGACGAGGACCACGTGGCACGTATAGCGGGTGTGAACATCCCATCAAATAAGCGCGTTGAGATCGGCCTTCGCTATATTCACGGCATCGGGCCGCGTTTCGCGAAGGAAATCTGCGACAAAGTCAGTATCCCTACCGAGCGCCGTGTCAACGAGCTGACCGACGCCGAAGTCCTGCAAATTCGCGAGGTCATCGACCGCGATTATGTGGTGGAAGGGGACCTTCGCCGCGAAGTGGCAATGAACATCAAGCGCCTGATGGACTTGGGCTGCTACCGGGGGCTTCGGCATCGCCGCGGTCTCCCCGTGCGGGGTCAGCGGACGCACACCAATGCGCGTACGCGAAAGGGCCCGGCCAAGCCGATAGCCGGTAAGAAGAAATAGGGCGTGGCTCTAGCGAAAAGATTTGGGACATAGACGATGGCGAAGGAAAAGGCGCGCGTTAAGCGCCGCGAAAAGAAGAACATTGCGTCTGGCGTTGCGCATGTGGCTGCAAGCTTCAATAACACGATGATCACCATTACGGACGCGCAAGGAAATGCGATTTCCTGGTCGTCCTCTGGTGCTATGGGGTTCAAGGGATCGAGAAAATCGACGCCATACGCTGCGCAGGTCGCAGCCGAGGACGCGGGCCGCAAGGCACAAGAGCACGGCATGCGCACCATCGAAATCGAGGTGAGCGGACCCGGTTCGGGCCGGGAATCGGCGTTGCGCGCTTTGCAGTCGTGCGGCTTCCAGGTGACCTCGATCCGGGACGTGACCCCAATCCCGCATAATGGCTGCCGCCCCCGCAAAAGACGCCGGGTTTAAAGCGGGTTACCGAGGAGCGAGCCTCTCCGGTTCGCAAGTGCTCGCGGCGTGCATGGGTGCATGACGCCGCCAGATCAAGGAAAGAAACGTGCTCAATAAGAATTGGCAGGACCTCATCAAGCCTGGAAAGATTAACGTTCTCCCAGGCACGAATCCCAGATATCTGGCCACAATCGTTGCCGAGCCGTTGGAGCGCGGCTTTGGGTTGACGCTTGGCAATGCCCTGCGCCGCGTTTTGCTTTCCTCGCTTCAGGGCGGAGCGGTCACGACAGTGCACATCGATGGTGTGCTTCACGAATTCTCGTCGATCCCAGGCGTGCGTGAGGACGTTACCGACATCGTTCTGAACATCAAGGAAATCGCGCTTCGCATCCATTCGGAGGGCGTGAAGCGGATGGTGCTTCGCAAGGACGGTCCGGGCGTTGCCCGCGCCCGCGATATCGAAGCCGGCGCCGACGTGGAGATTCTCAATCCCGATCTCGTAATCTGCACGCTCGACGAAGGCGCTGCCGTTCGGATGGAGCTGACGGCAATGATCGGAAAGGGGTACGTTCCCTCCGAGCGCAACCGGCCCGACGATGCGCCGATCGGCCTCATTCCGGTCGATAGCCTTTACAGTCCCGTCAAGAAGGTCTCCTACAAGATCTCCAACACGCGCGAAGGGCAAATCCTCGATTACGACAAGCTGACCCTTGAGGTGGAAACCAACGGCGCGGTGTCGCCGGAGGACGCGGTGGCGCTATCGGCACGCATCATCCAGGATCAACTTTCGATCTTCGTGAACTTCGAAGAGCCACGCAAGGAAGTCTCCGAGGAGCGCATTCCGCAGCTTGAATTCAACGCAGCTCTTCTCAAGAAGGTCGACGAGCTTGAGCTCTCTGTGCGCTCGGCCAACTGCCTCAAGAACGACAATATCGTCTATATCGGCGATCTCATTCAGAAGACAGAAGCCGAGATGTTGCGCACCCCGAATTTCGGGCGTAAATCTCTGAACGAAATCAAAGAGGTGCTCGCCGGCATGGGCCTGCACCTTGGCATGGAAGTCCCGAACTGGCCGCCGGAGAACATCGAGGAGCTGGCGAAGCGGTTCGAGGACCATTATTGATGAGGCAATAGACCCGCGGCGCTGTATTGCGCTCGCGGCTTTCGAGGACGAGACAATGCGTCACCGTACATCCGGCCGTAAATTTAACCGCACGGCGAGCCACCGTCAGGCCATGTTCGCGAACATGGCAGCTGCGCTCATCAAGCACGAGCAGATCGTAACGACCCTTCCCAAGGCAAAAGATCTGCGCGGCGTGGTCGAGGCGCTCATCACGCTCGGCAAGCGCGGAGACCTGCATGCGCGGCGCGTAGCAGCATCCAGGCTGCGTGATGAAGCGATGGTGGTGAAACTTTTCGGGACGCTCGGTCCCCGCTACCAAGGGCGCCCTGGCGGCTATACGCGGGTGCTTAAGGCAGGCTTCCGTTACGGGGACAACGCTCCTCTAGCGGTCATCGAGCTTGTCGATCGCGATGAGTCTGCGAAGGGCTTGGACTCGGGCCCGATTGCCGGAGAAGAGGGCGCGGAAAGCTCCGCAGCGTAGAGGCCTGCGCCAACGGCGCACGTTCCGCGGCGTTGCGGCCTCGCTACCCTGATTGCGGAAATTCGCCGCCCCGCAGCACCGGACGCCGATCCGGAATCGCCTTCGTTGCCGGCGAAGCGACACAATCCACGGCTCGCGTCAACGATGCTGTTCTGGATCGCTATGGCGGTGAATGCCGCTGCGCGATGTCTGCGATTGTGCAGACCCATCTGGGGCGAACCCGGCTTGCTTCCACATTTGGGAAAAATACCAAAGCGTGCCCATGCGGCGGCCTTGCACGGTGCTCGGCAAGCCTGATAGAACGCGAGTACGCGCGACAGAACGGAAGGGCCGCTTGAGTGTCCAGCAGCGCGCTTTTGCCGGGGTGCCGTGTTGAGCACAAGAGCTAGCGACCCGAATGCACGCGGGCGGCGGTTGCGCTGGGCCAGCTTGATTTTGCTTTGCATTTGTGTGGCGGGGAACGGCCGCCCTTCCGCCGGGCAGGAGATAGCCGAACCGGATATTGTATCCCGGGCGGCATGGGGCGCGCTGCCACCGAAAACGGAGCTTATGCAGGAGCAAAAGCCTCTAGAGATCATCGTGCACCATACGGGCGAACGCCAGCAGCCGAAGGTAAGCCTCGAAGCGAAGATGCGCGGCCTTCAGCACTTCGCAATGACGCCTGGCAGGGTTAGTATTTTCTCCAAACCGGCATGGGGCGATGTCCCATACCACTACTATGTCGACGTCAACGGCAAGATCGCCGAAGGCCGGGATATAAACTTTGCAGGCGACGCCACGACGGGCTTCGACAACGACGGCCGAATTCAGATCACCGTCGAAGGCGACTTCGAACGCGAGCAGCCAACGCAAAGCCAGCTTGCGTCGTTGATGAAGCTCGTCCGGTGGCTTGCGCAGACATACGGCATCCCGCCGGAAAGCATTTCGGGCCACGGCGACCATGACCAGACAAATTGCCCTGGCGCCAATATAAAACCCTTCCTGGAAGAGTTAAGGAAAGCTGTCCGGGAGGACACCGAAACGGTAGAAAAGTAGACCGGTTCCTTGGATCCCGATTAGTTGCTTGACCCGTGCGGCTCTAGACGCTACATCAATTCGAATTGGCGATTGCGCCCAAACTCCATTCACCTCTAGGTCCGATCATGTCGCGCCAGTGCGAACTCACAGGCAAGGGTGGCCTCGTTGGTCATCTCGTAAGCCACTCGAACATTAAAACGAAACGGCGCTACCTGCCGAACCTTTGCAACGTCACGCTTCTGAGCGACGCGCTCGGCCGGGGCGTGCGCTTGAGAATCAGCGCCAACGCGCTCCGCTCGGTCGAACATCGCGGCGGGCTCGATGCCTTCCTGATCAAGGCGAGAGACGAAGAGCTTTCTCTGAAGGCCCGGCGCTTGAAGCGGGAAATCGCGAAGGCACGCGCCCGGAAGGAAAGCGAGACCGCCGCCTAAGCGGTCAAGTTGCTCCAAAGGTACGGAGCTATCGGCTCTCACCCGCCAGCGGCATTGGCCATCTCGCAGAACATCGTTACGCCCCGCATGTTTCTAACATGCGGGGCGTTGACGTCTCTGGCGCCTATGGAACGAGTTTTCCGCCTGGCCTGCAATCGCGTGATCGCACGCGCCCGAAGAGCAATTCCAAGTGACCTTTGAATTGGAGCTTTCCGGGAACTCGCCGGCTTTACATTTTATCGAAACTCCTCAACATAGAGCCTAAGCGGGAGGAGAGGCATGGATGTGTTCCAGTCGGACGGCGCTCAAATCGCCTACACCGTTGAGGGTGAGGGCAACCCGGTGCTTCTCATCCACGGCTTCGCTTCGAACGCCCGCACGAACTGGGCCGGCACGGGCTGGATGGCGTTTCTTGCGAGGCATGGCTTTCGCGCCATCACGCTCGACAATCGCGGCCATGGTGAAAGTGAGAAGTTTTATAGCCCGGAAGCCTATTCCGGCCCTCTCATGGCGGAGGACGCGCGCAGGTTGCTCGACCATCTCGATATCGCCAGAGCCGACGTCATCGGCTACTCCATGGGCGCCCGGATCGCAGCTTTTCTCGCCCTTGCCCATCCGGACCGCGTGCGGAGCGTGGTTTTTGCGGGGCTCGGCGCAAATATGATCCACGGCGTGGGCGATCCGAGGCCTATCGAGGCTGCGCTGCTCGCCACGGATGCGTCCGCGATCGCAGATGCGCACGCGCGCGCGTTCCGGCTGTTCGCCGATCAAACCAAGAGCGACCGCCGCGCGCTTGCCGCCTGCATCATGTCCTCGCGCGACCGCATTCCCGCCGGAGAGCTCGGCGCTTTGACAATGCCCGTTCTCGTGGCGGCGGGAACCGAGGACACCATCGCAGGCCCGGCGCAGCCGCTTGCGGACGCCATACCGGGTGCGCTGGCGCTTGACATTCCGGGGCGCGATCACATGAAAGCTGTGGGAGACCGCGTTTTCAAAGACGGCGTTCTCGATTTTCTAAGGCGGAGGCCGTAATGGCAGTCTTTGCACATTATTCGGCAATCGGGTAAGCTTAACAAAGTGTATGCTCAGCCAGGAGCTGCGAGGCCTGCCTATGTTAGAGACAAAGCGACGGAGTAAAACCGGTAAGGTCGCGGCTTACGATCCAGTTTGGGATATTATCCGGCAGGAGGCCGAGGATATGGCAAAGTCGGAGCCCGCGCTCGCGGCGCTCGTCTTTGCGAGCATCCTCAATTACAGCAAGTTCGAGCATGCAGTATGCCACCGCCTTGCCCAGCGCCTCGACCACGACAACGTCAGTGCCGATCTCATCCGGCAAGCTTTTATCGGCATTACCGAGCAGGAGCCCGAATTCGGCATCATCGTCCGGGCCGACATCTCGGCGGTCTACGACCGGGACCCGGCCTGCAGCCGCCTGATCGAACCGCTACTTTTCTTCAAGGGCTTTCATGCGCTTGAGACGCACCGCTTCTCCCACTCGCTTTGGAAAGCCGGGCGAAACGATTTTGCCCTCTACCTGCAGAGCCAATCCTCGCTCGTTTTCGGTATCGACATTCACCCTGCCGCTAGAATTGGGCGCGGCATCATGTTCGATCATGGCTCGAGCATCGTGATCGGCGAGACTGCTGAAATCGGCGACAATAGCTCGCTCTTGCATGGCGTTACGCTCGGCGGCAGCGGAAAGGAGCACGGGGATCGCCATCCGAAGGTTGGACGCGGTGTTATGATCGGAGCGGGCGCCAAGATCCTCGGCAATATCCATGTTGGGGATTGCGCTCGCGTTGCCGCGGGTAGTGTTGTGCTAAAGGACGTTCCATCGCACACAACCGTTGCAGGTGTGCCTGCACGGGTGATAGGCGAAGCAGGGTGCAGTCAGCCGTCCCGGATGATGGATCAGCTCCTGATGGGCACGGAGCTTGGCGGCTCGGAGCAACAGGCTGAAAAAACAGGCAAATCATGAAGCCAGCAGAGATAAAAAGCCTCCAAACGTACTTGAGGAAAAAGTTCGATCTCGATGCCATCGAAATTAGAAAAAGGGCTAAGAAGGCGGACTCCGTCGAAGTTTTTGTAAAGGACGAATTCGTTGGCGTCATTTACAGAGACGACGAGGACAACGAACTTACCTATCAGTTTCAGATGGCGATTCTCGAAGACGACCTCAACGAATAATCGAGGTGATATATGCCCGTTTTGGCGCTCGATGGCGTTTCAGCCGAGCTTCCACCGGAGGGCGAATATTGGGTTGCGCCCAATGCCTACGTAATCGGTAAGGTGAAGCTTGGGCGCAACGCCTCGGTGTGGTTCGGATCGGTGCTCCGCGGCGATAATGAGCTTATCGAGGTGGGTGAGGATACGAACATCCAGGAGAACTCCGTTCTTCACACCGATGCGGGGGTTCCCTTCAAACTCGGGCGCGGATGTACCGTGGGGCATCGCGCGATTCTCCATGGGTGCATCATCGGCGACAACTGCCTGATCGGCATTGGCGCAACCATCCTAAACAAAGTGGTAGTGGGCGAGAATAGCCTGATTGGGGCTCAGACGCTCCTGACGGAAGGGAAGGCCATTCCTCCCGGTTCGCTTGTCGTGGGTTCTCCCGGTAAGGTTATTCGCGAGCTCTCGCCGGAAGAAATCGAACGTATCCGGTGGACCGCACGGCGCTATGTGGAGAATTCAAGCCTATTCCGGAGCAAGCTTTCAGCGGGACCAGTTTAAGCGCGGGCCCGTTTCTGAACGCGAACGGAAGCCGGCGCTCTTTTTGGAGCACCGGCCTACGCTGGTTCCGGCGGGCGGGACATGGGGGCAAGGGGAGGCCGGACCACGGAACCGCTATGTAAACATCCCCGCTGGGCGAACGTTCCCAGCAGCCGGAAAAACAGTGCACTGCGTTTATCGGCTTGACTGTTGCCATAGGGCCGCTTTCCAGGCATCATAATCGGGAGCTGGGGGTGAGACCGCTAAAAGGTGGCCGCGCAGAGGGTCTCGTAACGACCCCAAACGCACCTCCGGCCTGAGAGGAAAACATGACCGTCGCTTGGATTTTGAAGGAAAAAGGCCGCAACGTTGTGAGCGCGCTTCCGGGCGCCAGCATAGAGGAGGCTGCCGCCCTTCTCGAAAAGAACCGCATTGGCGCGGTAGTGATCGTGGACGAGCTGCACCGTGTCCTTGGTATCGTCTCCGAACGGGATATCGTTCGTGTTTTGGCCACGCAGGGCGCCGCGGCGCTTCAGGAGGCGGTCTCGGCGCATATGACCCATCCGGTCCTTACCTGCTCAGAGCATCACAGCATCGATTGGCTGATGGAACAGATGACGTCGCAGCGCCACCGGCACATTCCTGTGACCGAGAACGGCCGGCTTGCCGGTATCGTTTCGATCGGCGACGTGGTGAAGCACAAGCTCGCTCTCGCCGTATCCGAGGCGGAACAGATGCGGCAATATTTCGTGGCCGGTTAGCGCCGGATCGCGGCTTCAATGTACAGTCCGCCACCGTCGCGGCGCATCGTGCTCAAAAAGCGTTGCACCGCGGCACGGCCTTGGCTGATCGCCAGCTCGGCCTTATGGAAGTCGAAAAGCCCAATACCATCTAGGTTCACTTGAATGGTCGCGTCGGGAGGATCGCCTGCGAGCCTCGAACGCTCGATCCGGTTCTGTGTAATATTGAACGCCTCGAGCACAACGCGCGGTATTCCGGGAGCGCCATCGCGGCGCTGCCCCAAAAGCTGGCGATTGACAAGACCGAAGCGCCTTTTTTTCGGCTGATCCTCTGGCGTGGCGCGTTCTGTTTTCAGATCGAGCGCGGCTTCAGCCTCCACGGGGAAGAGGGTGTTCCGCACATACTGCCCCGAGTGTATCGTCACCGCGATCACGAAATGAGCGCCAAAAGCGCGAGCGGCCGTAACGGGAATTGGGTTCACGAGCGCGCCGTCCATCAGCCACCGCCCGCCGATCCGCACCGGTTTGAAGATCCCCGGCAACGCATAGGACGCACGAAGGGCGGCCACCAGTGAACCCTTGGTGAGCCAAACCTCTTGACCGGTGCCGAGTTCGGTTGCCACGGCTCCGAATTTCCTCGGCAAATCCTCGATTTGAATATCGCCAATGTGGGAGGCTAGCGTTTTTTCCAGGCGCTTTCCCGTCATCAGGCTCGAACCGGCGAGGTTCACATCGAGATAGCGAAGAAGCTGCCGCAAGGTGAGCCCTCGCGCGAAGTCATGCAGCTCGGCCAGCCGGCCCGCGGCATAAAAGCCGCCAGCAACTGCGCCGATAGAGGTTCCGGCGACAATTTGCGGTTCGAGGCCAGCCTCGATCAAGGCCTCGATTACCCCAATATGGGCGAGCGCGCGAGCGGCGCCGCCTCCCAATGCCAGTCCGATAAGTGCCTTGGCCATGGAACGGCCATCCTAAAAGCAGCGCCCGGGAAAAGCTGATACTATCCTAGGTTTGGAATAAAAATACGATAACTGCTACTCAACCCCAGCGTGTGTCATGTCCGCGATGAGTTCAAGCGTAAACCGGTCTCCGTTGCGCTTAACACGCCGGTAAAAGCAGCTTCGCCGCCCCGTATGGCAAGCGGCCTCTCCGGACAGCTGCGCCGCGATCCAAAGCACATCCTGGTCGCAATCGGTGCGCATCTCCTCGACGAGCAGCCTGTTTCCGCTCGTTTCGCCCTTCCGCCAGAGCGAAGCCCGCGACCGGCTCCAGAAATGTGCCTCGCCGCTTTCAAGTGTCAGGCGCAGCGCCTCGGCGTTCATGTAGGCGAACATCAAAACGCCGCCGCTCCGGGCATCGGTCACAATCGCGCCGATCAAGCCCGCCTCGTCGAACCGGGGCGCGAAAACGCTGCCCTCTTCGAGGTCCTTTTTGCTGAGCTTCGCGGCCTCAATCATGAGATTGGCACTCCTCCGCCCGCTATTTCAGGCCGGCCGGGCGCTGCCCGTTCACGAGCTGCATGAACCGGTCCCGGTAGCTTGGGTCATCCTTGAAGACGCCTGTGAACCGCGTCGTGATGGTGGTTGTGCCTGGCTTATGAACGCCGCGTGTGGTCATGCATTCGTGCAGCGCGTCGATCATCACCGCCACGCCGCGAGGCTGCAATACCTCCTCGATGGCATTGGCGATTTGTGCAGTCATGGTCTCCTGCGTTTGGAGGCGCTTGGCGTAGATATCGACAACGCGAGCCAGTTTCGAGATGCCGACCACGCGGCCACTCGGCACATACGCTATATGCGCCACCCCGACGATGGGCAGCATGTGGTGCTCGCAATGCGATTCGATGCGGATATCGCGCAGCATGACGAGGTCGTCATAGCCTTGCACGTCCTCGAAGGTGCGCGAAAGGATTTCGAACGGATCGCCGTCGTAGCCCGCAAAAAATTCCTCGAAAGCCTCAACCACGCGGCCCGGGGTATCGGTAAGCCCCTCGCGCGTGGGGTCATCGCCTGCCCAGGCGATAAGCGTGCGCACTGCTGCCTTGGCTTCCTCCCGGCTAGGCCGTCCAACATCGGCGGCGCCATTGCAGGTTTGCCGGAGGGCTTGCGGCCCCAGCGTTGAAGCTAATGTGTCCATGGGAACTTACCCTTTCGGCAGGTGCTTATGCCAAGCTCTTGCGGAAGATGCTGCGCCATCCGGTCTTCGAGCGGCCTATGCGCGCTGCCGCGCGATGTGGAAATTCGAGGCTTGCAACACACTTACCAAAAGCCGCCCCAGCGATTGCAGGTGCTAAGACGCAACAGTATATAAGAAACGGGAATCTGCAGGCAAGGCCAGCCGCCTCGCAGAGCGGGTAAGGCAATGGTTGATCTGGAAGATATCTACACAGGGCGGGTGCTTGAGCTTTCCGCGAACATTCCCCGGACGGGCCGCCTGGCTAGCCCGGACGCGACGGCAAGCGCGCATTCCAAGCTCTGCGGCTCCCGCATCACGGTCAACCTGAACATGGAGGGGGACCGCGTCACGGACTATGCGCAGGATGTACGAGCCTGCATGTTGGGCCAGACCTCGGCGGCCGTAATGGGCGCGAACATCGTGGGCTCGACCGCGGCCGAGCTTCGCGAGGTCGGCGCGCAAATGCGGGCGATGCTCAAGGAAGGCGGCCCGCCGCCCGGCGGCCGCTGGAGCGATCTCGCCATTCTCGAAACGGTGCGCAGCTACAAGGCGCGGCACGCTTCCACGCTGCTCGTGTTCGACGCGGTGGAGGAAGCCATCGCCGAGATCGAGAAGGAGCAAGCCGCATAGGCTTTCCACCGGCGTTAATGGCGCGAAGCGCCGGGCTCCATCGGTAATGACAATGTCTCCACAATATGCTAGGCTGACCCGAACAGGGGAGATCGCCGATGACCGCTACACTCAGAAAGAGCCGGGCGGTAAAACGCGATAGCCTCAATCTGCGCATCAAACCCGCAGAACGCAGCCTGATCGATCGGGCTGCCGCTGCCCTCGGCAAAAATCGCACCGATTTCATTCTGGACGCCGCGCGCCGCGCAGCCGAGGAAGCCCTGCTTGACCGGGTGCTATTCCCAGTCACCCCTGAGGTCTACGCCGATTTTCTCGCGCGCCTCGATGCGCCGCCGCAGCCCAATGAGCGCTTGGCCCGCACCATGCAAACGCCCGCACCGTGGGAGCCGGCGTGACGCTGTCGCCTCCGCAGCCCCTTGCAGACACACATCGGCTTGCGGACTTTAACTCTGGCGTGGCCTCGCTCGACGGCTGGCTTAAGCGCCGGGCGCTTCAGAACCAGGCGAGCGGAGCATCGCGAACCTTCGTTCTTTGCGAAGGCGAAAAGGTCATTGCCTACTACGCTCTGTCTTCGGGAGGGGTTCATGTCATCGAAGCGACGGGCCGCTTCCGGCGCAACATGCCCGATCCGATTCCCATCGCGGTGCTGGGGCGGCTCGCAATCGACAGCGCCTATCAAAAGAAAGGCATTGGCCGCGCCCTATTTCGCGACGCGGCCTTGCGCGTTGTCCATGCAGCCGGGGCCATCGGAATCCGGAGAATTCTGGTGCACGCGATTTCGGACGACGCCAAAGCGTTCCATCTTGCGCTCGGCTTCGATCCGTCGCCCCTCGACGCGATGACGCTCATGATAACGCTCGGCGATCTCCGCGCCGCGATCTCGTAAGAGGGGCGTAATACCGATTCCGCCTGGATGGTTCGCGGCTGTAATCCCACAAGCCGCTCGCGGCTATCCGGGAACTTGCAACATTCAAAATCCAGTATTATTCCTGCTTAGAAACCGAAGAACTTTTCGCGCAACGCGTCTTCGTATGCCTTCTTCGCAGCCTTCACTTCGCAGCGGATTTCATCTTCCCTAAAATGTGCCGCCTCCCATTTATCGACTTCGGCTATCGAATGATTGACCGAGGCAAGCGCCTTTTCTTCCTTGATCGCAGCGATCCATTTCTCAACCGCCGCTTTATAGGCGCTTTGCATTTCATCGAGTTTCGAAGTGTCATCTTCCATTCCAAACCTCCGTCTCGCCTTCTGACGCCGATAGCTATGCTAAGATTGAATTGGGTATGCGCGCTTGGCTGCGGGCCGGCTCAAGTTGCGCCATTGCAACGCTCTTTCCGGCCTTGCGCTCCCAAAACTTTGGGCTTTTCGTGTGACAGCGAGAAGACGGCGGCGCCGTCTGGCTCGGTCCAAAGCAGGCTGCGCCCGGCCGGCCGCTTCCGAGCGCTGCGGCAGCGGGATATAGGCATTCTTGCGAGCCGGCTGTTGCCTCGGCGCAAGGATCGTGACAAAGCATTCATCCACGCTTCCTCACAACACCCTCCCGCGTTGGCACCTCCATGAAATTCACGCTCTCCTGGCTCAAAGATCACCTGCAAACCGAGGCCAGCCTCGACGAGATCGCTACAAAGCTCACCCTTATTGGGCTTGAGGTTGAGAGCATCGAAGACCCGGCGGGCAAGCTCAGGGATTTCACCATTGCGCGGGTGCTCGAGGCCGAACCGCATCCGAACGCGGACAAGCTGCGCGTCTTAAAGGTCGAGACCGGTGCGGGCGTGGTGCAGGTGGTGTGCGGCGCGCCGAACGCGCGTAAGGGCCTGATCGGCGTGTTCGCCGCGCCAGGCGTGCATGTGCCGGGCATCGGCGTCACGCTCGGCAAGGCAACGATCCGCGGTGTCGACTCGGCGGGCATGTTGTGCTCCGAGCGCGAGCTGGAGCTTTCCACCGGGCATAGCGGCATCATCGAGCTGCCCGGGCGCATGGAAAAACATATCGGCGAACGCTTCGTGGATGCCATGGCGCTGAACGATCCCGTCATCGACATTGCGATCACGCCGAACCGCCCCGACTGCCTCGGCGTGCGGGGCGTCGCCCGCGATCTTGCCGCGGCGGGGCTCGGCAAGCTGAAGCCAGTCAGCCACGGCTACACGGGCGAAGGCAAATTCGATTGCCCCATCCCGATCAGGCTGCAGTTTCCAAAGGGATCCGAAAGCGCCTGCCCGGTCTTTGCAGGCCGCGTCCTCCGTGGCGTCACCAACCGTCCCTCGCCCGAATGGATGCAGCGCCGCCTGCGCGCGATCGGCCTCCGCCCGATCAACGCCGCGGCCGACGTTACGAATTACATCTCCTTCGACCGCGCCCGGCCCCTGCACGTCTACGACGCGGACAAGCTTCGCGGCCCCATTATGGCGCGGCTCGGCAAGAAGGGCGAGAGCTTCGCAGGCCTCGACGGCAAGACCTACGAAGTGGACGAAACCATGTGCGTGATCGCCGATAAGGCGCACGTGCTGGGCCTTGGCGGCATCATGGGCGGCGAGACGACCGGCGCGACTGAGGCGACAACCTCGATTTTCATTGAAAGCGCTTATTTCGACCCAGCGCGCACAGCGGCCACGGGCCGCCAGACCGGCATCAACTCCGATGCGCGTTTCCGCTTCGAGCGCGGCATCGATCCCCAATCTGAGATGGAGGGGCTGAACCTCGCCACAAAGATGATCCTGGAGTTCTGCGGCGGTGAACCGAGTTCGGCCGCCGTTTCCGGTCATGAGCCCGGAGAACGGGCCGCCATTCGCTTCGATCCGGCTCGTGTGCAAAAGCTCTCAGGCGCGAAATTCACCAATGCCGAGATCGTGTCCACGCTGAAGAAACTCGGCTTCAGGGTCGATGGCAAGGCACCCAGCTTAAGCGTAACACCCCCGTCCTGGCGGCCCGATATCCACGGCGCTGCCGATCTCGTCGAGGAGGCCGTCCGTTTATCCGGCGCAGACCGCATCCCGCCAGCGCCGCTGCCGCGCGATCCGGGCGTGGCCAAGGCTGTGCTGACCGCAAGCCAAAAGCGGGTTCTTACCGCACGCCGCGCGCTCGCGGCTCGCGGCTTTGTGGAAGCCATCACCTGGTCCTTCATCACCGAGGCGCATGCCCGCCATTTCGGCGGCGGCGCTGCAGGCTTGCGGCTGGCTAACCCCATCTCCAACGAAATGACGGATATGCGCCCGGGCCTGCTTCCGGGGCTGCTTGCGGCCGCCCGCGCCAACGCCAATCGTGGCTTCCAGGACGTGGCGCTCTTCGAGGTGGGGCAGGTCTTCCGCGGAGAGGCACCGGAGGATCAAAGCAATGTTGCGGGCGGCGTGCGCGCCGGCACGGACCGGTTCGGCGGCGGCGGCCGGCATTGGGATGGCGCCGCGAAGCCGGCCGGCGTTTTCGATGCCAAGGCCGACGCTCTTGCCGTGCTGACGGCACTCGGCGCCGATGCCGGTAAGCTGCAAACCGCCCGCAACGCGCCGTCCTGGTATCATCCCGGCCGCTCTGGAACTTTGCAGCTCGGCCCGAAGAACGTCCTCGCGCATTTCGGCGAGCTTCATCCAGAAACCCTGAAGGCGCTGGATCTTCAAGGCGCCGCTGCCGTGTTCGAGGTTTTCCTCGATAGCGTTCCCGCCCCGCGCAGGAAGGGAACGGCGAAAGGGCCACTGATTGCGAGCGATTTTCAGCCCGTGCAGCGCGATTTTGCCTTCCTCGTCGACAAGTCTGTCGACGCCGCGGCCGTGCTGAGGGCGGCGGAGGGAGCCGAGAAAAGCCTCATCTCGCGAGTGAGCATTTTCGACGTTTTCGAAGGGCAGGGTGTGCCGCCCGGCAAAAAGTCGCTTGGGCTGGAAATCACCTTGACCCCGCTCGATCGCACGCTGACCGAGGCGGAGATCGAGGCTGTGTCCGCGAAGGTCGTGGCGCAAGTTCAAAAGGCGACCGGCGCCGGTCTCAGAGGCTGACCCTGGGACACGCGCCGCTAGCCGCGAACGCTTAAGACTGGCGAAACGCTCTATCCAGGCTCCACGCTCCTCCTCCAGCGCACGCGATATATAGGAAGGCGAAGCAGTAAAGGATCGCAGCGTCACCCCCGCTCAGGGCGGGATAAAAGCTCTTCTGCGCATGCACCATCCAGTACGCGACCGCCATATCGCCTGCGAGGACGAAGGCAACAGGGCGGGTAAACAGCCCCAAAAAAAGAAGAATTCCTCCTATGAGCTCGATGGCGCCTTGCCACCACAGCAATGAGAGGAAAGCCGGATATCCATTCTCCATCGCCGCAGGGAATCCGAAAAACTTTACGGTCCCGTGCTCGATGAAGATCAGCGCAGCAACGATTCTCAAAATGCTTAACATCTGCGGTGCCCAGCGTCCGCCCGGTGCGTCTGCTTCCATATCCGTTTCCTTTCTTAGCCAAGGCGGCCCGCGTTCGTCTCGATCGCGGCGCTTTGCGGCCCTGGATCGACTACTAATTATTTCATAACGAAAAGGTTGCGATGCTAATTAGCGCGCCCGCGCCATCGCTTTTGCTAAATTTCTGCTCAGGCGAATCCCTTACTCGCTAGCGGATTAAATTCGGCGATGGATCGTTTTGTCTTATGCAGCGGTTAACGGACCGGACCGGACCGGAACTCAGGCTCGACAATGCTTCGAGAGGATAATGGCGCTGCACCAGCTTACGGAAAAGAAGGTCAGCTCCTGAAGATGCTCCATTCAGCCGCGCTGCAAAGGCCTACCGATTTCCGCCAGCCTCGCAAGCGGCGCAAATATCCCGATGCGGTGCCGGACATGGCCGTGCTTCCGGCTGGAAGATTTACGATGGGATCGAAAGAAGGCGAGGGCGGCGGCGATGAACGTCCTCAGAGCGAGGTGACGATCCCGCAACCCTTCGCGGTGGGTAAATATCCGGTGACATTCGCGGAGTGGGACGCGGCGATTGAGGCAGGGGGCGTTTCCTACAGGCCCAGCGATCAGGGCTGGGGACGCGGACGGCGCCCGGTGATCAACGTGTCGTGGGATGACGCGCAAGCCTACATCGCATGGCTATCGGCTGCCACGGGTCAACGTTACCGGCTCCTGAGCGAAGCGGAATGGGAATACGCCTGCCGGGCCGGGAGCACGGCGGCTTATTCGTTCGGGGACAGTATCGGGAAATTGGCGCAATTTTCCGAAGGGAGGTTCGGCAGCGCCGGGCGGACTGCGGAGGTTGGGTCGTTCGCTCCGAATGCGTTCGGCTTGTACGGCATGCATGGCAATGTTTGGGAATGGTGCGAAGATATTTGGCACGCGAGCTACAAGGACAAGCCTAAAAACCTGAACGCTGACGGCGGAGCGTGGACTGGCACGCGCGATGGACCGCGGGTCCTTCGCGGCGGCTCTTGGTACTGCGATCCAGCGTCACTGCGCTCGGCGTGCCGCCTTGGCTGCGATCCCGGCGATCGCAGCAGCAGCAACGGTTTCCGGGTCGCGATGACGCTGGTTCCTTAGCGTGCGTCCGGAAAAGTGTGAAGCGGTTTTCCGGTAAAGACGCACGGCAAAACAAGAACCTAGAGCCCTTTTTTGATACCATCAAAAGCGGATAGGCTCTAGCCGGCAATCGAAGGAACGCTAAGTTGCGCGGGCAAGCTTTTCCGCCATGGCCGAATCGAAGGATTTTGAATCGACCTTGAGGTAGGCGAGCCTTTCCTCGGCGATCACGACGGCATCGGCCACACCCGGCATCGCGCGCAGCTTGGCGGCAAGCCTTTCCGCGCGGGCCGCCTGGGCATCCGAGATCCGCACGAGCCGCGTCGTGAGATAGCTGGGCTCGGCCATCGTCGCGGCGGCAGCCAGCCACAGAAGTGCGAGTCCGGCCGTCAAAAGGAATACGCCGGAGCTGCCAGCACTCTGGTGCACCCAGCCGCCCACGACTCCCCCAGCAAAAATCCCGAGAAACTGTGAAGTCGAATAGATGCCGGTAGCCGTGCCCTTCGCGTCCGGGGGCGCCGTTTTGGTGATCAGCGAGGGCAGGCTCGCGCTCATCACATTGAACCCCGAAAAAAAGACGGTCATCGCCGCAACCAGCATAACGGCGTTGTGTGCGCCGAAAACGAGCATGATTTGACTGGTTGCAAGCGCCGCCACCGCGCTTATCAGCACGGTTTTCATGTGCCGGTATTTTTCAGCCACGATGATGGCGGGCACGGTGACCGCGAGCGAGACGAGAACCACAGGCAAATAGACGATCCACTGATCGTGGCTGGTCACGTTCAGCCCGGCGTGCAGGAGCCCCGGCACCACGAGAAAGCTCGCCGTGAGCATCGCGTGCATCACGAAAACCCCGAAATCGAGGCGAAGCAGCTCCTTGTCCTTAAGCACCGATCCCAACATGACCGGCACTGCTTCGGCGTCGCGGTGCACGCACAGAGTCCGCGGGTTTGGCACCACGAACAGAGTAATCGCGATGCCGAGCCCCGCCAAAATCACCATGAGCCAGAAGATGCCCGAAACGCCCGCGACACCGGCCACGAGCGGTCCCGTCACTAGAGCGAACATGAACGAAGCTCCGATGAGAACGCCCACTATCGCCATCGCCTTAGTGCGGTTCTCTTCGGCGGTCAGATCGGCGACGAGCGCCAGGATCACCGAGCCGGCCGCGCCCGAACCTTGCAAGGCGCGCCCAACAATCACGCCGTCGATGGAGCTGGACATCGCGGCGACCGCACTGCCCACCGCAAACAACGCCAGCCCAAGAACTATCATGATCTTGCGGCCAACCTTGTCGGATAGGAAGCCGAACGGGAGTTGCAAGAGTCCCTGGCTCAGGCCGTAGATGCCGAGCGCCAGGCCGATCTTATAGGGCGTCGAACCCGAAAGTTCGCGAGCATAGGCGGCAAAGACCGGATAGATCATGAACAGGCCCAGAAGCCTTACCGAAAAGACAGCGGCAAGGGAGGCAGCAGAACGGAGTTCCCGTTTATCCATTTCGTTTCTTCCCGGCGCGCCGGCCTAGGCGACCAACCTGAATCATCAACACCCTTGCCACTGTGCCAGCCTGCCAGAATATTCAAAAATGCTCGATAGCGCAGCTTAGGAGCAAACGGCAAGCCCTAGAGTTTATGCAGCTGATCGGGGGTCTCTGGAAAGCCACTTCCCCCCTAGGTCCGCGAAGGGAGAGAAAGTGGCTGCGACCGTTGTGCGGCGTCCCATCGCTCCAAAGGGGGAGAGGAGCAAATTGAGGGTGCCTTATGCGGCTTCCACACAACAGGATAAACTCTAGCGCGCATGCACGCGGAAGGGGAGGGCGCCGCCCCGCGGCGTCAGCGTGACGGTTGCATCCATGCGCGCCGGCACCTCCCCAACATACTCAAAGCGGAACTTTCGCAGAAGCTGCGTCAGCGCCAGCGTATTTTCAACGATGGAGAGGGCGCCGCCGATGCAGGCGCGTTTGCCGGCCCCAAATGGCACGTAAGAGTAGGGCGCACGCTTCTTGGCTTTCTCCGGCATGAAGCGCGAGGGATCGAACTGTTCGGGTTGGTCCCAATAGCGCGAAGAGTGGTGCACGATATAGGGGCAGAGTGCGATCTTGTCGCCGGGCATGACCTTGTGACCCGAGATCTCGTCCTCGGCAAGCGCCACGCGGATAATACCCCAAACCGGCGGATAGAGACGCATGGTTTCCTGGATGACTGCGCGCGTATAGGCCAGCGCGTGGATGTCATCCCAGCTGGGCACGCGGCCGCCATAGGCATCTTCACCCTCTTGGCGGATGCGCTCGGCAACCTCTGGGTGAAGATGAAGCAGATAGAGGCACCAGGTCAGCGTCAGCGCGGTCGTCTCGGTGCCGGCCCAAAGATACTGCTTCATCTCGTCCAGTACCTGCTGGCGATCGAATTCCGGCCGGTTCGGATCGGCTGCTGCCGCTTGCAGCATGGTCAAAAGCGTGCGCTCGCGGTGGTCGCGCGGCACCGCGCCCAGCACCTCGGGGATGAGTTCGAGCCAAGCCGCGATGGCGCCGGCGGCCGGATCGTCGAGCGAAACCTCGGTCAGTTCGCCTTTCACCTTGGCGAGTCTTAGGTTCCGGTGGTGGCCGGCATCGGTGTAGGATTTGACCGCACCGAAAACGGCCTTGGGGTTGAACGGCACGTCGCGATCGAACAGCGCCTTGCACACCATGCTGGCGGCAAGACCCCAGGTCTCCTCCAGGAGATTGATGGTTTCGCCCGTCTTGGCGTACTCTTCGAGGTCGCGGGCCTTGTCGTTCACCGAGGACAAAAGATAGGGCAGATATTCGCCGAACATCTTGGGTTGAAACGCGGCCTGCTGCGGCATGCGGATCTTCTGCCAGAGCGCGCCATCGATGGTGATCATGGCTCTGCCGAAGATCGGTTTCAGCCCTTCGAAATATTTTCCATAATTATCGACCTTGTTGAGGAGGACATGCTTGAAGTGGTCCACCTCGGACAGGAAAAAGATGCGCTCGTCCTTCAGGTTAACGCGGATGCAGCCGTCCATCTTCTCAGATAAGCGCTGGAGCGTGGGAATAGGGTCATCCTGCCTCGTCAGCACGCCAAGCTTGAACCAAATGCTTTGCTCCTCGCCGAGCCCCTGTGCATGAGTGTGCGCAATCGAGCTTTCGCGCGCGCTACCCGTGCCAGTTCCAGTTTCGCCGCTGCGATCCTCGCTCTCCTGAGCGTCCGCGGCCGCCGATGCCTTGTCCATTATTTCCCGTCCGGGTTCTGTATTCCATTCGCCGCCAATAAGCGCACTTTTCGCCGGCGCTTCGCGCGGATTGTGCCGCATCCGCGTCTTGTTGGGCGCTCTGATAGCACCCGAATTCGACGAATGTCTAGGGATCTCGGGAATTTAGGTTGATTTGCGGCGAGACCCGGCGGGGCGGAGACGGGGCCGCAACAGGAAAACAGTATCAAGACAGTAGCTTGACCGTATTTGCCGCGTCAAAGTGGCACGGCAGCTATTCCGCTTGACGCAATCGTCTTTTCACCGAACAAATCGGGCATATCCGTGCTATCTGCCCACTTTGTCAAATAGGGGATACCGCCATGGCTAATGAAAGCGACGCGAACGCAGCGGAGAAGGCTCAGCGCGAAATCGAGGATTTGCGCCGCCAGCTCAAAGAGCTGACCGATAAATACGGCCCCGCGGCTCAGTCCGCGCTTAAGGATATGAGGAAGACCGTCGAGCAGAACATGGGCGACCTTGAGAAGCAAATCCGGGAGAAGCCCGTGCAAGCGACCGTGATCGCGGCGGGCGTTGGCTTCCTGATCGGCGCGCTCCTCACCCGTTGAAAGGGTAACGCCCATGCTCGGAGCGATCCTGAGGCTTATCGCCGCCGGCGACGCACGCCGGCGCTTGGGCGGTTACGTTCAGACGGCGGTCACGCGTTACCTGGTGCTGGTGCTGGCGGCGGCGGTCTTCTCCGCAGCGGCGGTTTTCGCGCTCTTGGCCGGCTTTTGGGCCTTGAACAAGTGGCAGCAAGATCCGGTGCTTTCGGCGGCGTTCATGGCGGCGATCCTGGCCTCGATTGGCTCCTTAATCGCGCTTATCGCCTTTGGAGTTACAAGGGAGAAGAACCGCCCGGACGCTAGGCAAGCGCTGGCCGTAACCGCCGCGCCGGCGCCGGGCGAGCTTCCAACGGTCGAGGATATCGGCCGCCAGATCGAGCACGCCGTGCGCAAGCATGGGCCGGTGCGCGTGCTGGCCGCGGCGGTTGCGGGCGGCGTGATCGCGGGGCTGCTCGCCAAGCGGCTCGGGCGGATCTGACGGGGTCTGCTCGGGCGGTTCGGCATCGCCCGCGCC
>JBKQOR010000159.1:0-13791 GCA_052145435.1 Rhodomicrobium sp. | reverse complement strand
CATATCCTTGCCGGTGAGCAGCGGGTGGTCGCCGATGGGCGGCAGCTTGCCTTGAAGGTGCGACGGCATCGGCATCGCGCCGGAGGGCTTCAAATTGCGCAGCGCCGGAATGAGATGCGCCGTGCTTCCGGAGGTGTAGGGTTCGCCCTGGAACGCGGCCTGCGGCCCTTCCGCGAAGCCGCTCGGCTCCGACTGCTCAAACTTCGATGCTTTCCTGCCGAACAGTTTCGGTGCGCGCGCTTTCCCCATGCGGGTAATATAGCTAACGCCCTTTAGTCCGCTACCCGTTCACCACGGTTTTGACTTTCTCAGGCTTTGTGCGCCGGCCGGAGCTACTCGCAGCTTTGGGCGGCCGCGGCTTCTTAATCGCTTTTATTGGTTCGGCTTCCGCTGCGATAAGCTTTTTTACATGCGCCTGCAGCCACGCTTCCGGCATCGCGTCCCGTCCCGGCAGATGTGGATCGAGCTTTTTCGCGAGCTTTAGCAGGGCTGGGCCATTTAATTGTGCAATTGTTTCTTGGAAAAAGGAGCCAGCGCCAGCAGCCGATATCTCCCTAGCTTCATTAAGCTTGAGAGAGATCAGCGCGGCCGTGACCTTTTTGCGAATATCCCTCTCAAGCGCCGGCTTACGTACGAAAAGTAGACCGGCCGTTCTCACCATTGCACTATCTTGAATCATGGGGCGATCCCGAGTTTGGTTGCAACTTCACGCGCAGCCACCTTCACCGTGTCTGCCATGTTACCATATTTCGAATCGAAAGCCGTGTTTGAAGCATAGCCCATCGCGTCTTCGAAGGCGACTCGCTGCGGGTAATAGCTGCTTAACAAATCAAAGCGGCAATTTGGGGTGGCAGCCTTGGCGCGTATCTCTTCCTCAAAGCGGCTAGACACATTTTTCGCTGTTAACATAGAAAGAAACACCTGAGGGCGCTTTCCTGGAGCCAGGTCACAAATAAAGTCGAGGTAGCTATTCTGAGCTTCGATCCCGAAGCGGGTCGGAGCAGTGGGAACAAGAAGCATGTCCGCCCTTTTTAGAACTGCCTCGGTCAGCATCGAAATGCCGGGCGGGCAATCCACGAGGATAACATCGTAACCACCCGCAACACGTGTCAAGATCGAGTCGATAGCCTTCTCAACAGCCGCGACGCATATCTTATAAGAACCCATCTCGCTCAGCCACGTTCTTTCCAGCGTGCGAAGGCGGTTGCTTCCGGAGAAAAGGCTAACCCAACCAGAAGGTTTGCCAAGGCGGGAATGACAAATGACATTCGCCTTGATGTCTAACATCGGATCATACCGGGGATTAGCCCGCCAGCGCCGCAAAAAGCCCTCGACGTTCTCTTCACCACGCCAGGGCGGAGGAGCTTTATCCCCCCAGACAACTTGGCTAGCATTGCACTGCATGTCGAGGTCGATAACAAGAACCTTGAAGCCGTATACGAAGGCCAGTCCATCTGCCAGTGAAACAATAAGAGTTGATTTCCCAACCCCGCCTTTCATGTTCGCTGAAGGCAACAGTTTCATTACAGCTTCCCCAGCCAAGAAAGCAGTTTTTGCTTTGCGTCTTTGCCAAATCTGGTTTCAATAAATTCGTCGACGCGCCATAAGGCTGGGGCTAGGCGCCTGGGCTCTAAGATCAACTCATATCTATCCAAGTTCTGTTGTGTACCGGGAATCACGATAAGTCCGACGCCATGTTCAGCGGCCTGTTCCCTCATCCTGGCGAGGTTTCGCTGGTAAGGAGAGGCGTCCGCCAAAATCGCTATGACTGTCGTGTAGTGAACGAAGGCGGCATGAGCCAGGGCTTCATGAACGGCGTACACTGTGCATCCATCTTCTTGCTTTACTTCAAATCCATAAAGTTCCAATTCTGGCTGGGGAGAAAAGCGGTATCTCGTTACCGTAGCCAACGCCAAATCAGGCTTTGTCCAAAGCCCAGCAGTTCCGCCCGTCGCTGCGGTGATTTCCACCACATAATCAACCATCTGAGGAACAGGATCGATCACGTCCGGGACGAAGGATTTGCGAAGGAAGTTTTCGACGTGCATATAGGTATCGACTTCTCGTTGCCGGGAAGCGTCAGGCGATGAGGCCCGTTTTGGCGTGCGCCGCAACGTCGCTTGCACACCGCGACGGCCTCGTACTAGCTTGTCAGCCTGTATCAGCTCAAGCTGTGCTTGTCCTAATTCCTCCTGAGATATTGATCGATGAAGCGTTTCCTCAAGCTGGTCAATGGCCTGCCCGACGGCCAAGTCCTCGTTAGCGGCAGGCAATATCTCCAACAGTTTGGATTTCAACAATTCGTCCGCCATCGCCCTACACCGTAACCACAAGAAAACTGACAATGTCATAGCGAGCGCACCTGCGCTGTGCAATGCGCAGTATCTCTAGAACGCCATAGAGAAGCAATTTGACGGATGCGCCACAATTTCTTACGGTAAGGAAGCAAGGAATGTGACAATGCATAGCCGTCTTACCGCAAAATCGCAGACTACAATCCCTAAGCGCGTGCGGGAACGTCTCGGGCTCAAGCCCGGCGATGTGGTGATGTACGAGGTTGAAGGCGACCGGGTGGTGCTCTCAAAGGCCACGGCGATGGACATGGCGCATCTGGCGCAGCTCGAAAAAACCTTGACCGAGTGGGATACGCCGGAAGACGCCGCAGCCTATGACAATCTATGATCCGTTCGACGTTGTCATCGTGCCATTTCCCTTCACGGACAAGGCGAAGCAGAAACCGCGCCCAGCGCTGGTGGTATCGAGCCGCAGCTTCAACGCCGGCCACGATCATGTCATCCTGCTCATGATTACTACCGCAGCTCGCACGCAATGGCCGAGCGATGTCCTCATTACGGACTTGAGCGCCGCCGCACGACTCACAACAGCGTCGGTGGTGCGCTTCAAATGCTTTACGCTTGAAGAAAGTCTTGTGACCCGGAAAATCGGCGCTCTATCCAAACAAGACCAAACGGCCGCTTTAGCTGGCTTGCGACAGGTTTTCGTTCATTGAACCTCGGCGCCAGCCTCGCGCCCGCTATCCGGTCACTGTTCCCGGCCATAAGCCTTGTATGAAAGAAAAGCGCCCACCGCCAAAAGGACGATCGCCACAATGGGCAGCACGCCCGGCGTTTGCACCGCGCTAACCCCATACTTAAAAAGCTGCGTGGGAAAGAGTATCCGCAACAGGCCGCTGACGATGGCGATCCATCCGAAAACCGTCACTACGGCGGGCCAAGCGGCAGGCCACCGGTTGTGAAAATACACAATCGCCAGTCCCGCAACGAATAGCGGGAAGCCCGATACTAAGACAATTGCCGGATTCTGGGCCGCCTGCTCGACGAGGCCGGGCCAGGCGCGGAGATTGAGCAAGACCGAGAGGGCGCCCGCCATGAGCGTGGGGCCGAGCAAAGCTGCGATAGTTTTCGAGGTCTGCATGTCACGAGCCTTCCACGATGAGACCAGAGCGCGCAGTGTAAATTTAAGCCGGCAAGATATACCCGGTGCCGGGCGCTAAAACGTCGCGAGGAACTCTTTATAGTTCGCGTTTTGCCGCAGTAGGCTACCCGCCGACGCAATCAGGAGATCGACATCGTCCTTCGGCAGCTTGAACCGGGTCGGAATCCGGTCGAGCCGCGCCTTCACGCTTGGCTCGCGCATCGCCTCGAAGCTCACTTTAGCGACCTGCAGCGAAAGATCGTGGCAATCCCAGCCCTCGATCGAGCCGCGCAATGCCACGACTTCCGGCGGCGTGAGCCCGCAGCGGTACTCGATCAGCCTTTCGCGCCATTTCTCCATCTCCGCGACGAACGCGTCGTAGGCCGCGCGCACATTAGCGTCGACCGCCGTGTCGGAGACGGCCTGGATCAGCTCCATGATTTCGGGCGACTCGGCATCCCTGGCGAGGTTGCCTCCGGGCGGCCGGCCCGCATCGACCACCACGAAAAGAAAGCGCTTCAGGTTGACCGCCTGGCGCGGGGTCAGCGGCTCGTATGGCTTCGTCGCCGCCGCGAGCTCAAGCACAAAACCGCTCAGGCCCAAATTGTCCGTCATGCCGCCGTCGAGTAATTTCACGAATTTGACGTCACTCTTCTCGCGGTAACGCTGGATGGCGGCAGCCGAGGCGCGCAAGATCGCGGGCGCGCCGGGCCGGTCCGCGGAATAGACCCAATCGGGCGCGTTGAACTGGCACCTGTCTGCGTAGTTCTGAACGACGATGGGCGCGAAAATGAACGGCACCGCGGCGGATGCGGCCACGGCTTCGGACAGCGGATAGCTGCGCAAATCGCTGCACAACGCGCCGAAATTCACTGTGTTGTAGATGAATGTCGTGCGGTTGAAGATGTCGGATGCATTGATCCAAAGCTGGGGATGTCCAGGCTTCAGCACGTCCGCATAAGTTGCGCCGCGAAAAAGGTTTTTGTCTAGCCAGGTTGGCAGGCCGCTGCGGTCGTTCACGCCGCCTTTGGCCATCAGCATCAGGTTCGTGACATTGACCGACGTGCTCAAGGACGCTTCGACATCCTGAATCAGAAAGCGCCTGCGGAAATCGGAAAGCGTCTCGCGCCCATAGAGCGCGAAATAAGCGGCCGTGACCGATCCGCCCGAAACGCCGGACACGAGCGTAACCCGGTCGATGAGCGGCGCGTGCGCTCCGCTTCGCGAGGCTTCCTCGGTTTTCGCCAGCTCCTGCAGAACCCCGAACGCAAACGCGCTCGCGCGCGTGCCGCCGCCGGAAAAGCTGAGCCCGATGGCCGTCTCTGCTTTGTCTTGAGCCAGCGGATCGCCCGCCGCAGTTGGTGCCGCCAAGGATGTATCCCCGGTCAATGCCGAGTTGATGGGAGCGTTGCGCAGCCCGAAACCGGCGCAGCCTGCCAGCGCAAGTGCGATCCCCAGACAGGCCGCCGGTGCGCGCGCGCGCCAGAGCTGCCGCAAGATAGCCGCGCTATTGTATCCGATGAGCGTCAAAATATGCGTCTCGCGCCTCAAACAGCGTTTGCCAAGTCCCATGCCTGAACGCTTACGATGGTTTCCCGCAAAGAGTGCGTCACGAACTCAGTTCATTGCCACGCAGACAGAGAGCGATTTCCCGGAAGGGGAGTTGCCTCACTGGCGCGTCAGAAATGTGGCATGCCTTTCGCACTTGCGAGAATTTAGGCTCGGGAATTCAGGCTTGCGCAGGCCAAAAAGGCGATACAGGCCGCACCGCAAGTTTTGGGATGTGCCCGAGTCCCCTTTCGGTTAGAGTGCGCCCCATGCCGAAACGCCTGTTCCCTGCCTGCCTTCTAGCGATCTGCCTCATAGCGGGGCCGCTTGCGGCTGACTGGACAGCGTTCGCAGGCACGCCGCTGCAAGACGCGATCGCGAAGCTTACGCCAGAGCAGCAGGCTAAGCTCAAGGCTTATGAAGCGGCCCGCATCGCTTTTCAGCGCCGCACCGACCAATATTGGCACCAAATCGAGCTGAAGCGCAGGAAGCGTAAAGCCAAGCTTGGCGCCGGCAATGCCGTTACCGCTGCGGACTATGTCAAAGAGCAGCCGCCGGTTTACAAAGGGCCCGCGCGCCCTGACGCGATCATGGCGCTTTTGCCGAAGCCGCCCAAACCCCCGGTGGAGCAGCACGAGCCGGTTCCGGTCGTGGCCGATTTTCTCCGCCATGCCGAGGATGTCTACGGTTTCAAGCCAGACCGGGTGAGTGAGGACGATTTCATGATCTTCTACGCCATGGAAGCGATCAAGCTTGGCCTCACCAGAGATCAGGTGATTCGCGTCTACGCGCTGGAGACTGGCGGGATGGGGACGCACGACCTGCAATCGGGCTTCAATCCGAAGACCGGCCACGCCGCTTCCACAGCGCTCGGCTATGCACAGCTTTTGGCGGCGAACACCATCGAGCAGCTTAGAAAGGACGGCCCGGATTTCGCAGCTCGCCTTGAGCGTCAGGCCAGCGAGGAGGGCATACCCGAAAGCAAAGCCCGCTCGCTCCGCGCCAAGGCGGCGATTCTGCGCCGGATGATCGCCGACGCCCGGACGGTTCGCGAGAACTGGCCTGCGCACGTCGCCTATGCGAAAACGGCCAAGGGCCTCGGCATGCACGCTCTCAACCTCGACGGTGAAGTAGGGCCTTGGCTGCAGGTCGTTAAGCTCAGGGGCATCATGGAGTTCGCCGCAAGGAAGGGCATGCAAAGCTTGAGCGGAGCGCAGCTCGAATTGATGAACCTTGCCGGCCCAGCTCACGGTTTCGAGATGATGCAGCCCGTAGGGAGCACGATGCCCACCTCGAATTTCTTCGAGCGCAAGGGCTACGAGCGCAACCCGATTGCCGCGGGCAAAACCGGCGCCCAGCTTCTTGCAAAGATCGGCGAGATCATGGACCGCAATGTGCAAAAGACGGGCGCTCAAAGATTTGCGCGCATTTTCGATAGCATTGCGCAGCGGCTCGCGGCTGGCAGGCGTGTGCAGTCTTCCGCACAGCCAGCACTGCAGCCTTTCAGCTTTTTCGGCGGAAGATAACAACCGCTGCTTCGCTTAAGGTTTCCGCAAAAAATCGCACACTCTGAACCAAAATTGCACGATTTCACACTAAAGCTCTAGGCAAGCGTGGAGTTTCATATCAAATAGGTCTTGCATTGTGCCCAAGCTGCCATTTGGCGGGGCGGGCGCACCTGTTATGAAGGCCCCTCCCGGAAGCAGCTGCTTTCGCTCGTTCATGTTGGTCTTCAGCGTTCGAGGAGGTCGTATGGTTCGGCACATCGATAGGACAGCACGGTTAGCCATCCTTGCCCTGGCTTTGCTTTTTAGCGCGCCAACCGCTGCGGCGCCTGCGGGCGAGGCACAAGAGGCGCAGCCGCCGGCTCCCCAGGTCGAGTCTGGCGACAAGTCCTATTTGCCGCCTTGGATGCAAAACCAGGAGGTCGCGGGCATCAACGGCGCGGCCGATCCCAATAATCCTCCCGCGATACAGAAAATTCCGGCATCCGGCCATACGCAACGGCCGCCGCGCCGGCATCGCAGCGACTTTCTAACTTGGCCCGGCTTCGGTATCTTCGGCCGTTAAGACCTCGCGGCTGCGCTGCTGAGCCATACCGTGTCATTCCCGCCTTCGAGCCTGTGAAAAAATCGCCAAACCAGTTGAAACGCTTGAAATCCGGGCCGCACCGTCGTCCCCGCGGAGGCGGGGACCCATGCTAATAGTTTGTTCCAGCACGATAAATGGATTCCCGCCTTCGCGGCAATGACGTTCGTAGCTTATACGCTGGCTTCGCATTTCGATTTTTTCACACGCTCGAAGGCGGGAATCCAGTACTCTCGACTATAACGATTGACGCGATCTGTGACATGGCGAAGTGATTACCTGGTCCCGATGACGCCTGGGCCAGTCAAGACGTCGGGCACGCGGTAGAATCTTGTTGTAATTCACGGTTGAAATTTACAACCTCATTAATCGCGGTACGGATATTCATGCAGCTGAACGCCGCTCCTTGCTTTATACTTACTTCGCCAAATCCACAACGGCCGGGGTAGGCCGGAGCCGTTTGGCGCCGCCATCAGCGAAAAGGTCTTTTCCCATGCTCAAAATCGAGAAAGCGCTCGCCGCCGCCGCGATTGCCATCTCCGTAGCCAGCCCCGCGGCCTATGCGGCGAGCCCCTCGGCAAGCCTTGCGGGCGGAGCCGGCAAAGCCGCCGCCCTGCCGGGCACGCTCCGGCACGATGTCCGGACGGTTTATGTCAGGCGCGCAGTTCCAGCACGGCGGGTTGTCGTGCGGCGCGTGTATGTGCCCTATTGGGCCGGGACGGCGCCTGCCTACTACTACGGGGCCTATCCCGTCTACCAAACCTATCCGGCCAATGTCTATGTGGGCACGCCCGTTGTGACCGGCACAACGGTTCTGGCCCCCGCGCCGGTTGTGACCACGGCGCCCGTGTTCCCGTTCTCGCTGTTTTAGCGGCTTAGGCCAGAACCGCTCCGAAAGAAGGAATGAACCGCGCTGCATCGGCAGCGCGGGCGGAGGGAGATACGCCGTCATTGCAGCCCGCGCCGGCGCCATATCCGCTCCGCGCGCAAAAATGCCCAATTTAGGGCATTGCCTCTAGCGGCCAGCACCCCTCTCACCCTATAAGGGCTCATGAGAATATTCGCGCTCCTCAAAGCCAGCGCCGCCATTTTGGTGGCCGCCTTTGTTCCGGCCGGCCTCGCTTCGGCGCATCCGCATGTTTGGGTCAACGTTGAGACCGAGGTCATGACCGGGCCCCACCAGGAGATCACAGGCTTCCGGCACAAATGGACCTTCGACGAGATGTACAGCGAGTTTGCGGTCCAAGGGCTCGATACGAATGGCGACGGCCTCTATAGCGAGGAGGAGCTGAGGCCGCTTGCACAAACCAACGTCGAGGCGCTGAAAGAATTCGAGTATTTCACCTTTGCGTTTCTCGGAAAAGACAAGCTTGCGCTGAAAGAGCCATCGGCGGACTACCGGCTGGAATACAAAAACAAGCTGTTGACGCTCTATTTCACTTTGCCGCTGGCGGCGCCGGTCCCGCGCGATAAAATCAAGCAATTCAACTTCGCCATATACGATCCCGGCATGTATGTGGCCATGAATTTCGATAAGAAGGCGCCGGTGAAAATCACCTCCGCAAAGCCTCTGCCATGCCGCGCCCATGTCGGCGACCGCGCTTCCGCGCAGGACGCGGACGCTGCTCAGCTGGGCGAGAATATCGATCCCGCAAGCAATCTTGGGCTTCAATTCGCCGAGCGCGTTACAATCGATTGCAAATAATAAAAGCCGGAGGCAAGATCTGGACAAGGGAGCAAAAGCTCCAGAACCAGTTCGGATCGGGAAACACGGTAGATCACAATGACAGCGAGCCATACGGTCAAAGCCTGCGTTTTCGATGCATACGGCACCCTGTTCGACGTTCATGCCCCGGCGGCGGCGCTTGCCTCGGAGCTTGGCGAGCAGGGTCCGGCCATCTCGTCGCAATGGCGGGCGAAGCAGCTCGAATATACTTGGCTCCGGAGCCTTATGGGACGTTACGCCGATTTCGCGCAGGTGACGGCGGATGCCCTCGACTATACGCTGGCGGCGCATGGCCTTTCTGGCTCGCCCGTGCGCGTCCGGCTGCTCGCACTTTACCATTCGCTTACAGCCTATCCCGATGCCTTGGCCTGCCTTCAGGCCCTGAAAGGCGCGCGTGCGCGAACCGGCATATTGTCGAACGGCTCGCCTTCGATGCTGGCGTCCGCGGTGACCTCGGCCAAGCTTGGGGCGTTTCTGGACTATATTTTGTCGGTCGATACCGTGCGCATCTACAAGCCAAGCCCCGAAGTTTACAAGCTCGCGCCGAACGCCTTTGGCCTGGAGCCGGCGCAGATCGCATTTGTTTCGGCGAATGGCTGGGATTGCGCGGGCGCGGCCGCCGCCGGATTCCGCGTGATCCACGTGAACCGCTTCAATCAGGCCGATGAGAGGCTCGGCGCAGGCCCAGAGGCGCACGTTGCGAACCTCGGCGAGGCCGCCGCGCTCATCGCCTCTATGCGGGGATAACCGGGTATTTGGGTTGCCATGACGAGATCGGGCGCTGCAATCGGCTCGGCACTCTTCTTCATAGCCGCGCCGTGCGTGCTCACGGGGCTTATACCGTGGTGGATCACGCGCTGGGAGTTCCGGCCCCCGTTTTTCGGCCTCGAAGCGGTGCGCGCAGCCGGTGTTATTTTGATCTTGATGGGCGTGCCAGGACTTGTCGATTCCTTTGCGCGCTTTGCGCTCGATGGGCTCGGCACGCCGGCGCCGCTTGCGCCAACGCAGAAGCTTGTGGTTTCGGGGCTTTACCGGCACGTGCGAAATCCGATGTACGTGTCGATCCTGGCGATCGTTTCCGGTCAAGCTTTCTTGTTCGGGGATGCGCGGCTGCTCGTGCTTGCTGCGCTGGCCTGGTTCGCATCCCATGTGTTCGTCGCGGGATGGGAAGAGCCAAGGCTCGAGCGGGAGTTCGGCGCGCGGTACCGGGCCTATCGAGCCAACGTGCCGCGCTGGATACCGCGGATCAAGCCCTGGCACGCTGCTTAAGCTCTCTCATTATGAGCACCGGCATCGAACACTGCGGCGATTTCAAAACCTGACATTAAGCTTCTCGCGTGTTAATTCGCGGATATGGATTAAACGCAAGGCTGCGATGTTCAACGCGATAAAAAACTCATTCCGCTTGACCAAGGCGGGTCTCACGCTCGCGTGGCATGGCGCAGGCTTCGTGCCTGAATCGGTCTCGCTGCCTGGGCCTTTGCGCGTTTTGCGCGCGGGCGAGGACAGCGGCGCTGCCGCAAAGCAAAAGGCGGAGCGGCTTTCCCGCGCGATCCGGGCGCTGGGTCCTACTTATATCAAGCTCGGTCAATTTCTCTCGACACGCCCCGATGTGGTGGGCCCGCAGCTCGCAGGCGCCTTGGGCGCGTTGCGGGACCGGCTCCCGCCCTTCCCCGCAGACAAAGCCAAAGCGGAAATCGAGGCGGCGTTCGGAAAACCTTGGACCGAGGTCTATGCGGCGTTCGGCCCAGCCGTCGCCGCCGCCTCCATCGCGCAGGTTCACAAAGCTGCCGTGCAGTCGAACGGCGCGAGCCGCGCGGTTGCGGTCAAGGTTCTGCGCCCCGGCATCGAAAAGCGCTTCGAGCGCGACCTGCAAAGCTTCTATTTCGCGGCGCGTGCAGCAGAGCGGTTTTCGCCGCAATCGCGCCGCCTGCGCCCCGTCGCTGCGGTCGATACGCTCGCGCAATCGGTGCTTTTGGAGACGGACCTGAGGCTGGAGGCGGCGGCGATCTCGGAGATGGCCGAGAATATCGCGAAAGCCGGCGATCTCGATTTCCGGGTGCCGAAGGTGGATTGGGAGCGCACCGCCAAACGCGTTATGACACTGGATTGGATCGACGGCATCCCCTTGACCGATCTGGCGGCCATCGAAGCGGCAGGCCTCGACGCTAAGGCTCTCGGCCTCAACGTCATCCGCTCTTTCCTCAAGCATGCCATCCGCGACGGTTTCTTCCACGCCGATATGCACCAGGGCAACCTGTTCGCCGATCCGCGCGACGGCGCCCTTATTGCCGTCGATTTCGGCATCATGGGCCGCATCGGCCCCAAGGAGCGGCGCTTCCTTGCGGAAATCCTCTACGGCTTCATCACCAAGAATTACCGGCGCATCGCCGAGGTGCATTTCGAGGCTGGCTATGTGCCGCCAACGCAGGATGTCGCCGCCTTTGCGCAGGCACTGCGGGCCATCGGCGAGCCGATCATGGGAAGGCCGGCCGCGGAAATCTCGATGGCGAGAGTGCTGACGCAGCTCTTCGAGGTGACGGACCTGTTCCAGATGCGCATGCGGCCGGAGCTTCTGCTCTTGCAAAAGACCATGGTCGTGGTCGAAGGCGTGGCCCGTTCGCTCGATCCGAACCTCAATATGTGGATCGCCGCCGAGCCCGTCGTGCGCGCCTGGATCGAGGAGCAGCTCGGGCCGGGCGCGCAAATGCGCGACGCGGTTGCGAATATGGGGGCGCTGGCGGCCGTGCTGAGGCAAGCGCCGCAGCTCATCGAGAAAGGCGCGCGCATCGCCGAAGCGCTCAGCGAGGAACGCGCCGCTGCGGCTGCCTATGCGGGGAGAAACCGCCTAGCGGTCTCGGTCCCGCTCTGGATCGCCACGGCGGCGGTGATAGTCATCGCGGCCAAGCTTTTGCTCGGCTGAACGGCTCAGTCAGGTCCGGCCAGCCGGTCCAGGGCCGGCTTCATCGCCGCGGCGCCTGCGCTCATGGCCGCATCGATATCGCCCCTGATCGCATCGGGGAGAAAATCGGCGATCCAGACCACCACCGCGCTGCCATCGGGCGCTTCCATCACCTGTGCCGAGGCATTGAAATGCGTTGAGCGGCCGCCTTCGGCGGACCAGACGAGCCGCATGGCCTCGTCGTCGATGGTGACAATCGGTTCGCGCACCACCATTCCGTTGGCAAAGGTAACGATGCGGGCGCCCGGCTCAAGACGCGTGTGGGTCACGAACCCCGGCACGAGCCTCGTATGCAGGGCGCCGATATCGCGAAGGGCTGCCCAAACCTCCGCCGGGCGCGCCCTCGTTGCAATTTCTTTGCGAACCGTTGCCATGCGAAGTCTCCCGCGTTGAATGCTCTGACAAGAATTGCTATTTCCTTCAGCGGTTCCGCGCCGCCATCGCCGCTTATATATTGGGGAGAAGCCCTATGCCGGCGCCTTGCAAAATTCGCTGAAAACAAGAAGCATCTTGCGCGAGCGGCCCGGCAGGCATAGCGTGGCGCCGCAATCCCATCTTGGAGCAAGACCCATGGCCTTCCTGTCGGACGCGCTTGCGCGCGTGAAGCCCTCGCCCACCATCGCCGTGTCGTCCAAGGCGCGCGATTTGAAAGCGGCGGGGAAGGATGTGATCAGCCTCGGCGCGGGCGAGCCCGATTTCGACACGCCGGAGAACATCAAGGAAGCCGCCATCAAGGCCATCCGGGACGGCAAAACGAAATATACGAATGTGGACGGCATCCCCGAGCTGAAGGACGCCATCTGCAAAAAGTTCAAGCGCGATAACGGCTTGGACTATAAGCCAGCCCAAGCCTTCGTCGCGCCCGGCGGCAAGAAGGTGATCTTCAACGCCATGATGGCGACGCTGAACCCCGGCGACGAGGTGGTGATCCCCGCGCCTTATTGGGTGTCGTATCCCGATATCGTGCTCCTGGCCGGCGGTCAGCCCGTCTTCGCCGAGGCCGGCATCGAGACGAAGTTCAAGCTGAGCCCCGAGACGCTTGAGGCGGCCATCACGCCGAAGACGAAGTGGTTGATTTTCAACCACCCGTCCAACCCCACTGGCGCTGCCTATAGCCGCGCGGAACTCAAGGCGCTCACCGATGTGTTGATGCGGCACCCGAACGTATGGGTGCTCTCCGACGATATGTACGAGCATCTGGTCTATGACGGCTTCGTGTTCACATCGCCGGCCCAGATCGAGCCCGGCCTTTACGGGCGCACGCTGACCATGAACGGCGTCTCCAAGGCCTACGCCATGACCGGCTGGCGCATCGGCTATTGTGCGGGCCCGGAGCCCCTCATCAAGGCGATGACGAAGCTGCAATCGCAGACGACCTCGAACGCGACAAGCATCAGCCAGTGGGCCAGCGTCGAGGCGCTGAACGGCCCGCAGGACTTTTTGAAGACCCGCGCGCAAAGCTTTAAGGAGCGCCGCGACCTTGTCGTGTCGATGCTGAACCAGGCCAAGGGTATCGAATGCCCAACGCCTGAAGGCGCTTTCTACGTCTATCCGTCCTGCGCCGGGCTGATCGGCAAGACGACGCGGGCCGGCAAGCTGCTCGGCAATGACGAGGATGTGGTCACCGCGCTGCTCGAAGACGAAGGCGTGGCCGTCGTGCATGGTGCGGCTTTCGGGCTCTCGCCCTATTTCCGCATCTCCTACGCCACTTCGGTTGCGGAGCTGGAAGAATCCTGCCGCCGCATCCAGCGCTTCTGCGGCAGCTTGGATTAAGCCTCGCCCATCGCGCCGGAACCGCCGAAGATTCCAGCCCCGCCATCCCGGAACTTAGTAATCAAGCCCCGGGATGACGAGCGGGGGCGGTCGCGACCCGCCGCTGCTCCTCGAACGTCCTCCCAAAGAAGTGATTGAAACGGCTCGGCTTTTGCTTGAACCGGCGCGCAATCCATCCCGACCAATAGAGCGAAGGACGGCGTGGATGCCCGCAGATGAAACCGGATCTGAAACATAGATTAGCTGCCGCGGCCCTGTG
>JBKQOR010000158.1:0-15259 GCA_052145435.1 Rhodomicrobium sp. | reverse complement strand
GCAGGGCGTGCTCCTGTCCCTGCACCTCAAGGCTACCATGATGAAGGTTTCGGACCCGATCATGTTTGGCCACGCGGTGTCGGTCTATTTCAAGGACGTCTTCGAAAAGTATGCCGGGGTTTTCAAGGAAATCGGCGTCAACCCGAATAACGGCCTGGGCGACCTTTACGCGAAAATCGCCAAGCTGCCCGAGGGCCAGCGCGCCGAAATCGAAGCCGCCATCAAGGCCGCGCAAGCCGCGCGGGCGGACCTGGCGATGGTGAATTCGGACAAGGGCATCACCAACCTGCACGTGCCCAGCGACGTGATCGTCGATGCCTCCATGCCCGCCATGATCCGCGACTCTGGCAAGATGTGGGGCGCGGACGGCAAGCAGTACGACACCAAGGCGATGATCCCCGACCGCTGCTATGCGCGCGTCTATCAGACCGTCATCGAGGACTGCAAAAAGCACGGCGCGTTCGATCCGAGGACCATGGGCAGCGTGGCCAATGTCGGCCTGATGGCGCAGAAGGCCGAGGAATACGGCTCGCACGACAAGACCTTCGAAATTCCGGCGGCCGGCAAAGTGCGCGCCGTCGATGCCTCCGGCAACGTGCTGCTCGAACAGACCGTGGAACAGGGCGACATCTTCCGCATGTGCCAGGCGAAGGACGCGCCGATCCAGGATTGGGTGAAGCTGGCCGTCAGCCGCGCCCGGCTCAGCAATACGCCCGCCATTTTTTGGCTAGACAAGAACCGCGGCCACGACGCGCAGATCGTCGCCAAGGTGGAACGCTACCTGAAGGACCACGACACGAGCGGCCTCGACATCCGCATCATGACGCCCGAGGAAGCGACGCAGTTCTCGCTCGACCGCATCCGCCAGGGGCTGGACACGATTTCCGTCACCGGCAACGTGCTGCGCGATTACCTCACCGACCTGTTCCCCATCCTCGAACTGGGCACCAGCGCCAAGATGCTGTCCATCGTGCCCCTGATGGATGGCGGCGGATTGTTCGAGACGGGCGCCGGCGGCTCGGCGCCGAAGCACGTCCAGCAGTTCCAGGAGGAAGGCTATCTGCGCTGGGATTCGCTCGGCGAGTTCCTGGCGCTGGGCGTGTCGCTCGAACATCTGGCGCAGGTGTTCAAGAACGAAAAGGCCAAGGTGCTCGCGGAGACGCTGGACGAGGCCAACGCCAAAATCCTCGACAACAACCGGTCGCCTGCCCGCAAAGTGGGCGAGATCGACAATCGCGGCAGCCATTTCTACCTGGCCATGTACTGGGCTCAGGCACTGGCCGCGCAGACCAAGGATTTGGACCTGCAGGCGCGTTTTGCACCGCTGGCCAAGACGCTTACAGAGAACGAGGCGGCTATCAATGCCGAGCTGATCGGTGCCCAGGGCAAGCCCGTGGACACTGGCGGCTACTATCGCCCGGATTTCGAGAAGACGTCTAAAGCCATGCGGCCCAGCGCCACGCTGAATGCGGCGCTGGCTGCCCTCGCATAAAAACATTGACGGACGGGGAATGGTCACGAAAAGAAGCAAGAGCCATTCCCCCAATTTTAAAGGATGTGACTATGCTGGAAACATACCGCGCCCAAGTTGCCGAACGTGCCGCCTTAGGGATTCCGCCGCTGCCGCTGACCGCGCAGCAGACCGCCGGTCTCGTTGGCTTGCTGAAAAATCCGCCCGCGGGCGAGGAAGCTTTCCTCATCGATCTCATCACCAACCGCGTGCCGGCAGGCGTTGACGACGCCGCGAAGGTCAAGGCCGAGTTTTTGGCGAAGGTCGCCAAGGGCGAGGAGGCATGCCCGCTGATCTCCAAGGTCCGGGCGACGGAACTGCTGGGCACCATGCTGGGCGGCTTCAACATCAAGCCCCTGATCGATCTGCTGGCTTGCGGCGAATGCGGTGCCGCGGCGGCGCAAACCTTGAAGCACACGCTGTTGATGTTCGACTTTTTCAACGACATGAAGGCGCTGGCCGCATCGGACAACCCCGGCAGCGCCAACGCCAAGTCCGTCATGCAATCCTGGGCCGATGCCGAGTGGTTCACCTCGCGCGCGAACGTGCCGGAAAGCCTCACGGTCACGATCTTCAAGGTTACTGGCGAGACCAACACCGACGACCTCTCTCCGGCGCCCGACGCCTGGAGCCGCCCCGACATCCCGCTGCACGCGGTGGCCATGCTGAAGAACGCCCGTCCCGGCATCGAACCGGACGAGCCCGGCAAAATCGGCCCGGTCAAGCTCCTGCAAAGCTTAAGGGCCAAGGGCCATCTCGTCGCTTATGCAGGCGACGTCGCCGGCACCGGCTCCTCGCGCAAGTCCGCCACCAACTCAGTGCTGTGGTTCACCGGCGAGGATATCCCATACGTGCCGAACAAGCGCTTCGGCGGCGTCTGCCTCGGCGGCAAGATCGCGCCGATCTTCTTCAACACCATGGAGGACGCTGGCGCCCTGCCGATCGAGCTCGATGTCTCGAAGATGGACATGGGCGATGCGATCGAACTGCGCCCTATCGAAGGCAAGGCGTTGAAGAACGGCCAGGTCATCGCGGAGTTCAAGGTCAAATCGGATGTCATTTTCGACGAGGTCCGCGCCGGCGGGCGCATTCCGCTGATCGTCGGCCGCGACCTCACCGCCAGGGCGAGGACCGCCCTGGGCCTGCCGCCCTCGACGCTGTTCCGCCTGTCGGCCCAGCCGGTGGACACTGGCAAGGGTTACACGTTGGCGCAGAAAATCGTCGGCCGTGCCTGCGGCCTGCCCGAGGGCAAAGGCGTGCGTCCCGGCGCCTATTGCGAGCCCAAAATGACCACAGTTGGCTCCCAGGACACCACCGGGCCAATGACCCGCGACGAGATGAAGGATCTTGCTTGCATGGGTTTCTCCGCCGATCTCGTCATGCAGTCCTTCTGCCATACGGCGGCGTACCCGAAGCCGGTGGACGTCAAGACCCACGCCACCCTGCCCCAATTCATCTCCAGCCGCGGCGGCGTCTCCTTGCGTCCCGGCGACGGGGTCATCCATACGTGGTTGAACCGCATGCTCCTGCCCGACACGGTGGGCACCGGTGGCGATTCTCACACCCGCTTTCCGCTTGGCATTTCCTTTCCCGCAGGCTCAGGCCTCGTCGCCTTCGCTGCGGCCACGGGCATGATGCCGCTCGACATGCCGGAATCTGTGCTGGTGCGCTTCAAGGGCACGATGCAGCCCGGCATTACGCTGCGTGACTTGGTCAACGCCGTTCCTTACGCCGCCATCCAGCGCGGACTCCTGACCGTCGAGAAGAAGGGCAAAAAGAACATCTTCTCCGGCGTCATCATGGAGATCGAGGGCTTGGAGAACCTGAAGGTCGAGCAGGCTTTCGAGCTGGCCAACGCATCGGCCGAACGTTCGGCCGCCGCCTGCACCGTGCGCCTCGCCAAAGAACCGGTGATCGAGTACACGCGCTCGAACGTAGCCCTGCTCAAGTGGATGGCCGCCAACGGCTACCAGGACCGCCACACGCTGGAACGTCGCATCGCGGCGATGGAAGCCTGGCTCGCAGATCCCAAGCTCATCGAGCCCGACGCGGACGCCCAGTACGCTGCCGTCTTCGAGATCGACATGAGCGAGGTCAAGGAACCCATCGTCGCCTGCCCGAACGACCCTGACGATGTCAGGCTTTTGTCTCAGGTCGCCGGCGAGAAGATCGACGAGGTCTTCATCGGCAGTTGCATGACCAACATAGGCCATTTCCGCGCTGCTGGCAGCTTGCTGGCGGGCAAGACGGACTTGCCCGCGCGGCTATGGATCGCGCCGCCGACCAAGATGGACGCAGCGGTTCTGCGAGAGGAGGGCTACTATGGCATCCTGGGTCAGTCCGGCGCCCGCATCGAGATGCCGGGATGCTCGCTATGTATGGGCAACCAGGCGCAGACGCGCAAGGGTGCCACGGCGATGTCCACCTCGACGCGCAACTTCCCGAACCGCCTCGGCATCGACACCCGCGTTTATCTGGGCTCGGCCGAGCTGGCGGCGGTCTGCGCGCTGCTCGGCCGCATCCCAACGGGTGCCGAGTACATGGAGCAGATGAAGGCCGTCAGCAGCAAGGCAGGCGGCATCTACCGCTATATGAACTTCGACCAAATCGGCGAGTTTCGTGACGCCGCGGAGAAAACAGCGGCCTGACAAACGGCGGGCTGCCCGAACCACTAACAAGGGATGGAAATGCAAACGGACGACAAGCCACGCGAAGAGGAAGGCAAACGCCAGCGCGTGCGCGCGAATATGGTAAACGTGTATATTAACGGCAAGCGCCACGTCGTGCCCGAGCATGCCACGATCATGCGTGCCATCGAATACGCCGGCCATCAGATCATACGCGGCGCCGGCTGCCGGGAAGGATTCTGCGGCGCCTGCGGCACTATCTACCGCCTGCCGGGCGACTACAAGCTCTATACCGGATTGGCCTGCACCACCTTGGTCAAGGAAGGCATGTCGCTGACACAGATCCCTTCCGTGCCGATGGAAAAAGCGGTCTACGACCTCGAGAAGCTCAAGCCTGACGTCAACGCAATCCTGCAAGTCTATCCGGTCACCTTCCGCTGCGTCGCCTGCGGCACATGCAGCAAGGCCTGCCCGCAGGGGCTGCCGGTGATGGACTACATTCAGGCGGCCATGCGCGGCGACATCGCCGCTGTGGCGGACCTGTCCTTCGACTGCGTCGCTTGCGGCCTGTGCGCATTGCGCTGTCCGGCGGAGATTATCCAACACGAGGTCGGCATCCTGTCCAAGCGTCTCACCGGCCGGTACCTGCGCAAGGAGAGCAAGGAGCTCGACGAGAGGCTCAAGGAGATCCGGGCCCGCAAGTTCGATGCCGAATATGCCGAACTCATGGCCATGGATGGCGCTGCCTTGAGCAAGCTCTACTACGCGCGCGACATGGAACCATGAGCGCACCATTCGCCACATCGGTCTTCATGAGCTTTCCCGATAACCAGGCCGGCAGTTCGAACTCGGCACGTTTCTTGGAGTAGAAAATGTATCCAGACTATCTAGCCGGTTTGCTGAAAGAGGTCGAACGGACCCGCACCCGCCGGCTCGACTTAGCCTTGAGCGGTCAACCCGTTTATCCTCCGATGGACGCCGCTGAGCGGAAGGATGTGCTGTCCAAGTACCATCCGGATTTCGCACCGGGCGCCAAGCGCGCCATCCGCGTCGGCCCCAACCGCGGCGAGGAGCTCACCAGCGAGGTGGCCGAGATCTTGGAAGCTCATTCGATGGTCGAGCCCAAGCTGATGGACATCCATCTGGCGGAGCCCGACTACGAAACCGATCTTCTCATCATCGGCGGCGGCGGCGCTGGCTGCTGGGCCGCGATCACCGCGGCGCGCAATGGCGTCAAGTCGCTGATCGCCACCAAGCTGCGCATGGGCGACGCCAACACCATGATGTCCGAGGGCGGCATGCAGGCCGCCGTTTCGCGCACCGATTCGCCAACCCGCCACTACCTCGACGCCATCGGCGGAGGACATTTCGAGAACGTGCCCGAATTGGTGCGCGTGCTGACCGAGGACGCCCCCGACGTGGTGCGCGATCTCGAGAATCTCGGTGTCATCTGGGACAAGATGGAAGACGGCGCCATGCAGGTGCTGCACGGCGGCGGCACCTCACGTAAGCGCATGGTCTCCTGCCGCGACTATATCGGCGCCATTATCATGCGCACCCTCATGGACGAGGTAAAGAACCACCCGGACATGATCTCGCTGCGCGAGTTCGAGCCGGCGGTGGAGCTGATCCTCGACGACAGGGGCCATTGCGGTGGCGCTGTCCTTTACAGCCTCGACACCGAGCAATTCCTCACCGTCAAGGCCAAGGCTACGATCATCACCACCGGCGGCTACGGCCGGCTGCACATCCGCGGCTTTGCCACAACCAACCACTACGGAGCCACGGGCGACGGCCTGGTCATTGCCTATCGTGCCGGAGCCCATCTCAAATTCATGGACTCGGTGCAGTATCACCCGACCGGCGCGGTATTCCCCGAGCAAATCGCTGGCTTTCTCATCACCGAAAAGATCCGCGGCGCCGGCGGCCAGCCGCTCAACAAGTTCGGCGAGCTGTTCGTCTTCCCGCGCGAGCCGCGCGACGTCGAGAGCGCGGCGATCATCCGCGAGTGCAGCCCTGACCGCGATAACGGCATCGAGACCTATGTAGGCCGTACCGGCGTTTGGCTGGATTCGCCGCTGATCGACAAGATCCACGGCGATGGCTATACGCGCCACCAGTTCCCCGGCATGTGCCGTCAATTCGACCGCTTCGGCATCGATATCGTCAAGCTGCCGATGCTGATCTACCCGTCATTGCATTATCAGAACGGCGGCATCGGCATCAACGAGCGCTGCGAGACCAATATCCCCGGCCTCTATGTCGCCGGCGAAGCCTCGGGAGGCGTGCACGGCCGTAACCGCCTGATGGGCAACTCAGTGCTTGATTACAACGTATTCGGCCGCCGTGCCGGGCAATATGCTAGCGAATATGCAAAAGCGACAAAGGTGGGCAAGCTGAGCCTAAAGCACGTCGCCGCTCACGCATGGGAACTCGAAAAGGAAGGTATCGACACCGATCTCGTCTCGCCGCTGATTCTACCGTCCTACACACCGGAGGACGTTAAGATTCAGCAACTCGCCCGCCTCGGCAACATACCGGCACGGCATTCGATGCTGCGCAGCAGGTTTGCTCCCGGCGAGGGGAAGACCCACCTATCCTCCCGGCCGCGCGGGTGACATTATGAGTATAATGATTTCACGCGAGCCAACGTCCGAAGCTTTCGTCGCGAAGATCGAGAGCATGACCGGGCAGGACCTGCTGGCCTGCTATCAATGCGGCAAGTGCTCGGCCGGCTGTCCCATGGCCAATTACATGGACATTCTGCCCAATCAGATGATTCGCTTCGCCCAGCTCGGACTTGAGGATGCGCTTCTCTCCTCAAACGCAATCTGGCTGTGCGTGTCCTGCCTCACATGCAATAGCCGTTGCCCCAAAGGCGTAAAAATCGCCGAGGTCATCGAGGCCATCCGGCAGGTTCGGCTCCGCACCCGCCAGGATCACCTCGATGTACGGGAACTGGAGCCGGAAACCCTGGCTGCCTTACCGCCCATCGCCCTCATCGGTAGCATGAGGAAGTTCACCTCGTGACGGCGCGCTAAGGGTTAGCCTCAAACTCGGAGTGCAGCTTGAATCCGGGAAAGATGCATGCTGCCGGTCGAGCGTTTTTGAGTTTCTCATTGCAAGGACACCTATTGCATCTCGTTATACTAGCAAACATGAATGTTGACCGAAGGATTGTCATCCCCGCGAAGGCGGGATTCCAGTAATCGTGACGCAAACGAACCGCGAAACCAACGGCAGAGAGAAGCGCATCCTGGGTGCCGGCCGCCCGGTGCCGGTCAAAACGCGCGGCGCTTGGTATTATTATCGCTTTTATTCCGTTCTATAGCATTTTCGGCGGAAGCGAAGTCGCCGTCATCGCAAGCGTGGCGAAGCAATCCACAGTTAAGTCGCTCAAGTTGATTCTAGATCGCCACGGCGGTTAAAGCCGCATCGAGATAACGGCTGAAGGCTCGCCGGTTGAATCTGCTGTAGACGCTATGAAGGCGGCACTTGGGAAGATGAAGAACGATGATCGGCGCATCATTCGCGGGGAATCGCCGCAGAAATGCGCACCCTGACGCCAAGACAGGTTAAGGATGGATCGTGGCGTGTCTTTGGGTATATAAACCGGGGTGCCTGCAAGAAGCGTGGCCATGTGCAAGTTAGCGGGGATACCGCACGAGGCCGGCCGGCAATCGTTTGAAACCGGGATGATTGTGAGGCGCGGCATGGACGCCAAGACAACAGCGGACCTCGGGGGATGGGAAGATCCCGCTATGCTGCTTCGAAAATATGTACATCAGGAGAAATTGGATGATGTTGCGGAGCAAGTTCTTGGGGCGGTTCTGACGCAAAACTGGCACGCCCATCGAACCTTAAAGTGGTAGACTCCCAAAGCGTGAGCACACGATCGCAGCGAAAATGAAAAGCACAACGTGCCTTGAGAAGGTTTGATGGGTGGAGATTACAGCAAGGCGGCGGGAGGCTCCGGCGCGGACAAGTTCAATGATTACGTGCTACCTTTCCAATTAGAGGCATCCGGCGCGCGGGGGCGCCTCATCCGGCTTGGCCCGGCGGTAGACGAAATCCTTAATAAGCATGCCTATCCCGAGCAAGTTCTGTTGCTATTGGGCGAGGCCGTTACGCTGACCGCCATGCTCGGCGCTTCGCTGAAGTTTGACGGCAAGTTCATCTTGCAAACACAGTCGAATGGGCCGGTGAGCTTCCTGGTTGTTCATTATAGCTCGCCGGGGCATCTGCGCGGCTATGCCAGCTACAGCCGGGAGCATTTCGCTCGCGCGGTGAATGGCGGCAAGGAGCCGAAGGCACTGCTTGGCGACGGCCACCTTGGTATGACCATCGATCCGGGTGCCGGCATGGAGCGCTATCAGGGCATCGTTGCGCTGGCTGGCCACACGCTGACCGATGCGGCGCATGAATATTTCGATCAATCGGAGCAAATCCCCACATTCATCAAGATAGCGGTGGCGCGTCACTATACAGGGCCGGACGGCTCCGCGCCTGGGCGATGGACCTGGCGTGCGGGCGGCTTGATGGTGCAGAAGCTGACCGCCGAGGGCGGGCGTTTTCAGGGCGATGAGGTGAGCCTCCCCGCAATGGCCGGCGATGACGACGGCTGGCGGCGCGCGCGCGCTCTTGCCGCAACTGTCGAGGATCACGAACTCTTGGACCCAATGCTGCCGCCCGAGCGTCTCCTGTACCGGCTGTTCCACGAGGAGGAGGTGCGGGCCTTCAACGCGTTGCCGCTGGCCGCGCGCTGTAATTGCTCGCGCGAGCGCGTGGGGAACATGCTCGATCAATTCTCGCCGGAGGAGCTCGAGGGCATGGCCGACGGTAACGTCATAACGGTGACTTGCGAGTTCTGTAACACGCCTTACACATTCGATGCCCGAAAATATCTGAAGCCCGGTAACGAATAGGGGAAATGCCGTTCCTCCTGTCCGTCTCCCTCTGGGAGGGAACGATATTGTAGAGGCCGCAACCTGCTCCCCTCCCAACCGCATCGGCATGCGGAAGCGGGCAAGATCTGTCGCAAGTGCGCAAAGCGTGCTTGCCGGGGAGAGGGCCGGGGTAAGGGGGTAAAGCAGGACTCGTCCCGGCCAGCCCATTTGACCGGCGCTGGCTTTTTTGTAAGGTGCGGCAACCTCAAACCGCGGGGGATGCGCGATGGCGTTGAACGAAAAAGATTTGTGGTTCGCGCTAACGCTCGGCGCGCAGCCATGGCTCGTTTGGGCCGGCGCATTTGTCTTCGGCTACGCGCTCGGCTCCATCCCCTTCGGCTGGATCTACAGCCATCTCGGCGGCGCGGGCGACATCCGCAAAATCGGCTCCGGCAATATCGGCGCCACCAACGTGCTGCGTACCGGCCGCAAGGGCCTCGCGCTGCTCACGCTTTTCTCCGACGCCGCCAAGGGCTTCGTGCCCGTGCTGCTGTGCCGGCTCTATCTCGGCTTCGAGCCCGCGCTTTTTGCCGCGGCGGGCGCATTCGCCGGACACCTCTTCCCTGTGTGGCTGAATTTTAAGGGCGGCAAAGGAGTCGCCACCTATATCGGCGCCGTCACCGCGCTTTATTGGCCCGCGGGCGCGTTTTTTTGCGCCCTGTGGCTCTGCGTCGCGGTGCTAACCCGCTATTCGTCGCTCTCCGCGCTTGTGGCGGCTTTTTTCACGCCGGTCTTCGTGCTGGCAGAGGTTTCGCCCGTACTTGCCGTCTTTGTCTTCGCTTTGTCCGCGCTGCTGATCGCGCGCCATCACCAGAATATACGGAATTTGATTATGGGGCAGGAAAGCAAAATAAAGCTGTCCAAAGCTAACGGGTAGGGCGGATCGACACATCGGCGGAAATGCCGAGCTTGCTGTGAAGCCGGCGGATCATCGCGATGGAGAGGCCGCGTTTGCGGCTTAAAACCTCTGCGATCCGCGTTCTGCTGCCGATGATGGCTTCCAGGTCTTTTCGCGTGATACCGAATCCGGTTGATTGGTTCCACAAGACCCCCTCAGCTTGGGAAGGCAGCGAGCGCAGACGTCACGCTGCCCGCGCCTTTGCTACATCCGAGTAGCGCGGCTGACCTTAGCTCAGCCCAGGCTGCTGGGTAATTTGCCGGTCCGCATCGTCCAGTTCGTCTGTCAGCATTCCCGTTATTTCGCGCAGCCGCCGGGCCAGGGCGTCGTCGCCTACGCGCCGTGCCATTGCGCCTGCGTCTTGCACAGCGGCCCGGGCCGATATCAAGAGCCGCTTTATGCTGACAAGATCATGCTTATTCATAGTCATGGCAGATACCGTATGGATTATGAATCAGTCTGCTTTCGACAATATAGCGCTTTTCAACCAACTTATAATCCGAAAGCTCAGTGATACCCCCGGCGGCGCACAGATTTAAGCATCGCATGCAAGCCGCCTTTTGGCTCCAACTAGTGCTTGACAGTGTAAGCGATTAAAGCCGTATGCGGCGCAGTGCATTGCAGCCTAAGTTGTATTTTAGGCGAACCGTGGCATTCCGGCAACGCTTCCGTCAGCAAAACACAATCTCTGGTGGTGTTTTGCTTTACATTCTAGCGGCGAGATTTAAATTTTGATTATCGAATGCTTCAGAGGTAAAGCTGATGTTGACATTGTCGCGGTTAGACGATCCACATTATTGCCTTGCACGTGCGAGAGAAGCGAGGCGCCAGGCCGAGTATATGCCAAATAACTATGCCAAGGGGTCGCTTTTAGCGCTCGCAAACGACTATTTAAAATTGGCAAAATTTGCGATCAACAGGCGCAAAGATTGCCTCTCTGTGGACCCTATTTTGCAATAAGCGTCGCCATTACCAGAAACTTGGGTATAACAAGCGTTTTGTAGAGGATAGAGCTTATGTTTTTGTCGCGTCTGAACGATCCCCAATATTGCATCGCGCAAGCTGAGATGGCGCGTACGCACGCTTCCTTGAGGCAAGATCGTGCAACCAAAGCATCGTTATTGAAAATCGCTGAAGTCTACCTTCGAATGGCCAAGTCGGGGAAGGCCCGCGGCAAAGCTCAGCCATCTGAGGTTAGGGGAAAGGTTAGCGCCCTCTAGGCAGACGATACCGGCGTTTAGCTGTCGTGGGCTTACAAAGGGAGCTTTCGCCAGCAACAGCGCGGCAGCTTTGCTCGATTTTTTTGCCGCACCCATCTATGCATGGCCACACCGACCCGCTACTCGTCATTGCCTGCCCTCGCGGATTGCGCGGCTTCGCCGGAATACGGAGCTCGATTTCAGGCCATGAAACCACCACCGGTCAAAGCGCCCTGCAAGCAGGGTAAAATTTCAGCTCCCGAGACAGCAAGGGCGCTCGGCGAAAGCGCAAAACGGGCGTGGCTGCGCTTGATCCGCACGCCGCATATCGGCGGGGTGACATTCTGGGAGCTTCTTGGGCATTTCGGCTCGGCGGAGGCGGCGCTCGAAGCTTTGCCGGAATTCGCAAAGCATGGCAGCCGTATCAAGCCCCGGAGCATTCCAACGCCTGCGTCGATTGAAAGCGAGCTTGAGAAAGCCGCGTCTGCCGGCCTCACACTCGTCGCGGCGGGCGAACCCGGATACCCGCCGTTGCTCGCGAGAGTCGAGGTGCCGCCGCCGCTGCTTTATATAAAGGGACAACCGGGAATATGGAGCCGCCCGCCGCTCGCGGTCGTCGGCTCGCGGCATGCTTCCGCAGCTGGGCTGAAATTCGCGGCTGAGATAAGCTCCGCGCTTGGGCGCCGGGGTTTTCTGATTGTGTCGGGATTGGCCCGTGGCATCGACGCGGCCGCGCATCGTGCCGCGCTGCCATTTGCGACTTGCGCCGTGCTCCCGGGCGGTCTCGATGCGATCTACCCGCCGGAGCATGTTGGCCTCGCGGCGGAGATCGCGCAAAACGGCATCCTCATCGGCGAGTGCCCGCCGGGCTTCGTGGCGCGCTCGCAGGATTTCCCGAGGCGGAACCGTATCATTTCCGGGGCGAGCCTGGGAGTGGCGGTCGTCGAGGCGGCGGAGCGTTCTGGCTCCCTCATCACGGCGCGGCTTGCCGCGGAGCAGAACCGCGAGGTGTTCGCGGTGCCGGGCCATCCTTACGAGGCGAGGGCCACCGGCACGAACAACCTCATCAAGCAAGGCGCGATTTTCACCACCAGCCCGGACGATATCGAGGAGGCGCTGCAACCGCTGCTCGCCGGCTGGGAAAGCGTCATTCCCATGCACGCACCTGCCGTTCCGCAACTCAACGAGCGCTCAGCCGGCGCTTCCAGGGTCAAGGACGTGGCGGACAGCTTGGATTTCGGTGGCGAGGCGGCGAAGGATGTTTTGAAGCTTTTGAGCTTGTCGCCTATCGACGTCGACGAGCTTTGCCGGTTGAGCGGGCTAGAAGCGCGGCATGTAAATGCCGCACTTCTATCGCTCGACCTATTGGGGCAAATCGAGCGTTGGGGCGGCCGTCAGGTGTCTTTGCGGCCATAATTGCTGGTACTGAAGCGCTTAGGCCCGGCAGTGAAGCTTGGCTTCTTCCTCGGCGACGGAAAGGAGATCGGAGAGAATGCGAAATTGCGCGTTGACCGCGATGGCGCGCAGAGAGCCGAGCAAAGCTGCAATATACTCGGCAGCGTCCTCGGGTTGCATTTCAGCGACGTAATCGCCGGCATCGCTGTGTTCTTCAAAGACTTCTTCGGCTGGGCAGCTGTGCGCCAAATATAGCTGGCGTCGACGTGTATTCATGATTAAACAACCCCGGCATGGTTCGCTCCATGCCTATCTGCGATTGAAGCGTGCGCGTTTGCACGCCTTTAGGTTGTAATACCAAAACCTTAACAATTGGGCAAGATACGTCCCACCTTTTTCTTATCTTTGACACAGTTTTTCCATGCCGGCAAAGTGGCCAGCGGCAGTGCCGGTACGCTCAGCACGGGAATAATGCCATATGAAGTAGACGTTTACTACGCGGCATTCGTCACGCGCCCCCCCCCATGCATTCCGGTCCCGTCTGTGACAATAACCTCACAGTCTTTCCGCAACGCCACTCCTAATTGAATAAAACTGTGGTTTCCGTGGATAAGCTGCGTCAGCTAAGCCTCAAATCGGTCCAACCTGTTTGCAAGCTTAGGCCTGACGCAACTATTGGAGACCATGCTGAACCGGCCCTATAAAAAAAGTGCCATGATCGTCTTCGACCTCGATGGCACGATTGCCGACACGGCTGGCGATTTGGCCGATGCGGCGAATGCCGCGCTGATTTCCGAGGGCTTCGGCGAAGCACCGGCGGAGGCGATCAAGAAGGGCGTGGGCTACGGCGCCAAGGCCATGCTGCAATCGGCGCTGTCGGCAAGCGGTCATGCCGCCGATGAAGAGGTATTACGCCGGCTCGCTGCGAAGCTCGTCGCACACTACGAGGAAAACATCGCGGCCAAGACGCGGCTCTTCCCAGGTTTCAGCGAAGTGGCGGCCGTCCTCCGCCTTGGAGGGGCAAGGCTGGTGCTTTGCACGAACAAGCGCGAGCGGCTTGCGCTGAGGCTCATATCGGTGCTCGGGATCGGCTCGCTCTTCGACGCGGTCGCCGGTGGCGACACTTTCCCCTTCCACAAGCCAGACCCGCGTCACATCGCCGAGCTAGTCCGTATTGCGGGCGGCGAACTCTCCGCCTGCGTGATGGTAGGAGACAGCGAGGCCGATATCAATGCGGCGAGAGGGGCGGGCATCCCGGTTATCGCGACGGGGTTCGGCTATGCGTCCCAGCCAGCAGAAGAGCTTGGCGCCGACGCCGTCATGCACCGTTACGAGGAGCTACCTGCTTTGATCGGTGCCTTCCTTCCCTTGGCCAAGGGCGCATAAGAACGCCACTGCCGGCGTTTAGCATGCTCCGTTTCTCATTTTGCAAAAAATGCGCGAGCCTGTTAGGGACTTGAGCGTTCTAAGGAACAGGAGCATCGAACGATGATTTTCCCTTGAGCGCAGCTGTGAGCGGTATTTCTGTGCATGCCGTAGCGATTATTGTTTTGGCCATCGCCCTCCTCGGCGCCGCAGCCGCTTTCTATCGCTGGCGTAGCGGCAAGAGAATCCTCCTCCGGCAAGCTCCAGGCAGCCGGATCGCACTCGCTGTGAGCGAGCACTTTACCCCGGCGGACCGGTTCGCTGGGTTTATTCACGAGAAAAGCGGGACGTCGATTGCACTTCTAGAGCTGCCGCTTGCTGCTTTCGAGCCGCTGCAAGCTATTGGCCGGGCAAAAGAAACTTTCGAGGCACAAGGGGTGAGCGGCGTCGAGAAGCTCCCTCTGCCTGGCCGGACCGGCGAGTACAGCTACCTACGCGGAGAGCAGAATACAGCGCTCGTCGATTACGAGAAATATATCCTTATCTTCCGCGACGGCGGAATGACCGGCATGGTAAGCGCGAACGTTCCTCGCGCTGCCCTTATATCGGGAATCATGACCGGCGCAAAGATCGAGACGATTCTCGCCTCCGCCACCGTGTGCGCGCACGCACCCGAAGCACCGAGGCTGTTCACACTCTCCTATATGGGCCCCTTCGAGGAGGACCTTTCGCTTTTGGGCACCACCAAGGGCTACCATCTCAAACCATCCGAGGCCCTGGACGGCGGCCAGGGTTTGCGGCCTTTGTTTCTCGTGGCGCCGTCCCTAGCCGTGGCGCCGATCCCCAATCTCGGCCTCTTTGCCGGGCGCTCCTTCGACCACATCGACCAGATGGCGGACAAGACCGTCGAAACGGTACGCGAGCTGACGATTTCCGGGCTCGCCGCCGTTGAGATCGCCGGCCGGGGAACGGACGTGGATACGGGAATCGCTGCGCTTGTCTATCAACTCGTCGTCGAGGCGCGGCATGGTGGCTATTTCCGGCTGATCGGCCTTGCACCGGAAAGCGTATACGACGAGTTTTTGTCCCACTTCAGAAGAATGGGCGAGGGCTTTACGCCCTCATGAAAGCTCTTTCGCGATCCGGTTTCATTGATGCCAATCGCGTGGAAGCCCTCGGAATGCCGGTGCCATCGCCGCGATTTACAGGACCGCCGGCGAAGGGTAGGGTGTGCGGCAGCGGTCCCGTAGCTCAACAGGATAGAGCACCTGCCTTCTAAGCAGGGGGTTGGGGGTTCGAGCCCCTCCGGGATCGCCAAT
>JBKQOR010000157.1:0-12983 GCA_052145435.1 Rhodomicrobium sp. | reverse complement strand
CTCCGGCCCGCGCTGGAAATCTCTTTAGCCCCGGACGTGTTGTTGCAGATGCGGTTTCATTTAAGGGTGAGATAACGCACCAGCTCCGGCCCGGGAGCGCACTTATGACGAAAACGACGCTTTGCGTCAAGGGCAAACTTTAACTTTCTTTAAGTTTCTAGCGTTAAGGGGGCATAGCCGGCCGGCCCGCAGGCACGTGAACGCGCACGAGTTCCTTAGAGACCAGCGGTATGGCGGGAATGGGCCCCGGGCGTGTTGTTGCGGGTGCGGGTTTCCAAGATGGGGGATAACGCACGCGCTCCGGCCCGGGAGGTTACTATGATGCCGCTGGAACTTTGCGTCAACGTAGAACTTTAACGTTCTTTAAGTTTGCGCTATAGGGGTAGCATGATCACAGCCGCCCAAATCCGCGCCGCGCGCGGTCTTTTGAAATGGACGCAAGCCGCGCTCGCGGTAAAGTCCGGTTTATCCGTCGTGACCCTTAACATGATCGAAAGCGAGACGGTGCAGCCGCGCAAAGCCTCGCTTGCTGCTATCCGGCAGGCGCTCGAAAGCGGCGGCGTCGAATTCATCGGAACCGGAGCCGGCGGGGCCGGGGTTCGCTTCCGCGACGAAACCCAAAAACTTCCTGTGTTACCGGCGGGTTAATATAATTTTAATTTTGCTACAAACTTCCGAATTATCCTAAAAGACATTTAATCGCGTTCGTGGTAACTTCGCGGCAATACTTTTCCCACGGGGAGAGCACGGCCTGCTGCGGCCACTCCTCTCCCAGTCAAAGGGAGGACTCCCATGCAGGACGAACAAGCGAATACTATAGAGGTACCCAATAGGCGCTACCTCAGGCTTGGCTTTGTGCTGGCGCTGACTTTATGCTCTGGGGCGATTTACCTTGGCTATGAAACAATCGATTGGACGCAGAAGCCCGTGACCCCGCCGCCGGCGCCAGCCGTCGTGCAACCTCCAGAGCTGGCCATTGCGGCGCCGAGCTTCGATGCGGTTTCAGCTGACGAGTCCGGCCTGCTCGTCGCGGCCGGAAGAGCACAACCCGGTGCAACGGTTCTGCTTCGAAATGGAGAGCAAACGCTCGGAGAAGCCAAAGCGGACGAGCATGGCGAGTGGGTTCTGCTCCTGCAGCAGCCGCTTGCCCCCGGCGGCTACACCTTGTCGCTTTTGGCTGTGGACCCGAAAACCCAAGCAAGCGTACCGGGAAAGCATAGTGCCGCTCTAACGGTCGCTCCGCACGGCAAGAGCGAGAGTAAGCCTGCGGTGCAAATGGCCGCGGCCTCCCAGCTCAACGCATCTGTGCCTGCGGCAAACGGAACGCAAGCTGAGCCGCGGCCCGTCAAGGTCGCCTCCGTAAAGCGGGGCGATACGCTTTGGGCCATTGCTCATCGCTTCTACGGAAAGGGCATGCGATATGGCGAGATCGCCGGCGCGAATAAAGAGCAGATAAGGAATCCGAACCTGATTTATCCCAAGCAGCAGCTCGTCGTACCGCACTAATATCGCCGCAGCGAAGGCCTGTAAGAGATCGCCGGGGACGCCCGGATTGAAGACCGCAATCATTTCGAGGCGCTCGTTCCCCGCGGGTAAGCCGGTCTTTGCAATTTTGCCTGGCTATGCCGAACGCCTCGCCCCGCCATTGGAGAGCGGGGCGTCCGATTTCATTTCCCGCCGCAATACCAGCCGCCGTTTGGCCCCATTCTTGCCTATGGTAAAGGAAGGCTTTGGAATTTGTGCGGGAAGAACCTGCTTTCCCTTGCAATGCCGGCGCGATTAGCTGAAAAAGCCTAGCACACGCCAAAACAATCGGAAGGTTAGAAAGTAATGCGCATACGTCGACTTGCGGTTGGCGCTTTTCTCATTGTCGCAGCCAGCGCCAGCGGAGTTTTCCTATCACTGTCCCAGCACCAGGACAGCGCAACGGCGGCAAACGCGCAAGTCTACAAAGACCTCGAGCTTTTCGGTGAAGTTCTGCAGCACGTGCGCGAGGAGTATGTCGAAAAGCCGGACGACAAGAAGCTCATCCAGCAAGCTATCAACGGGATGCTGATGAAGCTCGATCCGCATTCGAGCTATATGAGCCCGAAGGAGTTCCAGGAGGAGCAGGTCGAGACGCACGGCGAGTTTGGCGGTGTTGGAATCGACGTCACGATGGAGAACGGCGTGCTCAAAGTGATCGCCCCCATCGACAACATGCCGGCAGAGCGCGCGGGCGTGCTTGCCGGCGATGCCATCACCGAGCTCGACGGCAAACCGATCAAGGGCTTGAGCATGGATCAAGCGGTTGACCGGATGCGCGGCCCAGCCGGTTCGCCCGTCACACTTACCATCGACCGGAAAGGGGCCGCCAAGCCGATCGGTATTAAGATTGTCCGCGACATCATCCGGATCAATCCGGTCAAATACAGCGTCGAAGGCGATGTTGGCTGGATCAAGATCAAAAGCTTCGAGAACGAGCACACCACCGAATATCTGCAGCAGGCCGTTGAGGACATTCAGAAAACGGCAGGGCCCTCGCTCGTTGGATACGTCATCGATCTTCGCAACAATCCGGGCGGATTGCTCGATCAGGCTATCGCCGTTTCCGACGCATTCCTCGATCGCGGCGTGATCGTTATCACGAAGGGCCGCAAAGAAAGCGACATCGAGCGCGCGGCCGCAAAACCCGGCGACATTACCGGCGGCAAGCCGATTGTTGTGCTGATCAATGGTGGTTCGGCTTCTGCTTCAGAAATTGTGGCAGGGGCGCTCCAGGACCACAAACGGGCGCAACTCGTTGGCACACGCTCGTTCGGAAAGGGCTCCGTGCAGACATTGATTCCGCTCGGCGACAACGGAGCGCTCCGGCTCACGACAGCGCGATATTTCACTCCATCCGGCCGCTCGATCCAGGCGACGGGCATCGAGCCGGATTATATTGTCGAACCGGAGCTGCCTGCGGAACTTAAGCTGCAGCTCTCGTCAGCGCCGCTCGAAGCCGAGGCTCAATTGCCTGGGCATCTCAAAAACGGTAGCGCTCCCGAGGCGGCGGGAAGCATCTCGTATGTTCCGAAGGACAAGGAAAAGGACAACCAGCTCAAGGCTGCCATAGATTTGCTTCACGGCAAGCCTCCGGTTCAGGTGGAAAAAAACAGGCTGCAACGCGCGGAAGCCGCACCTGAGGCCACGCCGGCAGATAAGCCGGCTGTGGTGGCGAACGCGAACGGCAAATGACACGAAATCCGGTTGAATGCTTCGCCCACCCTTCTTGTCATCCCGGAACGGCGCCCTTCGCGCCGTATCCGGGATCTTTACGGGCGCTTCGAATGTTGCGAGGCCCCGGATAAGCGCTGACAGCGCTTTCCGGGGTGACAGCCGCGAACTGTTCAACCGGATTTCGGTATGAGGCGGCGGCTCGGGGCGGCTCTGGCCTGCGCCAAAAGCACGCGGGCTTTGGTCCGTTTCAAAGCTGTCAAAACGAGCGGCCGCGCGCTAAAGCGGCGTCACCGTACCACTGGTAAACGCGGGGCCTTTCAATGTACCGGCGCAGCCTGCCACCCTTCGCGGACCTGAAGTCGTTTCTCGGCTACCTCGATGGCGAAGGCGGCGTCCGCAGCATTGCTGCGCCGGTGGACATGAACCTTGAAATCACCGAGGTGCACCGCCGCGTCATCGCAAGAGGCGGCCCGGTGCTGCTTTTTGAACGGCCCATCGCGGGTGGAAAATCCTCGAATATCCCAGTTATTGCTAATCTGTTCGGCACGCGCGAACGCGTTGCTGCGGGCCTCGGCACAACGCCGGTAGAGTTGGAGCGGCTTGGCGCATTCATGGCGTGGATGAGATCGCCTCAGCCGCCGAAGTCAATCGCCGAGGCAGGCCGGCTTTTCCCGGCCGCGCGTGCCGCGCTGCAATCGCGTCCGAAAATCGTCTCCGAGCCGAAAGCTTGGGCGGACGTTCCGGCCGATCTGTCCCATCTGCCGGTGCAAACATGCTGGCCAGGCGATGCCGGGCCGCTCATCACGTGGCCCATTGTGATAACAAGGCCTCCCGGCGACGACAATCCTTCCGCCTACAATCTCGGCATCTACCGGATGCAGGTCCTCGGCGAGGACGCCGCGATTGTGCGATGGCTGCCGATGCGCGGCGGCGCCGGCCATCACCGTTTGTGGGCGTCGCGCGGGCTCGACATGCCTGTGGCGGTCGTGATCGGCGCCGATCCTGCCACGATCCTTGCCGCAGTCATGCCAGCGCCCGAAGGCGTCAGCGAGCTTGCACTTGCCGGGATTCTCGGGGGGAGGCGCCCAGAGCTGGCGCCCTGCCGGACAATTCCGCTCCACGTACCGGCCAGCGCAGAGATCGTCATCGAAGGCACCGTCTCGCCGGCGGAAACCGCGCTTGAGGGCCCGTTCGGCGATCATACGGGCTACTACAATCCGCCCGAGCCCTTCCCGGTCTTCCGCCTCAAGCATATGCGCATCCGCGAGCCTGGCGTTTATCTGACCACGTTCACCGGCCGTGCCCCTGACGAACCCTCGGTCATCGCCGATGCCATGCTCGACATTTTCAAGCCGCTACTTAGGCAGCAGCTTCCCGAAATCCTCGATATTTGGCTGCCGCCGGAGGCCTGCTCGTACCGCATCGCCGTGCTTGCGATAGACAAACGCTATCCTGGACAAGCGCGGCGCGCCATGATGGGCTTCTGGTCGCTTTTGCCGCAATTCACCATGACCAAGATAGTGATCGCGGTCGATGCGGATATCGATATCCGCTCCTGGAGCGACGTCATGTGGGCGGTTGCGACCCGGATGGACCCGTCGCGCGATTTGATGACCGTGGATCGCACGCCCATCGACCATCTGGATTTCGCTTCGCCGCTGACCGGCCTCGGCGGCAAGCTCGGCATCGACGCGACCAAGAAAATCGGCAGCGAAACCGCGCGGGAATGGGGCGAGGCAATGGGCATGAGCGCCGATATCGAGCGCCGCGTGACCGGCCGCTGGCACGAGCTGTTTCCTCAGCCGCCGTCAGCGCCGGGCAAATGATTCGCCCGCGGCTGAGGCCGGGTAGCAGTTTAACGGAAGCGCGCCATCTATAGCGGGCCGCTAATAACCGAGGTGTCCGATGAGAAAGTCGAAGGAAGAATTCAAGGCATTGTTGGCGAGCGGGGAGTACTACGCCCTGCAGAAGAAGAACGATTGGAACCGCGACGACATCACCGTCATGAGGGAAGATGGCCTTTCGGCCGAGATCCATAATTATCCCTATAGAATCAATCAGATGCCGACTTATATCTTCCACGAGCTTCTGAGCGAGGGCGTCCTCAAAGAAGACGGAACCGACGAGCATGGCGGCACCATTTTCCGGATGACCGAAAACGGCGAAAAAAGTTCCTTGCGGGCGACCGCAGCTTAAGCTTATCCTGACGCGGCTGGCAGCTTTATCTTGCCTGTTTTCTGAGCACGCCTCTACTTCAATGGCGAGCATCGCCGGGATTAAACCCTGTAATGCCTCTCGAGGTGAAGACGGCCCTATCGCAGGGCCGGTTTCAACGCTGAATTGAACCGACAAGGTCGAAATCGCCGCGGAGCACTGCGTCCAGCCGGCCGCTGCGCCAACCGGCAGTCATGTCGCGGACGAGCGGAGAGGCGCCGCTGCGGTAGCGGCGGACCAGTGTGCTGGAAGCGCCGGATTGAGACAGAGCGTTGGCTAACGCCTGGCGCAGCTTGTGCGGCGGCAGGTCGCCTAGCGGAGCAGCTGCGACACGGACGCGCGCTGTGACCCGCTCGACATTCTTGCTATCGTCCGGAGTTTCCAGAACGTGCAGGCCGCTCTCCTGGAGAAGGCCGCGATGCGCCCCGAAGCCGCTAATGAGAAGAATGGGCGCCTCCTTGGCGCGCCCCGGAATTTCCGAAAGCTGCATGTTCCGGGCAGCAGCCCAGCCGCGATACATGTCGAGCAATTGCCCGCGCCAGTCCTGCGCATCTAAACTTTCCGCTCCGCCATCGAGAGCGGATTCGACCGTCAGCGCTGCCTCGACCGGCGCACTTTCGAGCACGTCCTTGATTCCTTCGCCGATCAGGTGCAGCTGCAGGGCGAGGCGCGCGATCAGCTCCTTCGAGGATTTGCCGCCACGCGCCGGCGCTTTGGCAAGGCGCGCGCGAAAGGCCTCGGCTGTGCTTGCGGCGGCCCGCACCCGGTCCATGAGCGCGATGCGCGCGAGCACCTCATAGCGCCCGGGCGCGGTCCAGAAGTCCTGGCCTTGCATCGTCTCGGAGGCCTGCGATTTCAGCGCCTCCCAAGCCGCCGACTCGAGCGTAGCGCGGATCGCCTCATACGCTTCCTCCAGCGACTGCACCTCCGCCGCGGTGCCGCTTGCGGCAAGAATCATGGCGGGCAGCGATACACGCTCGCCTGGGGCTGAAGCCGAAGCCGGTTCGGAAGCCTCGCCGCCGGCATCGGGGTCGACGAACTCCGCCTGGACGGCCTTGCCGTCGCTGCGGATGAAGAGAAATTGATCGCCCTCTGGAAAACGCCGCTCGACAATCGTCGCGGCCAAGGGAGCAATCACATATTGATCGATGGCGCGCTTGAGCGGCCTGGCGCCCATTTCGGGCGAGAAGCCCTTCTCCAAAAGGAATTCGAGCGCCGAAGCCTCCCATTCCACTGCCCATTCGCGGTCCTTGAAGCCGCGCCTTTCCAGCACGCGCCCCAGCTCCTTTTTCAGAATGCTGCGCATGAGCTCGCGCGTCAGCGGCTGAAATACGATGACCTTGTCGAGCCGGTTCTGGAATTCGGGGCGGAAGGTTTGGCCGACCGCGCGCATGATTTGATCGTTGGAAAAGCCGCTGGCTCCTGGCAGGAAACCGAGATCGGCGCCTCGATGCGCCGTTGCGCCCAAATTCGTGGTGAGGATGATGATGCAGTGGCGGAAATCGGCCTCCTGCCCCGCCGCATCGGTCAGCCGCGCATCGTCGAAGACTTGCAGAAAAAGATCCCACACGTTGGCGTGCGCTTTCTCGAACTCGTCGAGCAGCACCACGGAGAAAGGCTGCTTTCGAACCTTGCCGATGAGCGACTCGACCTGGGTCGCGGGATCCGCGGTGCCCAGAATTTTCCACGTCGAATCGTGTGCTTGATATTCGCTCATATCGAGGCGGATGAGCCGGTCCGCCGAGGCGAAGAGAAATTCCGCCAGCGTTTTTGCCAGCTCGGTCTTGCCGGTTCCCGTCGGCCCAGCGAAGAGAAACACCCCGATGGGCTTGCCCGGATCGTTCAGGCCGGCCTTCAACATAGCGATCCGGTCGACGATGGTGGACACGGCCTCGTCTTGGCCGATGACGCGCGCGGCGAAATATTTGCGGATCGAGGCAAGGTCGGCGCGCTCCTTGCTGTCGAGGATCGCGGCAGGAACGCCGGTCGCCTGCGAGAGGCTCATGATCACGCTGTGAGGGTTAACCGCGCCGCTCCGGTCCTTGAGTGCGCGGGCGATCGCCGATTTTAAGAGATCGAGCACGGAGCCGGGAAGGCTTGTCCCGCTTAAATACTGCCGGGCAGCGCTTAACGCGGTCTCGGCGCTTTGAGGGTCGACCTTCAGGCCGGCCTCGCTCGATACCCGCTTTGCGACGGCATGGGCTATGGATAGCGTCTCCTCCGTGGAAAGCGGCTCGAAGCGGATCACCTCGAAAATGTTGCGAAGCTGCGGGCGCATGCGCAAGAGGCGCGCGGCTCCGGCGGAGGACGCCTCGGTCCAGATGATGAGGCGGCCGGAAGAGATGGCCGGAAGTATTTGCTCCAAAATGCTAGCCGCCTGGCCTTGATGCGTGCCGCTCAGCGCGAATTGCAGGATATCGGGAATATACCAAATTAGTTTTTTCGCCGTCGATAGCTCTTCGACAGCCTTTTGAACACGGCCTTCGAGCTGGCCGAAATATTGCTGACCCGCCATGAGTTCGGCGCCGCCGGCCTCGAATACGGTCCACCCTTGCGCTTCGAGGCGCTTGCCGAGCAGCCGGAGGAAGGAGGTTTTACCGATCCGCGGCTCGCCGGCCAAGAGCAAAGACCGGACCGGCTGACCCGTAACCGATGTCGCTGCGTTTCGCAAAAGATCGTTCCAGGAGGAGGGCTCAATCAGAAAATCGAGCCGTTCGCTGCCACTCCAAAAGCGGCCGAAGGAAGAGAGGAAGGTGCGGTCGATGACAGCGCGTTGTTTCGTATCGATCTCCTGAATGAGAGCGCTCGCGGAAGAGCGATGCAGGCGTTCAAGAAAGCCGCGAATGAGCGGATAGCTTGCCGGGGGAACGGCATCGAGCGCGCCGCCGAACGTGGGCCGGTCTCCAGAAAGCTCACACTCGTCAAAATATTCCTGAGCGGCCATCGCCACTATTGAATTATCGCGCCACCACTCTTTTGCGTTCACAAACGGAGCACCAGGCGCGGGCCGCTCGTTCAGGGTCAGGAAATATGTAAGCGCGTAATGCATGGCCCAAGGTGCGAGGCTGTCGAAACCGGATAGCACTTGCTGGCGCGCGTCCGCCCGATCGGGACGCTCCGCAAGTGCCGCAAGGCCGGCACACGACAGGCCCCAATTGGTTCCGAGCACAAATTGCAAGACGGTTTTTAGCGGAACGGTATCGCTGCTCAAAAGACCGGCCGCTTCCCGGAAGGATGGCTCATCCAGGAACTCGCGCGGATGCGCGGCGTTCTCCGCCACGGGAAGAAATGCGCTTTCGAGCTTCCTCAGCTTAACCGCCAACGGCTCTTCCAAACTCTCCGGAATGGGGAGGGTAACAGGGGGAGGCGGCGGCTCAGCGGAAGCAGGATGCGCGCCCCTCCAGCTTTGGCGAAGAACTGCCTTGACACGAGCGGCGAAGGCCAAGCCGGGCGGAAGCCGGCGCCACGATTGCGAAGCGCTAGCGAATGCAAAGCCGATAAGGATGCCAACGATGAGAAGTGCCATTCATCCCCCGGGCCAAGTGACCGAATTCGCGCTATGCTTAGCCTTTCGCGGTGCCGGTAGCGACTGTGAAAACGACGGGCCTCACTGTCAACGGCCGAACGGCCGCGCGCTGCAACTGAGTAGATTGACAACGTCCCGGCGCTTGTTTCACAATGTTCCTGGCATACAGTGCGCCAACTGCCGGCTTAAAGAAATATTTTGTCCGCCTGCGCATCCAAAGTCCATCTCCCAAACCGGAAGCTGCGTTTGGTATGCTGGGTGATGTGCCGCGAGTGGTGATTAAGTTCTAGGAGGGGGGCTAAGCCTAAGCAAGAGATTGTTTCAATTGAATCAAATTCAGGAGGAAACGCTTAATGTCCCAAGACGGTGCAAAACCGCGGGCTGGCCGCTGGCTTCAATTACTGGCAGGCATAATTTGTATGTCCATGATTGCCAACCTGCAATATGGATGGACATTGTTCGTCGACCCCATCGAGCAAAGGCACCACTGGGGCACTCCTGCAATTCAGTTTGCATTTACTGTTTTCGTTGCAACCGAAACTTGGCTTGTACCGATAGAGGGCTGGTTCGTCGATAAATTTGGGCCCCGGATCGTGGTCGCCTTCGGTGCGGTCCTTGTGGCGACCGGCTGGTGGATGAACTCGATTGCGTCCACTCTCGAGATGCTTTATGCCGCAGCCGCCGTTTCGGGCGTAGGCGCTGGCGCCGTGTACGGAACCTGTGTCGGTAACGCTCTAAAATGGTTTCCCGATCATCGCGGCCTTGCGGCAGGGCTTACCGCTGCGGGCTTCGGCGCGGGTGCGGCTTTGACTGTCATCCCCATCCGTCATGCGATCCTCAACCAGGGTTATGAGGTGGCCTTTTTGTGGGCGGGTCTCGCCCAGGGAGGCGCGGTGCTCCTTCTTTCGCAGCTTCTGCGGGCTCCCAAAACCGGAGAGACGCCTCCCGCGCGTCCCCGCATTTGGCAATCGCTCAGGGAATATACGCCAACGGAAATGGTCCGGACGCCGATTTTCTGGATTCTCTATTTCATGTTCGTCATGGTGGCGGCGAGCGGACTGATGGCCACCGCCCAGATCGCCCCAATCGCGAAGGACCTGGGGCTTGGGGATGTGAAGGTCACGGTCTTTTGGGTCACCGCGACCACGCTCAGCACCGCACTTGTCATCGACAACATACTGAACGGACTCGCGCGGCCGTTCTTCGGCTGGACATCGGACCGCATCGGCCGGGAGAACACGATGGCGATCGTATTCACCTTCGGAGCCGCGGCCTATTGGGGAATGGGGACTCTCGGAACGTCGCCTTATATGTTCATATTGATGGCCGGCCTCGTCTTCTTCACCTGGGGCGAGATTTTCAGCCTGTTCCCCTCCACCTGCACCGACACATTCGGCACGAAATACGCGACCACGAACGCGGGCCTCCTTTACACTGCGAAGGGCGCGGCGGCATTCTTCGTGCCGTTCGCGAGCCTTTTGAAAAACTACACGGGCTCATGGCATTCGGTGTTTGTGGTGGCTACGGCGATGAACCTGATTGCAGCCTTCACGGCGTTTTTCATCCTAAAGCCGATGCGGCACAGAAAAGCCACTGGCGATCAAAATGCGAAGAGCGGCGCGATGGAGCCGGTATAGCCGAGCCTCGGGGGCACACCATCAAGCGGACATAATGGCGCGCGAAACGGGCGTGCCCTCAATCTTTGCACGGAGAAAGTATGTCCCGGCGTGTCTTCCGCATTTTCAAGGTTCGCGAGAGCGGCAATGCCGAGTTCTGGCTTTCGCACATTTTCATCATGGCTTCGACTATACTCGGGGTCTATCTCGCCGCCCAGGCGGGCTTCACGACGGCCCTTCAGTTCGAGGTCGCTCGCAGCGAGCGCGACGGTTACTATATGCGGCGCGCGCTTCTCGACGAGGTGAAGGACAATCTCGCTTCTGTCGATGAGTGGAGCCAATCCTTCGAAAAAGTGCTTCGCAACCGGATCTCGGACCAGTATTTCCTGCCATCCGATACATGGACCGCATACTGGTCGGATAAGAATGGCTGGTCGAACGCGGGCGTTGCACCGGACGAGCTCAAGATGAAAACCTTCGTCTGGGAGACGATGAAGCAGCAGGCCATCACCTTCCAGCTTGCGCCCGGGCTTCTTTCGGCGGTACGCCGCTATTACGACAGCATGGAAGGGAACATGAAGGATGTATTGGGCCACGAATGGAAAGCAGGGCCGGCGGCGAAGGCGATTTTGGACGACACCAAGCGGATGCGGGAGGAGACGGTGCCTGCCTTTGAAAAGGACATAGCCGAACTGCGCGAGAGCCTTCAAGCGAGGTCTGTGCCTGTCAAGTGAACCGGGTGACACAAAATGGGTCTTGATTACCCCGATATTTCCGCAGCCATGCACCGCAGGGTTCAATTTCGCCGCAGCGTCGTCCCCGCGAAGGCGGGGACCCATCTAACCGCTTGTTCCTACGATAGAAATGGATTCCAGCCTTCGCGGGAATGACGCTCCGTACGTGCTTAAGCTGGACTCAAACGCCATAGCGGAAACGTCGGGGTAATCAAGAAAAGGGTCGAAGTAGAGGGGCCATCGCCCGGCCCGGTGAGTATACGTCTGGAACCAAAATTCAAACTCTGTATAAATAATACCACGGGCTTTGGGGTGAGAGCGCCAGCATTCGCTTTTCGCCTGCCGGCCGGGGTTGCAGTCTGGGAAAAAAGAAATGACGAAAGCATTGGATGGGGTGAGAATCCTCGACTTTACGCATGTGCAGTCGGGGCCGACCTGCACGCAGCTCTTGGCGTGGCTCGGGGCCGATGTAATCAAGGTGGAGCGGCCGGGCGCCGGCGACATCACGCGTGGCCAGCTCCGCGATATTCCGAATGTGGACAGCCTCTATTTCACGATGCTGAACCACAATAAGCGCTCGATAACGCTCGATACCAAGAACCCGAAGGGGATGGAGGTCCTTAACGCGCTCGTCAAAATCTGCGATGTGCTCGTGGAGAATTTCGCGCCCGGCGTGCTCGACCGGATGGGGCTGACCTGGGCGCGCATTCAGGAGCTGAACCCGCGCATGATCGTCGCCTCGGTCAAAGGCTTCGGCCCCGGCCCCTATCAAGATTGCAAGGTCTACGAGAACGTCGCCCAATGCGCCGGCGGATCGGCCTCGACCACGGGCTTCCGCGACGGGCCGCCGCTCGTGACAGCCGCGCAGATTGGCGACAGCGGAACCGGCCTGCATCTTGCGCTCGGTATCGTCGCGGCACTTTACCAGCGCACGAGGACGGGGCGCGGGCAAAAGGTCGATTGCGCCATGCAGGACGGCGTGCTCAATCTTTGCCGGGTCAAGCTGCGCGACCAGCAGCGCCTCGCTCACGGCCCTCTTGAGGAATACAGCCAGCATGGCGAGGGCATCCCCTTCGGCGAAGCCGTGCCCCGCGCGGGCAACGATTCGGGCGGCGGCCAGCCCGGCCGCATCCTCAAATGCAAGGGCTGGGAGACGGACCCGGACGCTTACATCTACTTCATCACGCAAGCAGCCGTTTGGGAGGCCGTGTGCGAGGCGATTGGCGAGCCGGGCTGGAAAACACACCCCGATTGGGCCACCCCGAAAGCCCGCCTTCCTCATCTCAACGCTATGTTTGCGCGTATCGAGCAATGGACCATGACCAAGACCAAGTTCGAGGCCATGGCAATCCTGAACGAGCACGACATTCCGTGCGGGCCGATCCTTTCGATGAAGGAGCTTGCGGAAGACCAATCGCTGCGCGCGACCGGCACCGTGGTGGAGGTCGATCATCCAACGCGCGGAAAATATCTCTCGGTCGGCAATCCGATCAAACTGTCGGACAGCCCTTCGGAAGTCGTGCGCTCGCCCTTGCTCGGAGAGCACACAGGCGAAATCCTGCGCGACGTGCTCGGTTTCTCCAGCGAGGAAATTGCGGAGATCGAGCGATCCGGCGCTATCGGGGAGAAACCGCGCACGGCCGCTTAAAAGTTCAGGGCTTCCCCAACGCTTTGAACTTCTTGCCCGGTGCC
>JBKQOR010000156.1:0-2983 GCA_052145435.1 Rhodomicrobium sp. | reverse complement strand
GGCCGGGCGCCGGGTGAGGGGGAAGCCACGAGGCCCACACCTCTCAACCGGGCGCGCTCGCTCCGCCACAACATGACGGACGCCGAACATGGGCTGTGGCGCATCTTGCGCAACCGGCAGTTCGCCGCGACGAAATTCCGGCGCCAGGTGCCGATTGGGCTGTATATCGCAGATTTCGTTTGTTACGAGGCGCGGCTCATCATCGAAGCCGATGGCGGCCAACATGCGGATTCCGCAAGGGATTTGGCACGAGATGCTTGGTTCGAAGCGCAAGGGTTTCGCCCGCTGCGATTTTGGAACACCGACATTTTAAACAATCCCGAGGGCGTCGCTAATGTCATTGCGATGACTTTGGCGGGTAAAGAACCCCTCACCCGGCCGCTTTGCGGCCACCCTCTCCCGCAAGGGGAGAGGGTAAGTTCCCCTGCCACAGCGCAGCTATCCTGTCCTGCGCGGGGACAGTGTGCTTCAGAGGTCACGCCATGAAAGAGCGCCTTTATCTTTTCGACACCACGCTCCGCGACGGGGCGCAGACGCTTGGCGTCGACTTCTCGCTGGAGGACAAGCGCATCATCGCTGAGCGCCTCGATGCGCTTGGAATCGATTATATCGAGGCTGGCTATCCCGGCGCGAACCCGGTCGATACGGCCTTCTTCGAGGCGCCGCCGCGGCTCAAGGCGAAGCTTACGGCCTTCGGCATGGCGAAGCGCGCCGGACGCTCCGCCTCGAACGATCCGGGCTTTCAGACGGTGATCCAGGCGAACGCCGCCGCGGTGTGCCTCGTGGCGAAGTCTTGGGATTTTCACGTGGAACTCGCGCTCGGCATCTCGGGCGAAGAAAACCTTGAAGCCATCGGCGCCTCGGTCGAAGCGGTCCGCGCGGCCGGGCGCGAGGCGCTCATCGATTGCGAGCATTTCTTCGACGGCTACAAGGCCAATCCGGAATACGCGCTTGCTTGCGCTTTGGCGGCGTATGACGCAGGCGCGCGGTGGGTCGTGCTCTGCGACACGAACGGAGGCACCCTGCCGCATGAGGTTGAAGATATCGTCGCAGGGGTGGTCCGCCACATCCCGCGCGAGCATGTGGGAATCCATGCTCATAACGATACCGAGAACGCGGTCGCGAACACGCTCGCAGCTGTCCGTGCCGGCGCGCGCCAAATCCATGGCACCCTGAACGGTCTTGGCGAGCGATGCGGCAATGCGAACCTCACATCCATTATCCCCACGCTGATCTTGAAAGAGGATTACGCGAGCCGCTTTGAAACCGGCGTAAGCGCCGCGGGCCTTCGCTCGCTCACCGCGGTCTCACGCCAGTTCGATGAGCTGTTGAACCGGCAGCCGAACAGGCATGCGCCCTATGTCGGTGAGTCGGCCTTCGCGCATAAGGGCGGCATTCACGCCTCCGCGGTTAGCAAAGAGCCGCGCACCTACGAGCACGTGCCGCCCGAGAGCGTGGGGAATAAGCGCAAGCTTCTCGTCTCGAACCAGGCTGGACGCTCCAATATCTTGGCCGAGCTTTCCCGCATCGGCATGGAGGTGGACAAAGACGATTCGCGGCTCACCTCGCTCTTGGAGCAAGTGAAGATGCGCGAAGCGCAAGGCTACGCTTACGAAGCCTCCGGCGCCTCGTTCGAGCTGCTCGCGCGCCGCGCTTTCGGCCAGGTGCCGGACTTTTTCGATGTCGAAAGCTTCCGTGTGATGGTCGAGCGGCGCCACAATGCGCGAGGAGAGCTCGTCACCGCCTCGGAAGCCGTCGTCAAGGTGAGGATTGGCGGCGAGCTTCTGATGAATGCGGGTGAAGGCAACGGCCCCGTGCATGCGCTCGATCAGGCGCTGCGCAGAGACCTCGGCCTCTATCAGCCGAGCATTCAGGATCTGGAGCTTGTGGACTTCAAGGTGCGTATCCTCACAGGGGGCACGGACGCTGTAACGCGCGTCCTGATCGAGAGCCGCGATCGCAAGACGGCTAAGCGCTGGTTCACCGTGGGCGTTTCGCCCAACATAGTGGACGCCTCTTTCGAGGCGCTGCTCGATTCCATTGCCTTTAAGCTATGGTCGGACGGCGTGGCCCCCGCGTTGAAGGATGAGTCATAAGCATGGCGCATCCCCGATCCGACTACCGGCAAATGGTGCCCCCGGCGTCAGAAAAAAGTCATGATATGATATAATGTTACATTCGCGATCTTGACAAACCCCCGCTTGATAAGGGTAAACCATGGCGGGAGACGCCAGAAGTTACTGTCAAGCTTGGTTATTTTGCAACAAAACCAATTAGGAAGGCCTAACATGCGAACGATACAGACAGCATGCATACTGGCGGCGGGCCTGGCTTGCGCCGTCCTCCCCGCTTCCGCCGAGGAGCACAGGCAGCTTGGCGCGCATGTGCACGGACATGGCCGCTTGAATATCGCCATCGAAGGCAAGAAGCTTTCGATTGAGCTCGAGGTCCCCGGCGCGGACATCGTCGGCTTCGAGCACGAACCCAGCACGCCCGAGCAGCGGGCCGCTATCCCCGAAGCGAAAGCCAAGCTCGCCAATGCGCTGGCGCTGTTCGGCCCGGAGCCGAAAGCCGGCTGCGAGCTGGATTCGGTGAAGATTTCGGTAGAAGCCGGACATCATGAGGACGAACACGAGCACGAGCATGAGCACGAAGCGCATGACGGCGCGGCCGGCCACGAGGATCACGAGGACGAAGCCGGGCATCAGCACTCCGAATTCCACGCCGAATATACCTTGACCTGCTCCTCACCGTCCCGCCTTACCTCCATGACATTCGATTACTTCAACGCCTTTGCCGGCGCGCAGGAGCTCGATGTGACGGTGATCGCGCCCAAAGGGCAATCGAGCTTCGAGGTGAAGCGCGACAAGCCCAGCCTCGATCTAACGGGAATTATGTGACCGGACTTCAGACCGCGCAGACAACCATAACGCCCGGCGCGCTCGCCACGCCCATCGTCCAGATGACGGACGTGGTTTTTACG
>JBKQOR010000155.1:0-26282 GCA_052145435.1 Rhodomicrobium sp. | reverse complement strand
CGCTACAGCAGGAAGTTTTCGATAAACTGGAGGTTCCGCTCACCCTGTAGGCAGAGCTGATAAGACGTTCATCCATCTTCTTCCGATGGATCAATGGCTTATGCATTCGGCGTCTCGGAAGTTCGGATTAAACGCCACACGCGTTTCGGTCGAAGAATATAATTTTTGATAGCGGCGGACGGGCGCCTACGCTAAAGGCGAGTAATGTCCTTTTGGCAGGAGTTGCCCGAATGGCCTCCGTTTTACGTTTTCTCATCTGCGCCGCTTTTTCGATCGCCTTATTCGGGTGCGGGCTCGCTCGACAGGCGGAAATGGAAAGGTCGGTTGAGGATGCTAAGAAAGTAATGCAAGCCGAGATTGCCGAATGCGAGCGTCTTTACCCGAGCAAAACGCAACGCCCGGTGACCCCGCGAATAAGGTGCATGAAAGATGCAAGGACTAAGCTCGCCGAAGTTGCGCTTGGCTTAGGTGACAAGAACTACGATCAACACATGCTCGTGCTGGCCAAACTGCTCGTTATTGCCGAGCAATACGACGCCGGGAAACTAACCGAGGCCCAGTTCGAACTGCAGAAAGCACAGGCGATAGCTGAGTACAATTCGGTGCTCGCTCAGCGCCAGAATGACAACATGATAGCGACGGCGGCGATGGTAGCGTCGATGCCAAAAACGTGCACAGGATACGGCAACACTGTCACGTGCTTTTAGATTACAAAGCAGCACCGCGTTACGCATCAGGCTTGTTGCGTATCTAGCCGCACGAAAACCCTCTCGAAAAGATCCCTCAGGTCGTCGTTCCAGAGGGTAGCGTCGATTGTGAGATAATCCCCTCCATCCGCAACGAAGTTCGAGCCGCTATCTTTGTAGAAGTCTACGATCTCGGCTTTGAATGCCGCAACGAAAGCCTCCATGTCAGGCAGCCCGGTCATAGCTTCTCGCCCTTCTTGACCTTATCCAGCAGCGTGAGCGCTTGTTCAACGATCTCGACATAGGAGGCGTTTTCAGCGTCAGCCAGGCGCCTAATGAGTTGCGCCGTCTGAGGAGAGAACCGGAAGGACATCGGGTCTGTGCGATTCTTCCTGCGCCGGAAGCGGCCGTCTACTTTGGCAGCGCCCTCGCGCTCGGCACGCTCCCGCTGGCCGGCCGCATCCCTCTTCGCAAGCGGCTGGATCTCCAGAAGGTCAATCACGCCATCGTCCTTGCTCATCGCTTCAAGACTCCTTGGATTGCGTCCCACACATCGGCGATTTCGGGACGGGCCTTTGGGTCGATCTCAGCGCCTGTCTTCGCCTCAGCTCCGGCCTTCGCATAAGCAACGCGCGCTGCAATCTTCACAATTGGTAGCCCGAGCCCTACCAAGATCTTTTCTATCCGCGGGTTGAACTCGGTGAAGCGCCCGTCGATGCGATTCCACAGCAGGATGGTTTTATCCCATTTGCCTTCGCTGCGGACGATATCGAAAGCGGCTTCCTGGCCGAGAACGTCAAGCGCTGAGGCCTGCACGGGCAGTAACACCACATCGGCGTTCGCGACCGCATCGCGTATAATCGGCACGTGCGAGCCCGGCGTGTCGATGATCAGATAGTCCCGTGCGTAGCCGGAATCTTCGAGCCGCCGGACCGCGCTTGCAACGCCGTTCACGTGTTTGACGATTTGAGGATTCAGCATTTCCGCCCGGCGCTGCCAAAGCTCATTCAGCGAGCCTTGAGGGTCAAGATCGGCGAATAGGACCTGATGCTCGCGGGCGGCGTACATGCCAACGTTATAGGCCAGTGTGCTCTTGCCTGTTCCGCCTTTGGTCGCTGCAAATACGATCACGCGCACGGCGTTTCTCCGTTCGTTTCGCATTCAAGGTAGGCTTGTGGCAATACAATGTCAATTCCTCTTCATGCCATGAGGGCAGTAACTTGCATTGACCGTTTTATGCCACTATGGCAGGATCGTTTCGAGACCGGAATCGATCCTGCAAAACGGTCCTGAGGAGACGGCGAAACCTCGATGCGCACCTTTCTGACCATATTCGGCGGTCTTGTCGTGACGGGCCTTGTGATCATTAGCGTTTTTGCGAACTTTTGGTTCGGGACGCTCTTGATTTCGGGCCAGGAGCGTTGGCTGTATGGCGCGATTTTCGGGCTCCTCGATGCGCTCAAAACGGTCCTGGTGCCGGCCGCTGGCTTTGCGGTTTCAGCAGGACTGTTCTGGAAGGGCCGCGTTGCATTCGCGGTCTTCGGCCTTTTGTCCACACTTTCCTTTTCGGCGGAAGTCGGCCTGTACTCGATCACAAAGAATGAGGTCGTTGGAGACGCCAAAGCGGCCCATGCCGCCTATGAGCAAGTTACCGCCGATAAGACCGCGCTGAAGGACAAGCTCGCCTCGCTGGGCTACGTTCGGGCCGCCGGTGCCATCTATGCCGATATCGCGGGAAAGCGGATCGACAGGCTTTATGCGCGAAGCAAGGAATGCACGGACGCGACCGCCACCGAGAGCCGGGATCTGTGCCAAGCGATCGAGCGGCTGAATGCCGAGCTTGCCACGGCGCAAGAGGCGAAGGCTCTGCAAGGGAAGCTTGATGACGTGAGCCTCCGTATATCGAAGATGAATGCCGCAGACGCCCTTAAAAGCATCGATCCTCAAGCGGAAGCTCTCGCGAAGATCAGTGGCTTCTCGCCCGACAGCGTTCGCACCGGTCTTGCCCTCCTGATCGCCGGGTTGATCGAAATGGCCTCTGGCCTTGGCTTCTGGCTTCTCATGCCCGCCGCAGATCCACAGAAGGAAGAGGACGCGAAGCCCGACAAGAGCAAGCGCGAGCCCGTCAAGAAAGCCGCGGTTCCGCAGCTCGCAACTACGCCAGCGCCTACCGTAGAACCGGAGACTTGCATCGTCGAGAAATGGGCCGGCGAAACGGTGATCAGGCGGAAGGACAACTTTCTGCTAGCCAGCGAATTGCGCTCCTCGTTCGAAGCGTGGTGCCAAGCGAACTGTTTGCCGCCGGTCAATGCGACGACGTTCGGGCGCCGCATGACCACTCTGAACTTCAAGCGAAAGAAAGTCGGCGGTTCGATGCGTTATGAAGGCGTTGCATTGCGCGGTGAGTGGCCGGCACTGAAAGTCATCTCAGGCGCGAGAGCTTAGACTCGGCACCCAATTGTTGTTCATTTGCGACCAGAACTCAGGCAAAGGGACGAGGAAATGAAGCCTCTTTCATCGAAAGAATTTCTTTCTGAAAGCGATAGGGACCTTCTCGGCAGAAAATTCCACTTCGCTGGTGACCCTGAAATGATCCCAGGGCTAATTCAAAGACTGCCTGAAGATGCGAAGCTTGATCGGATCGAGCACAAATACGACGTGACTCCGCCCGGTGGAGCGAAAAAAGGAAAACGTGCCCGTATCAGATGCGCTCATTGTCACAGCGCCTTGCATTGGAAGGGCTGGTGTGTCCGGCTTCAAGACGCATCTCTCGCTCTTATCGGAATCGACTGTGGTGAAAAACAATTTGCTTTGGATTTTAATTCGCGGACAAACGACTTTGAGGCGAACTATGATCGGCAAACGGCCATCCGGCGAGTTATCGACATAAGAGAGGCATTACCATCTGCTCTGCTGGAGGTGCAAAAGCTACTTGAAGCCCCGGCGGTGAAAGTATTTGACGAATATCAAGCGCAAATTCAGAGGCTTCGGCACCAGTGCCCTCATCTGATGAATGTCCTATCCGCGACCTTAAGGGACCGCGGACAGCTCACGGCTTTGGTAGTTCTCAGAGACAAGGGCGCCGAGGAAGATCGAGCTCGATGGGAACGTCCTGACTTGTTCCGGGACCACGAGGCCGCCATTAACATGAACAAAGGTCCCGGCGTAGTAAAGGCGAACGCCGGTCGCATCAGAAAATGGATGGAAAATCAACCTCCGATTTTTAAAAAGGACTTGAAGTCGCTGGGGCTCGTGTTGGGGGCGCGCATTATGGTAGAGCGGAGCAGTGCGCGCTCTCTGGTCATTGAGATTATCGCAGCGTTCGAAACAGCATCCAGAGAGTTCTTGGAACAGCCATCAGATTACTGGACGCCTGCCAAGCTTAGCAAAAGTCTGGAGGCCCTTCGGAACTGCATCAGCATCGCAAACAACGTTCGCGATTTGCTGGAGGCACTGCAAGAATTTACGCAGCCAGTCAATTTGGGGCGCGTGGCGGCATGGAGCAAGATCGAATTCGGATCGGATGATCCACGCGTTGATTCTGCTTTTAGGGTCGAAGGCGCGGCCCTTGTCGAACAAACGTTTAGCTTACAGCTGCAAATTGCGGAGGGCTACCGAGTTCCTGTGATGCCAGCGCTGGAAAAACTGCGATCTGTCATCGGAGATGGCAGCGTGGCGTAGTTGACCAGAGGCCTACGGCACGGGTCAATTATGGCGTAGGAGGCCGCTAGCGCTACCGTAGGCGCCCGCCAGCTACGCCAAGAGGCCCGCGTAGTGTTTCACCGTCCGCTGGCGTAGCCTTACGCAATGACGATGCCTATCTTAAGATCATGACCACCAGTGACTTCAGCCTTTTCCGCGAGCGCCTTGCCGAGGCTTGCCGCTTGCGCAACATGACGGCAGAAGGCTTATGCCGTAGCATCGGCCTTGGCGGCCGCCGTGCGGTCGAGCTGCATGTGGCCGGGATCAAAGCCATTGACATTTATCGGTTGGCCCAGATTGCCGATGCGCTCGGTGTGAGCATTGATTGGCTTTTGGGCCGAACAGACGAGCCGGAGCTCGCACGAAAGAAGGAAGCCCGCAGCGCTTAGCGTTGGGGTTTTCTGTTGACCTCCCTATCTTATCACCGATCCCGCTGCACCGGTAGTAGCGCCGCCTCCTGCGCGGCTCCCTCCGCTTCCTCGATAGCTGCGGCGATGCGTTCGGCGAGCCAACGCATAGCAGTTTGTTCGTCCTCGAACTCCTTGTCCATAAAGTCTTCGGTGATCTCTTTGGCGCGCTGTTCTGGCGTTGGCTTTGTCATAACATCCCTCCTTCGTTCCCGATTTTAACCGCTGGAAACAAGCCTGTTGGCCCGAAGAAGCGGTTGATCTCCTCAAGCTGGTTCTTGTTGATGGCCAGAGCGCCACGTGGCAGCAGGCTCAAAACGTCATTGCCAACGGCGTTAGGCGGCAGCCATTGCGGCTCGCCGAATGCCAAAGGGCCGCGGTGGATCTCAGCCATAACGCTGAGTACTTCCTTGCGATTGACCCCGACGGAAATGACCGCATCGGGCTGATGCAATTCTGTCGTCATGATGAAGGCGAGCGCCGTCTTCCATGCCATGAAGAGCCTCAGCATATGCATCTGATCAGCGCGCTCACGCATGTCGGGCGAGAGCCCCGGAGCAGGTCCGAGAGCACCATGTCGCGAAAGGCGAAGTTCTTGCTAGGCAGCTTTGGCATTCGCGGGCAGCTCTCCACCGCAGAGGATGATCCAATATTCGCTTATGCCGTGAGCCTTACAAAGCACCGCGACAGGCTTGTCACCAAACGCCGGAAATGGCCGCTGTATCAGGCAGCTATTCCTCCTTCCGCTTTGGCGCCGGCGTCTTTTCACCGCTGCATTGCGGACAAGGGCGCCGTTCGCCCCGATGAAGTTCGCCGCGGCTGCAGCGGCGCTGTATGACACGCCATCAGCCGTGTATATGCGGTAGCCCGCATCCTGGCAGGTCTCGCAGCGGTATGAGCCGAGATCGTTCTTGCGCTTCTCCTCAGGCATCGGACTGGCCCTTAAGGAACGCCGCAATCTCGTCCGCGGCCCTTTCGAAGATAGCCGCCGCAGATTCCGCGCCGCCCTTCCGCGCTTTGTTGGCGTGGCCGCGGAGGAATAATTCCCATTCGCGAAAAGCTTCATCCTTGTCCGCTTCCAGCTCTTTGCGAAGGCGCTCGTTTTCCGCCTCCAGGTGGGCAATGGTGGCACGCATTACTTGTTCGTCGACGCTCATTTGGAGCCTCCATTCGGCGCCTTCGCGATCAGGCGCTCGACGAAATCGCGTTCGTCATCGAGGCGCGTAGCGATGTCGTTCATTCTTGCTGCCGTTTCGGCTTCGCCAGCCCCGAAGAAAAGGGCACGCACGGCGGAGACGAGCATGTGAGCTTGGGTGAGGAAGTTCCTGCTCGCAGGGAAAGCAGTTATATCGTCATCGCATGATAACAGCGATTCAATGCAAGATGGCGCGATCGGCGCTCGGCTGGGGTGTACGAGAATTATCCGCGCGATCCAAAATAGGCGTTACCACTATCAACCGGTTCGAGACCGGCCAATCGGCGCCGGTGCACTCGACGCTTGTAGTTTTGCGTCAGACATTCGAAGCGGCCGGCGTCCGGTTTACAGAGGACGGCGGAATCGTGCCGCCGAAGAAGAGCAGCTAAGGAGTAATCGCGATGACCGATGTTCAAGCGATTAAGCGACTTCAAGCATATCTTTATGGGCATCCCGCTGGCGCAATGCTGGACACACAGCAAGTCGCCAACCTTCTGTCCGCCTGCTGGAACGGCTTGGATAAAGGCGGCATTGCGAAGATGCGAGCTGAAAAGCTCGGGCGCATTGAGCAGCCAACGTGGAGTCCGCCTTTTCTTGAGTTTTCTATGGAGCGCCATGGTCAGACCGCAAATGATTCAACGCGCGCGACTCTGTGCCGGTGGCGTGTCGACGTGGAAAAAGGCACTGCACAGATCTTCGGCGAAAAGCGCCGGAAGCTACACGCGACGGACGAACCCCTGAAGCTAGAGTAAGCCGCAGATGCCCGGATTACCATCGCGAAGAAGGGTGCGATGAGACTGAGGATAGGCGAAACTGTGCCAGCGACCAACAGCCAAACCACTCCCGCGAGACGATCCCGGTTGCGGAGAGTATCTCGCGCCGATCCTGGCCCCGGCTGGAGAAAAACTGAGAGCCAACATCTACCGCCGGCCTAAATGAGTGAAGACACGCCCCTTGGCGCCAAGGAAGGTCGAGCCCCTCCTCGAAGCGTGGCCGGCCGCGGCAGATTCCGCCTCGTTTCCGACGTCCTGCTCTTCGCAAAGGGGAACCCGACGCTCAGGATTTAGGGGGATGGGCTGATCAATACCTTGCAGGCCCAAAGCAGCTTTGCAAGTCCGCTCTGCGGTCTGTTCAAAGAGCGATGTAGTATCGCTCGAGGCAAATCTGCCACTTCCAAGCTGGACCCGCGAATCCCGTTAAGCTTTGCCTTGCAAATGCCTGCAATGACCGGCTAGACAGTGAGGCGGATGTGTGCATCGCGCGGCGGCCATTCTGTTTTGGATCAACACCGTCTGGTCATGCGTAAAGGTCAGCCCCTCCCATGGCGACACCCTCTCCCCTTTCTCAGCCCATTGCAGCCAGGCGAAGCGTCCATTCCACTGGCGATTCCAATATTAGCTCCGACCTGACGATTATCGGCGATGTTTCATCCACCGGCAGCGTGACCCTTGACGACATGATCGAGGGAAATATCTATTGCACCTCCCTAATCGTGACGGCAAATGGCAGCGTCAATGGCGGCATTGTCGCCAATCAGGAAGTGACGGTGCAGGGCAAAGTGTTGGGCACCATCCGCGGGCGCCGCGTCATGCTGCGCGCCTCGGCGAAAGTCGAAGGCGACATCTTCCATCAAGGCATCGGTATCGAGATGGGCACCCGCTATGATGGGTCGCTGCGCTGGATGGAGGACGAGCATACCTTCGACGAGCCGCATTACCAGGATCGCTCGAGCGACGGCGGGATCTAACCGAGCTTCTAAGCAGGTGCACGGTAAGTTGGACCGGCGAGGGCTGGGCTCGAATTCACAGAATGTCCGAGGCAGAGAAGCGCTACAAGGCGATGGGGCTGCTGTGAGCGACTGTAACGGATTTGGTCGGCTTGGCTAGCCTGGACTTGGCCAAGCCTTGTTACGCAACCGCAAGCTCATCCTCATCATTCAAGGCTTCTCGCTCCAGCAACCCTCGATTCACAAGCATGGTTCTAACTGCAAGTGGAGAAACTACAAAATGTTGCGACGCATCTTCAATCGCCTCGGTGCTAAAATCTCCGCCTAAGCGTTCTTCGAGTGCATCAAAAGGACAAAGGAGTTCAGCAGCAAAAGACCTCTGAAATTTTTGCCGGTATGTTATCGCACCAGTGGCGGGTAGTAATTTGTCGCCTTTTTGAGTAAGACGGTCTCCAATTAAGCGAGCTAAAGCAAAACGACGCCCGGTGTGATACTTCGGGCGCAAAACAATGCGACTATTACTGTCATTCGCGTCCAAAGCGAAAGATATGGGCGAATTTCTTCTCTGGCCTGTCAAAGCTTTCACAGAAACGCCACCCATCGTACATAATTGCTTGTCGTCTATTGGTGTATTTAGACGCTCCTGCGCACGAAGCAACCTAGCCGCCTCCGCACCGAGTTTCCATGCTGCAACACGGACTGGAAGCTCTTGCCTGCGTTGTGGATCAAGGGGCGCGACATCCTTGAGACTAACGCTTTCACCCGCATGATGCGCTAAGTTACTTAGTTCTGTAGCTGTGCCGACCGCATTAGGGTCAACGGCCGCCGCGGCAATCTCTGCCATTGCGTCTTTTCCGAGCGATTTCGAGTCTTCAATCAATCGATTAACAATTCTCTCATCCGCCTCACCAGGATCACTTCCTAGGAGCGCCTCGAACTTCCGAAAAAGTGTACACTCGGAATCGGCCCGATCAGCGAGGAGAGAATCCCAGATCGCTTCAAGGTTTGTTTCTCTCACACTATCTACACTGAGTTTGCCTAGGACCTGAGTGACAAAAGTGTCAACGGCATTATCAAACTCATTTGCTTGAATCACCGACGTTGCGGTTGCGACGTAGCGCAACGGTTCGGCTTGACGCGACTGAGTCGGTTCCGCCTGAATGACAACGCGCTCACCGTCTGACGTAATAGTGATGTTTGGCCACACGTAACCGCCACCAATGGTGGTCATATGATGCGCCATCAACCAATCCCTTGACTTCCGTCTTGGTTCCCAGCGTAAGCGCCACCAATTCCATGCAAACCACTGCGCTAGCAAGTATCCTGAAAGGTGGACTTTTTGACGCACGATCTTTACGAAGGCGTCTTCAGCCTCAGTCAGCCATCGATCATAGCACCAGATCCCAATTGCGGCAAAGCACGCGCGCTCTTCAGGGCTACCCGAATCGAGCCGCTCCCACGTAGCATCGATCAACAGACTCTTGCTCATCGTTTTGGCCATTCACTCAAGACGGTCGCCCGGAAATCATCGTTCACTTGTAGTGGATATCCGTGGTAAATGCCTTGTACCTCATTTTCGAGCTGCGCTTCGAAAACCTGCCCATCATCCGAAACCGCCCACACATTTTGTGGCCAAGTGCCGCTTTCTCTCTGGCTTATCATCCCTTTTCGAAGCCCATCTTTCAAGAGTCGTTCAGCTTCAGCCTTCAAAAGTGGCTGATCTGCATCACAAAGTGTTTTTCCGGGGCGCGGACTTGCTGGTGGTGTCAGTCCATAATCCCCCGGGTTCCTCTTGTGTTCCGGATTGCCTCCATATCGAGCTCGGCTCGCATGCGAGGTTCGTTGGATCGGCGTCCAGTGGTCGGCAGCCGCTAATTTCCGCTTCGGATTAAAGGCAGCCCCACGCTTCTTCATATTTCTGTTCCGCTAATTCGCAATAGGCATCAACAGAATCGGCTTATAGCGCAAGCAGCTTGTACAAAGCTATAATAGCCAAGCATAAAGCGGACCCAGACATTGGACCAAGGCATTATGGTTTCATGGCTCGCGATTGGCTCCTCGTCCCCCCGGAGGCGAAGGGCGCCCGTAGCTCAACGGATAGAGCACCTGGCTTCGGACCGGGCGGTTGGAGGTTCGAGTCCTTCCGGGCGCGCTCAACGCCCCGGCATGAAACCGTGGAGACGGGTTGAGAAGCCGGCGTAGACCGTAGCCTCCTTAAACACGGATAGCGGACGTGGTCTTTAGGTCGCGGCACTCGAAAGTCCGGGCCACGAGCAGAAGCTCCGAGACCTTCGTTGGCCGCTCCAATGTCAGCGGCCAGCGGTCGCCTTATTTCCCAACCGCCAGCAGGTAATCCTGCGCATCGCGGCCGCGGAAATATTGCGGCTCCTGCTCGCGCTTCTGCGCTTTGGCCATCTCCGGCACGCGCTTGCTTAAGAAATCGCGCAAGCCCTCCGTCTTCACCTCGCCGGCCGCGCTTTTCGCCGCGCCGTTCAACCCCTCGACCACGGCGTAGGTGAACAGCCCGTGACCGAGGTCGCTGTCCTCCAAGGCCTGCTGATCCCAGCGCGCGGCGGAATAGACGACGATGTTGGCCGCGTAGCTATCGTTGCTGAGCCGCTGATTGTAGCTGTTGCCGGAATGGCAGGTGTCGAGGAACAGGATGCGGCGGCCGTTGGCGGCCTCGACGGTCTCCTGGAAATTCACCCAGGGCACCACGGTCGAATCACGCAGCGCGGGCCCGTTCCAAGCGGCGTCAGTGGCCAGGAACCGGTAGCTCTGTCCCTCATTGCGGCCATGGCCCGAAACGAACAGCAAAATCGTATCGTTGGGCTGGCTTTGGCGCAGCGCGCCCACCGCATCGAGGATATGGGCAGCCGTCGGGGTGTCCAAAGGGCTCGCGCCATTGACGAGGACGCGCGAGACGGTGCTCTCATGCAGGGGCCCGAGGCGGGCGGCCATGGTCCCGGCGAAGGCCTTGGCATCCGCGCCGGCCACGGTGAGATCGCACTCCATCCGCGTCTTACCATCGAGCGCGACGCAGGCTTTGCCAAGGTGCGGATATTTATCGACGCCGATGGCGAGGATGTAGAGCGTGCCGCGCTGGTCGAGATCGCCTTCCCCCTCATGCGTCACCGTAACCTCAACGGGAGTTTCGCCCGTTTCGTTGACGGCGACCACGCGGATGGTGTTGCGGCCCTTGGCGAGCGGCACGGTTAATTTGAGCGTGCCCGGCGCGAAACCACCGCCCTTTTCGGGCTGCTCCTCGGCGATCTGGCGGCCGTTCACCTGGATGCGGATCAGCTTGACGGGATCGGGCGTGGCCTCCAGCGCGACCTCAAGCGTGGCGCTGCCGCCGCGCAACGCGGCGTTTTGCGCGGGCGAGACGATGCGCAAGCGCGGCACGGCCTTGGTGAGCAGATCGGAAAGCTTGAAGTTCGTGCCATAAGCCTCCTTCACCGCTTGTTCGGCAGAGGCGAACTGAATGGCGCGGGCAACGATATCGGGCCGGTTCAAGGTCTTGCGGAGCTGGGCGGCGGTGACATACTCCGCCTCATGCTCCGGGCCGTGATTGATCTGCCAGCCGATCAGCTCGCTGCCGGGACCGGAGGCGGTGTAATAGCCCTGCGGCGTCCACATCACCCATTCGCCGTCCGCCCCGCGGAACAGCGTGACGAGCAGCTCGCGGGTCTTGAGGTTCCACATCCGCACCGTCTGGTCGGCCGCGCCTGAGACGAGATAGCGGCCATCGGGCGAAGGCACCACGGCGGAGACATCGCCCTCATGGCCCACGAAATCGCCGAACTCGTTGCCCGCGCGGTCATAGGCGGTGAGCACGCCGAAAGAGCCGCCGGAGACGATAGTCTCGCCATCGGGGGTGAAGGTGTAGGCCAAATGCCTATTGCCATTCGTGATGTCGCGGGTAATGGAGGCAACCACGCGCCCGTCCTTCGAGATGTCGAGAATGGCGTCGTAGCCAAAGTCGCCGCCCTTTCTATGGCTCAGCGCGAAGCCGCCGAAGCTCGCCTGCGCGCGGCGGAAGGCGCCGGCCTCGGCCTCGCCCAGCGCAACAGGCGCGCCAAGCGCGCCCTCGCCCAGCGGCAGGGTCAACGCCTGCTCAAGCTGCGTCGCCTGATTGATCGCCGTCATGCCTTGGTGCCCCCAGCCGATGCGCCGTCCATTGGCCGAGAATCCCGCCGCCCAGACCGTCTGCCCCTGGCCGGCGAGCCGCAACGGCTTGCCATCGGGGCCGGGCCTGGGCTTGCCCGAATGCGGGTCCCAGAGGTGGATCTCCTTGCCGTCGCCGCCGCCGGTCGCCGCCCAGCGCCCGTCCGGGCTGAAGGCCGTGGCGATTACGCCATTGTCGTGGCCGGTATAGGTGGCGATCTCCTTGCCGCTCACTACATCGTAAATGCGTTGGGCGTCATTGCACCCGCTGTAAGCACAGGCTGACAGCAGTGAGCGGCCATCGGGCGAAAAGGTGAGGGAGCCCACGTAACCGCCTTGATTAGCAAGCACTCTCTTGAACCCTCCAGTTTTGCCGTCCCACAGCCGGATTTCGCCAGAGTTATCGCCGCTGGCGATGGTGCCATCCGGGGCCACGGCAAGGCTTGACACCTTGTCGTCATGGCCGGTCATGTGCGCGATCTCCGTGCCATCCGCCACGCGCCAGAGCCTCAAATCATTGTCGTCGGAGCCCGTCACCGCGCGGCTGCCATCGGGGCTGAAGCCCACGGCGTTGATTTTGGCCTTATGCCCTTCGAGCCGGTGCAGCAGCTTCGGCTCCGCCACGCGGGCGCCGGCTCGTATCCCGGTATCCCAGAGGATGGCGGAGTGGTCGAAGCTGCCCGAAATCAGCTTGCTGCCATCGGGCGAGAAGGCAAGGCCATAGACCACATTCGCATGCCCCTTCAAAAGCGCCACGAGCTTGCCGCTCGCGAACTCGTAGAGGCGGATGGCATCGCTTTCCTCTCTCGTGCCAGGAAGCAACCCCCCCAAAGCCAGCCATTTGCCGTCCGGCGACAGCGCCATGGCGTAAACCTTGCCCGCAACGCCCGGCGCGCTCTCACCCCGGATCGTGCGCACGGTCTTGCCGCTCGCCAGATCCCATACGCGGATGGTCTTGTCGCCGGAGGCCGAGACGAGCTGCCTGCCGTCCGGCGTAAACGCGATGCCGCTGATCTTCGCCATATGCCCGCTGGTGTCGAGCATCGGCAGCGGCGTGTCCGCCGCCGTCTTCGGTTCGGCGGGCCTTGCGGCGAGCGTCACGCTGACCGTCTTCTCCTTGCCGCCGCGCAACAGCCGCAGTTTCACCGCCGCGCCCGGCCCCTTGCCGCCAATGGCCCCGTCGAAATCCGCAGCGTTGTCGATCACCAGCTTGTCAATCGCTACGACGATATCTCCCGGCTGGAGCCCGGCGGCGGCTGCAGGCGAGCCCTCCACGGGCTTCACCACCTTCGCGCCGCGCGGCGCCTCCCAGCCGAGCTTCGCCGCCTCCTCCTGGGTGACATCGGCGAGCTGCGCGCCGAGGAAACCCTTTGCCTGTTCCTCCGCGCCCGCTGCCCCGCATCCCAGAGCCAGCCAAACCAGCAAAACCGCAATCCGCCGCATGACAATCCCCCGCACAACATTTCGCTGAGGCTAGCACATAACTATGCAACCCGCAGCTCCCCTCACGCTGTCTGTTTTCCAGGAAACACGCCGGCTAACGAGGTTCGGTTGGAACGCACACCGAATGGCCGGATTGGGTGAAAAGTGCTTATTCAGAAATATCGAACAAATGTTCGATAACAGATTGAAAGCGCTTAGCTCCGCGGCTTTGCAAGAAGCTTTCGCGCGCCCGGCTGTTTCAGCAACGCAACGGAGTGGCCGGCGTCCTCAAGGAGGCTATGAAGCTGCGCGTCAAGGCTTTCGTCGGGCATTTCTTCGGTGCGATTTAAAATCTCGACGCGGTCGCCGTAGCGCTTGGGATTAAGCTTCGCAAGAAACCATTTTCGCGCGTCAACCTTGAGTTTGGCCGCTTGAACCTCGACAAGATCGACGAACTCTTCGTTCGTAATATCAATGACTTCGTCAAAAATCGCATCCCCCTGCATGCGGCGGGCGCGATCATATCGCGCAGCGAAGCCGTTAATGTCTGCGTCCACCCAGCGGGAAACGGTGCGCGGCGACGGCATGCCTTCGGCCTTGCAAATCGCGCGCATGGTCGTGCCTTCTGAGAGTTGCGCTAAGATTTCGCTCGCGACGGTCTCATCATAGGAATCGTCCGGGCTGCGCTTTCGCGGAAGCCGCGTAACCTGTCCAATGGTGATAACGGTGGCGAGCTTAGCGGCTGCTTCGCGCCCAGGCTTTTGCGGCGGCGTCTTGGCCTTCGCAGGCTGGCGCTTTTGCTCTGGCTTGCGTTTGTTTGCGCGCATGGTCAGACCTTCATGTGAGCTTCTGGCATGATGTCGACGCTCGTGACAAACCAAGGCCTTCGCGGCGGAGGGGGAGGTGGAGGCGGCGGAGGATTCGCGCGAAGCCATAGCTGCTCTGGCGAGGGGCCCGGCGGCGGCGGTGGTGTTCGCTGGCCTTGCACGTCACCGGGCGCGAAGTTAGCGGGCATCCCGCCCAGTCCGGTCGAGCCAGCCGAGAGAAGGCCGAAGAGTTGGGAAATCGGGTCCATGATTCTCAATGATACCGTTGCAGGCGTTCGGTGTTCATGGCCGCACCGCCCTCGCCGGACTGATCCTGACGCTCTTCCATCGCATGTCTGTGCCGGATGGTCTCATGTTCATCTTCATGCCGGGCCACGAGGTTTTCATGCTCCAAGCTTTGCTGATGGTGCATGTGCTCACGCTCCTGGTGGTGCCTCTGGTGCATCTCTTCACGCTCGCGACGATGGCGCGCGTGAACTTCATGGCGATCATGGGGCCCATAATCGCGTTCGCGAAAGACCTGTCCGCGGCCGGCCCTCCGCGCAGCCTCATGCCTTGCGCCCTGCTGAGACATAGAAGCATCGCCGCCACCGCGCTCGCGTTCGTGCGGCTCAGTTTCGGCCATACGCCTCCGTGAGGACTTGTGATCATAAAGATTTCGAACGCGTTCCGAAGCCATCTCTCGTCTCCTCTCCCTATTCCTGCTTTAACGGCCGAAAGGCCCGCCTCCGCCTATGCCGCCGCCGATCGGATTCGGCGGCGCACTGCCCGCCATCCCTTGCGCAGCGTTTGGCGGCATTGCTCCTGGTGCACCACCAGGGCCGCCGATCTCGGCCGCTTGCCGCGCGGCCATGTTTGCCGCCTCTGCCTCGTGGCGGTCCGCCATTAGGCTGCGTTGATTCAAATGCGCCTCGGCTTGATCAGCGCGCTCGCGCTGGTGCCTTTGGTGCATGCCGTGCATTTCGGCACCGCGCCGTTGCTTTGTTGGATGATTGCTTCGATGCGTGTAGATTTTTCGCAGATTTCTCACCTTGCGCTCCTTCCTTTCCTGCTCAGCTCGTATAAATGATCCCACGCGTCTGGATGTTTGCTCCTGGGCGCTTTGCCGCCGCGCCTGCAAAGACGGTCAGCAAGCCGGTCTTTAGAATGGCCGTTATGCTGCTCGGCGCCGACGCTGAAAAAGCCGCGATCATCATCGCGTTCATTGAAGCGGCCCCCGCGGTAGAGCCTCTCTTCTAACGGCCTTTCGCTGTGCCCGGAATGGTTCTCCCCGCCGCCGACGCTTTCCGGCCTGCCCTCACGGTCGCGTTTCACTCTTGTGAAATTGCTAGGGGATGACTTCCATTGGCGCGGATCCTCGCTGTGGCCGTTCTTCTGCGGCAGCGCCACGGAATCAGGCACCTGTTCGCGCGTATGCTCATCGTAAAGAATTCCAGCTTTTCGTGCGCGCTCCGGATGCAGGGCGGCGGCTTTTTTGGCGTCGAGCCCGCCATGGTCAAAAAAGTCGGCCGTTTTTCTTTCAGCTGTGAATGTCTTCGCAGGTTCCTGACGGCGCCGCGCGGCGTCTTCGCGGCTGGCCGTCTCTGCTGCAAGGTGGCCGTAATTCTCCCGGAAGCCCGAGGCATCATAGAAAGCCGCTGCCTTCTGAGCCGCCGTGCGCGTCCGCATGGCCTTACTTGCGGCAGCGGTCCCGGTCTCTGGCGTGCCAAGCTTTCGGCGAAGTTCCGCGGATTGGCGGACATGGGCCGCTTTTTCCGAGGCAACCGCACGCTCTTGCCACTCTCGGTTTGTGCTGCTGGCGTAAAGTACGCCCTCCCGTTTCGCGGGCATTTTCGGCGGCCGTTTCCGCGCGCTTACCATTTAAGCGCTCCATTAGCAACCCGTGAATTTTGGACAAGGCCATTCGCATCGCGCAGCGTCCGCTGGCCGTGGGAATCAATCTCGTTAATTTCCGTGTTCGCCATTATAGGGACTGGCTCGCCCGGCTCCGCGATGCCGAGCTTCCGCACGGTTTTCGGTTTCGGCCTAGGTTGCATCGCATGATGCTTGCTCAATCCGTCGATCTGCACCCCATTCATAATGGGGACCGAATCTTTTTCAGGCCAAACTGGCAGAGGCCGCCGCTCGACGGGAGCTTCCGCGAACTCTTCCGGATCACGGGGATCTGTGCGGCCGAAGAACTCAGAAGGCCTTGGGCGTCCCCGCCAGTGCTTCACCGCCGCCGCCGGATCGACAAGCCGGCAGCAAATTTCAAGCGCGTAAAATTGGTCAACCTCTATCTGCTTCGCGATTTTGGCCCGGTTCCACGTCGACATTTTGTTGAAAAATCGAACGCCGTTTTCAAGCAGCGCGAGGCGTTGATCGTCATCTGCTGCACCAATGACTGCGGCGCGCAAGCGTGCCATATATCCCGCTTGATAAATAAAAGGGCGGTCATCCTGGAGGGTTAAAATACCCCGGCGGCTGATACCGATGCTGCGCTCGTAGGCCCCAAAAACGGCGTGCTCCGCGGCCGCGAGGCGTTTGGCCATGCTGGGCACGCCCTTCGATTTCATGCGGATGACGGGCTCGGGCGCAGGTTCCTCCTTGGGTGCGGGCGGCTGGGCAAGAAGGCTGACGGTCTTTTTCCTGGTGCGGATAGCTGGTTCTGCTGTCATGGCTTTGGCATTTCCTCAAGCTTAATAATCCGGTCACGGAGCGCATCAATGCCCTGAAGTGCTTGCTTTAGCTGGTATTGCGTGCCGGCCATGACCCCAATCATCTCTTGGCGCCCCTCCGCTGACTTCTGCTCGAGCGCGCCGAGGCGGTCGCGGAATTCCTGCATTTGCACGGCGAAATCTCCGCCCGTCAAACTGTCGAATGCCGTCTTGAGGGCGTCGAACTGATGGAGCCTATTAGTTAAGTCCGTCATGAACGGCTTCCTTGTTTGGTGTTCGTGGAACTCGAAACCGTCACCGGGTGCTCTCCTGGTTGGCCGCGTTGCTGGCTTGGATCGCGAAGAGTTGCACGCGAAGGGCCGCGACCTCGGCCCGCAGGGCTTCGTTTTCAACGGCGGGCCGGATAAATTCCTCAATCTGGAAATTCAGACACGCCGCGCACGCCGCGCTGTACCGATCCGCAAATCCGTCGATATCCTCCAATGCCCAGCGGCGCACGGATTTTTCACTTGGAAGGTGGCCATGGCCGCCATTGCAAATGGTGCGCAATGACTCGCCCTTGGCGTGACGCTCAAGGATTTCCGTTGCTGCGGCCTCGCTGTATGGGTTCAGCTCGCTATCTGGCAGCTTATTCACGGGGCGATCCTTTCGCTTTGCGGATTGCACAAGGTTAGCGCTTTGTTTGTGGATGATGAACTCATCACGGCGCGGCCTCGCTGTGCCGTGCCAGCCACTTCGCGCGCTCGTGATTAAGGCGCGCCTCACTGATTTTATCCTTGGTGTAATCGCTCATCGTCTTGCCTAAGCGGGCGTCGCGGAGCGACTGACTACGCTCTGGCGTCAGTTCGTAAAAACGAGCTGGCTTGCCTTCCGCCTTGAGTGCAGCGTGGCGCTCTAGGTGTAACGTCTCAACAGGTTGCTCATGGGAAGCTGAGCAGGTATGTGAGTTTTGCCACAAACCACAGCCTGCCGGAGCGTCCCATGAACGTGCATGAGAATGCCAAACTGACGCCGCTGGGTCGAGAACAAATCATAAGACGCAAGGCGGCGGGGGAAACGGCACGGGCCATCGCAACAGCCCTGGGCGTTTCCCCCGCCACGGTGTGCAAATGGATCCGGCGGCACAAAGCCGAAGGAATGGCCGGCCTTCAGGATCGTTCGAGCCGCCCCCACCGGCTGAGAAACAAAACCGCCAAAGAACAGGAGCACGCCGTCGAGGCGCTGCGGCGCCAGCGGATGCCCTTCTGGAAGATCGCGGCTCAGCTGGGCTTGTCGCGGGCCACGGCGGCCCGCATCGGCAAGGCCAGGGGCCTGTCGCGGCTGTCCGCTTTGGAACCGAAAGCCCCGGTCGTGCGCTACGAAAAGGAGGCGCCAGGCGATATGATCCATATCGATATCAAGAAGTTGGGACGTATCGAAGGCATCGGGCACCGCATCACCGGCGACCGCACAGGCCAAGCCAATCCCAGAAGCCGCAAACAAGGCGGGCATGGCTGGGAATATCTCCATCTGGCCGTCGACGATCACTCCCGGCTAGCCTATTCGGAGATCCTGCCCGATGAAAAACGCAAATCTTGCTTGCGCTTTTTGTTCAACGCCCTCCGCTTCTTCAGGCGCTACGGCGTCAAGGTCCATCGCGTCATGACCGATAATGGCGTCTCGTTCCGGTCCCATCGCTACGCAAAAGCCTTGCGAATGCTGAACATCAAGCACAAGCGAACCAAACCCTATACCCCGAAAACCAACGGTAAAGTGGAGCGCTTCGTCCAGACATCCTTGCGCGAATGGGCCTACGCCAGGCCCTACGAAACCTCCGCGAAAAGACTGGAAAGCCTCACCCCTTTCCTGCACCATTACAACTACCACCGGCCGCACTTCGGCATCAAAGGAAACACACCTGTGTCCCGGTTAAACCAGAGCAACCTGTTGAGACACGACATCTAGCGCGTTTTTTCGTAGGTGCCGATCAGCGTCGCCTGGGCGAGAACATGGCCGCTCATAGCAGTCTCGACCGCGGCCTTGCTGGGCTGATTCAGGCCGGCGAGGACGGTATCGAGCGCGTAGAGCTTGTGGAAATAGCGATGGCGGCCTATCGGCGGGCATGGGCCGCCATAGTTGGCTCGCTTCCAGCTACTGAGGCCGGTCTGCGTTCCCGGGGGGAGATCCTCCGGTTTCGCCCCTTCGGCGAGCCCGGTCGCGTCCGCGGGGATATTGTAGAGAACCCAATGAACCCAGGTCATCTTGGGCGCCTTCGGATCGGGCGCGTCGGGATCGTCTACGATGAGAACGAGGCTCTTTGCACCCGGCGGAACTCCCTGCCAAGCCAAGGGCGGGGATATATCTTTGCCTTCGCAGGTGTACTTCTGCGGAATGCCCCCGCCTTCCGGAAAGGCTGCCGGCACGAACTTAAGCGTCATGGGTCTCTCCTCGGTTGCAACGGCGCCGAAAAACGGGACCGCCACCAGCATCAGCGCCGGGATAGGCCAGAGGCGCCGGCGAAGGCGCCGCGTCCCGCGATTAGGGTTTGTTCTCCACACAACTGCTTCTCTCAGTTGAAGGGGCCGCGCTTGCACCGCTCAATGATTATGGGTGTGGTTCGCTTCGTCAAGTTGGCCGGGCAGAAATAATACCAAGTCCGGCCGATTACTTCCGGCGGCGATTCCAGAACCGTCATCGCGAGGCGGCAACGCCGCCGTGGCGATCCAGTGCAACTTGCCGATTACGCGTGCATTTGCAGCTTCTGGATTGCTTCGGGGCGATGCCCCTCGCAATGACGGAGGTGAAAGGCTCGACCAGATTAGGTGCAACTTGCCTAGCCCTATTCATCCGGAAAAAGCCGCAGCCAATCTCCGGCGCGGCTCGCCGGATCGGCATGCGCGACCACATCGCTCACAACGGCGATGCTGTCCGCGCCGGCCGCAAAGACGCCAGCCGCGCGCTCCAGCGTGATACCGCCGATGGCTACGAGCGGGCGCTTGGCCAGCGCCTTCCATTCGCCGATCCGCGCGAGACCTTGCGGCGCCCATGGCATGACTTTGAGCGTGGTTTCATAAATCGGGCCGAGCGCGACGTAATCGGGGTCCTCGCTAAGAGCGCGGTCCAGCTCTTCGCGGCTATGCGTCGAAATGCCGAGCTTCACTCCCGCGCGCCGGATCGCAGCCGTATCCGCCGTTTCGAGATCGCCTTGGCCGAGATGCACGAAGCTTGCGCCGCAATGGATGGCTTCGCGCCAATAATCGTTGACGACAAGCTCGCAGCCTTGCTCGCGGCAGGCCCGCAGCGCGCGGGCGATCCCGGCCCGGATCGATGCCGCCGGCGCGTCCTTAATGCGCAGCTGGATCAGCTTCACGCCAACGCGCGCAAGCCGCTCCACAAAGGCCGCATCCGGAACGATTGGGTAAAATCTGGCAATCATGGCTCCCAACTCGTGGTTTCCCGGCTTCCCCGGCGCCCGGCGTTCTTTCTCTCCGCCGAAGTGCGAGCAATGGCGAGCGAAAGTTTTGGGCCCGATGCCCGCTTTAAACGCTCGCCAGCCAAAAAGGAAGGTCAGGGTCGCAAGCCGATGTTCAAGGAGTCTTGAGCCCAGCTGAGCCTTGGGACTCCGGTGGAGTCTCGAAGCGAACCTCGATAGGGACAGAACGACCGCTTTTTTTGCTGTCGCCTCATTCCCGTAGTGCCTGCCCCCTAGCCTTGTTTGTGAACCGAGGGTATAGCTTCCGAGGGGCACGGGGAACAGCCATGGCGGACGTTTTCATTTCTTATTCTCATGCGGACAAAGCGGCGGCGCGTGAGCTGGCCGCCTATCTTGACGCGCAAGGATATTCCGTTTGGTGGGATTCGAACCTCGAGGGCGGCGAGGACCTACAGCTAGAGATTCACAAGGAAATCTGGCAAGCCCGCGCAGTTATCGTCTTATGGTCGAAGGCATCAGCGAAGTCGACTTGGGTTAGGGCTGAAGCGGCAATTGCTGTCCAAGGGCAAAAACTAATCCCGGTCAAACTCCCCGATACAGGCTACGAAGACATCGTCCCGCCATTCAGTCAATACTTGGCATTGGAGTTCACGAACAAGGAGATTATTGAAGCTGCCCTTCAGAGCAAGCTCGCTGAGCAACCGTCGAATGCTTTGCTGTGGAAGAGGCTTAGGTTCGAGCTTCTGTCATGGATCGGCGTCATCGGAGCCTCCATTACCTTTGCCGCCCACCTTCAGGGGTTGGTGAAGCTGTCGAGGTTTTCGGTCTATATAGTTAAGACCTGGACCGACCTCCTCTATGTCTTTTGGAAAAATGTTTTGTTCTTCCTGCCGAGTCTAGCCAAGAACGACGCCATCATATTTTCGATTATCTTATTCACCGCACACACCCTCTTTATGTCGCCCGCCGTCGAAGTTAGTAAGGTCCGAAGGCCCTGGATTTCCGATGAAGTGCGGGTTGCGCTTTTATTCTCATTTCTTGTACTAGTCTTTTCGTTAGGCATCTACCTATCGATAGACCAGCAAGGCGTGATTTATCACTGGGCAGCCGCCAGCGCCGGTATATTTGGCTTGGACATCGAGGTCCTGGACCGGTTGCATAAGTCGCTCATCGTGGCACTATTCGTAATGGTAGCAATAGGAATTGCTTTGCTCGTTATTATCGCTGGCTACGCTATAGCCCGCAAGCAAATTCCCGCCAGCCACGAAGCAAGTGTTCCAGCTGTTTCATCGAGGCTAAACCGCATTGTCGTCGGCGTGATAGCTCTAGTGATACTGAGCGAACTCGCCGGGAAAATCGAGGAATGGGTTTCGATTATCGATCAGCCTGGCAGGATCTAAGGGCAGCTACCGCGCCGCTGATTGTACCCTCATGCGCAGATTGCCCGGTCACCGTCGATTTGAGATGGCAGAGCTGGTCCGTATCTATGTAGCTAAACGCCTTGCAACCGGCTCTTGTTTTGCACTCCCGGCTGCAATCGGACGACGTTGGTAATACAATGGGAGTGCCCTGCATATCGCTACCGGAGTAGAGCACGTTCAGGTCTACAATATCCAGATTGAGTAACCTAAGCTGCTGTGCTGCTTTGAGGGTGGAGGGCCTTTTCTCTGAGCGAAGCGATTCAAAGCTTTTTTCATCCAGAAAATTATAAGCAAGAACTAAGACGCCGCACGTAAAAAAGATGCCACCGAATATCGCTTTCGCCAGGCGGAAACGATCAGTGTACCTATAAGTAGGACCGGAACTCGCGGCCGAGGGTTTCCTGTATTCGAACCCTGCTCGAGGACGTTCGTGCTCAGGCCACACCCCCCGCGAGCGGATCGCGGCACGAATTTCATCGAAGTTCCCCACATCTGCGGTATTAATATCCTGGAATCCAAAAGGAATTTCGTTATAGGCAAGACCTGGAACCTTAATCGGGATAAGTTTCCGCGAGGCTCTTGCAAGACGTGCTTCATCTAAAACCCATTCCGACCGGACGCTATTTTCGGTCCAAATGCAAAGTACAACACCAGCCTGCGCTATCTGGCCGTCGATCTCCGGAAGATGACGCCTTTCTGCTATGAGATCTTGATCCCACCATACAGACCAGCCTTCGGCTTCGAGCTTGTAAGCCAAATCAGCCGCAATTTGGCGATCCTGCCGAGCATAGGAAATGAATACATCTGCCATGAAATGCCTCTTAATCAAGGAAGCAGCGTGGGAAGGCTATCACTGATTGCGAGGTTTTATGCCACATTTTGGTTCCGACTTGAAGCCATATGGACTGCTTGATCGGCAGCGTTTCTTCGGTCTGCACCGCATGGTAATACACTATACCGCTACGTTAGCGAGCTGCCCGGCAGGAACCTTTATGCGTCTCCATCACCAATCCACCGAAGGACCTTTGCCTACATCACCTTCGCGTGCATCTGCTTAGCCCCTAACAAGAGACCCGGCGACTAATAACCTGAACTGCCGCTCACGGCCTGTTCTTACCGTTCCAGTGAGCCGCGCTTCCGTCCCGGTACGCGGTAGCGGCGCGATGCTTCTTTTCGTAGCGCCGGGGCATGGTTAACCTGAAAAAGGTAAACGCGCGTGGATTTAAATATCTTCCCGCCGCGAAATGCTCGATTTTTCGCGATTTCGCCTACAAAAGTGCACTTCAAAAAGTCCGCTAAATATATTTATAGTTTTGAATTAACCATAAGCCGGCGCAAAAGCCGGGCGTGCGGCGCTGGCGAATGCTGTTTTTCATAAATTATATCAATAGGTTATCTGCCTTAACGCTTTCGCAAGGCGCTTTTCCCGACAATCGGCGCTCAAGAAAAGCCTATTTGCGGGACGCAATACCGATGCATTATCCAGGATCTACCTGTATATTTAACAAGATCCCGTGTCTGCACAGCAGCATTTCATGCTGCGGCGCGCACCCCCGGATCAAGTCCGAGGGCAGGCGGGATGACGCCAGCCCGTATTACGCAGGGCTGGAAGAATCCGCAGCTGCGGCTGCTGCCGGTGTGAAGCGGCCGGCCGCTTGTAAGCAAAGCTTCGAAGCCGGCTTAATCCCGGAAGGCGAGGCCGGCGACCGGGGTCGACGGGCTTGCCATATCGCGGCATGGCATGAGCCCTGCCCTGTAGGCCAGACGGCCGGCCTCGATGGCCTGCGCGAACGCTGCCGCCATCGAAACGGGGTCGCTGGCTTTGGCAACCGCCGTGTTGAGGAGCACGCCATCGAAGCCGAGTTCCATCGCTTGCGCCGCATGCGAGGGCGCGCCGATGCCGGCATCGACGATCAGAGGCGTGTCCGGAAAATAGGCCCTGAGGCTGCGAAGCGCGTAGGGGTTTATGAGGCCCCGCGCCGTGCCGATCGGCGCACCCCAAGGCATGAGAACCTGGCAGCCCGCGCTCAAAAGCCGCTCGGCAACGCTCAAATCCTCGGTGCAATAGGGCAAAACTTTGAAGCCGTCGCGGGCGAGCGCTCCCGCAGCCTCGGCAAGGCCGAAGACATCGGGTTGCAGCGTATCGTCATTGGCGATCACTTCGAGCTTGATCCAGTCCGTCTCGAATAGCTCGCGCGCCATTTGCGCGGTGGTCATCGCCTCGCGGGCCGTGTGGCAGCCTGCAGTGTTGGGAAGAATGCGCGCGCCAAGGCTTTTCACCAGCTCGAAAAACCGTTGGCCGGCGCTGGCATTCCTGCCGCTTTCGCGCCGCAAGGAAACGGTCAGGATTGCGGGCCTCGCCGCCTCGACGGCGCGGCGCAGGATATCGGGCGAGGGATAGAGTGCGGTGCCGAGCAGAAGCCGGGACGGCAGAACCTCGCCATAAAGCGACAGCCTGTCCTCTGCGCCGCTGCTCATCGAAGGCCGCTCGCTCATGTCTTAACCTCCCTGACGCGGGGACAGAAGTTCGATGGCATCGCCGTCGGCAAGGCTCACCGCGGCCCTAAGCTTGGCGGGCACGAATTCGCCGTTCCGGGCGGTCGCGACCTTCGCTTCCAACAGTCCAAGCTCGCCGCACAACTCGGCGAGGGTGCGCGCTTTTGTCGTGCGGACCTCACCATTCACCGTGATCTTCAAAGACAACTCCCTCGCGCAATGCAGCCTTCTCTATATAATCCGCGGTTAGCTGCGCTAGTATGGGTGAGACGAGAAATCCGTTCCGGTAGAGGCCGTTGACGAAGATGCAGCGGCCCCGGACGATGATTTTCGGCGCGTTATCGGGGAAGCTTGGGCGCACGCCCGCCGCGATGTCAACGATCCGCGCCTCGCCGAGCTCTGGTATGAGTGCATAAGCACAAGAGAGAAGTTCGGCGACCGAGCGCAAGCTGGCGGGCCCGACATCGCCGCTCTCGACCACCGTTGCGCCGATCATGAACCGGTTTTGCGCCCAGGGCACGATGTAAAACGGAATGCGCGGATGCAGGAGCCGCACCGGCCGGTTGACCTGAATCTCTGGAGATTCGAGCAGGATGCGCTCGCCGCGCACGCCCCGGAGCGTTTTGAGTTCCGTGCGCGCCGCCATGCCCCGGCAATCGATCATCCAGCCGTCTCCCCCGCCATCGTAGGGCCGGACATGGCATTTGACGCCAAGCAGCTTGGCCTCGCCTGCCAGGAAATCCATGGCCGCTCCTGGCTCGACATGGGCCTCGCCGGCGAAGAAAAGCCCGTCGCGGAAGCGGCCTTCAAGAGCGGGCTCAAATTTGGCGATATCTTGCGAGTCGAGCCGCCGGTGGCCTTGCGTCTGCCCGGCAAATCGCTGCAAATCCGCGTTATCGCGGGCGGAGGCGACAACGAGCGTCCCGGCCACGGCCGTACCGGGATAATGCTCCACCCAAATGGGTAGCGATTCGATGCCGAGCATCCGCGCCGTCTCATGGCCCGGCTCGCCTTCGCAGTGAGGCGCCAGCATCGCGCCCGCCATACGGCTTGCCGTTCTGCCGCCTGGAATCCCTGCGCTGTCCCACAAACTCACGTCATGGCCGCGGCGCTGAAGAAGAAATGCCTGCCAGAGGCCAGCGATTCCTGCGCCTACGACGTCTATTTTCGCCATGCCCATCATCTGAGGCAGGCACACAAAAAAAGCAAGCAAGCGGCCATGGGGGCTTCCGCGTTCACCTGCGGGGGCTTGGGAACGGGATCACCGGAGACTCAAAACAAAAACCGGGTTATTGGCTCGCTTGCTTGCTGGCACCGGCTTGAGGGAATTGCGGCGCCCTCGCCGATGTTCTGTGTTTGTTCTAGCGTGCATGGCCCCTTGTGTCAAGCGCCTTTCCGTCGTAAGGACATGCAATTTCAGGAGAACCGCCGTGACAGTTTCAGCAAACCCTTCCGCATTCCTCGCAAGCCAGGCCCCGCTTCCCAAAAGCCTTTCGCATGGCTATCCGGCCACGCGTCTGCGCCGGCCGAGGCAAGCGGCGTGGTCGCGCGCGCTCGTGGCCGAAACCTCCCTCAGCCCAGCGCATTTGATTTGGCCCATTTTTGTCGCGGACGGCAAAAAGGCGCGGCAACCGATTGCGTCCATGCCGGGCGTCGAGCGGCTTTCCATCGATCTTGCCGTAAGCGCTGCCGAAGAGGCCGCCGGGCTTGGCATTCCAGCGATTGCGCTTTTCCCATATACCCAGCCGAAGCTGCGCGATGAGGCTGCAACGGAGGCCTTCAACCCCGAAAACCTCGTCTGCCGCGCCGTCCGCGCCATCAAGGCGCGCGTGCCGGAGATGGGCGTGATCTGCGACGTGGCGCTCGATCCCTACACCAGCCACGGCCATGACGGGCTCATGATCGGCGGCGAGATCGCCAACGACGAAAGCCTCGAAGCGCTCGTGCGCCAGGCGCTGGTGCAAGCGGAAGCCGGCTGCGATGTGCTCGCGCCATCCGACATGATGGACGGGCGCGTAGGTGCGATCCGGCAGGCGCTGGAGGGGCGCGGCCTGAAGAACACGCTGATCATGTCCTACGCCGCTAAATATGCGTCGGCATTCTATGGCCCATTCCGCGACGCGGTCGGCTCATCGGGCACGCTCAAGGGCGACAAGCGCACCTA
>JBKQOR010000154.1:0-18652 GCA_052145435.1 Rhodomicrobium sp. | reverse complement strand
ACGAAATATCTCCCAAGCTATCTCGGCTGGCGCCGCATGTTCGAGCGCGAAGGTGACGGCATCACCGCCCAGCGCTGCCTCTTGGCGGCCTTGGCATGAACCGCAACAGCAGATGAAAACAGCGCCTTCCTGAAAGTCCGTTAAACTTGTTTTATTGCGCGGATTAACCGGGAAGTGTAATCATGGGTTGCGCCGGCGTGCCCGGCAACCGGACATTCCGCCCTCGCAAGCCCAGGTTTTATCATGGAATATCAATGCGCTAGTCACGCCTTAAAGCTTCCGCAAGGCGCTTTCGCTAAAATAGCATCTTAGATCGGATCGGCTTCCATCGAAGAAACTAGAAAACCGCGCGAAAGAGCCGAAGGTTAACGATAGCTTAAAACCGCGCGCTCGCTCAATACTGCGCGACCCCGAAGGAAGACGGCGCGGGGTCGATCGGCTGGTTGCCGTATTTCTGCACCTCCATGATGGCGAAGCCGCGATCGGAGGTGCCGTCGGGGCGGAGCCGGAACAGGCCGTCCACACCCTGAAATCCGCTTGCCCGGGTCAGCTCGGACGCAACGAAGCGCTGCGAGGGCGGGTTGTTCGAGAGCGAGATGGCGAGGCTCACCGCATCGTAGGAAAGGCTCGCGAGCCGCGGCGGCGCGTCGCCGTAAGTCTCGACATAGCGGCGCGTGAAATCTTGCCAGCCCTTGGGATCGGGGGCTGCGAACCAGCCGCCGAGCAGGGCCGGCTCCTTGCCCACGCCGGGATAGTCCCAGCCAGAAAGTCCCATGAGTTTCACGGACTTAGTATCCATCTCGTAATAGGGGAAGAGCGGCGCGAGAGAGGGCAGCGTGTCGCCGCCGGCCGGGATGAACAACGCGTCGATCTGCGCCGGCGCATCGGTTTTGCCGGGCTGCAGGACCGTGCTTTTTTTGGCGAGCTGCGACATCTCCTTGACCGGGGGAAGCATCCCGTTCGCGTCCGGCGGAATGGTCTTTATCATCACGATCTGAGCGTGATTTTCTTGAACGGCGCGCTGGAAGGCCTGCTCGGCGAGCCGCCCATATTCGTTCTGCGGGAAGAGCGCGGCGAAGCGGGTCTTTCCCTTTGAAACTGCGTAGGAAATCATGCGCGGCACATCGGCGCCAGCGACGAAGCTCAAGAGGTAGACGCCGTTTCCCGCCACGTTGCGGTCGCTAGAAAAGGCGATCACGGGGATGCGGGCGGCTTGCGCGATAGGAGCGACCGCCGAAACTTCGTTGGCGAAAAGCGGCCCGACGATAAGCTCGGCGCCCTCTTTCACGGCTTCCTGGGCGGCCTGCCGCGCGCCATCGGGGTTGCCATGCGTATCCTTCGGAATGAGCTGCACATTGGGTTTATCGAAATCGAAAAGCGCAAGCTCGCCGGCCTGCTTCATCGCCTTTGCGACTGGCTGCGCGTTCACATTGCCAGTGAGCGGCAGAAGCAGCGCCACCTTAACGGTCTGGCCTGCGGGCACCCCTTGCGCCGGAGCGCCGCTGCCCGTCACGCTTGCCGTGCCGTTTGAGCCGCCAAGGCCGCCAACCGAGCAAGCTGCCAGGCTGAGGCACGCGAGAAAGGCGCCGAAGCTAAGAGCCAAGCGCTGGCGAGCATGTTGAAACGGGTTCGTCATGAGCGATATCAGCTTTAATGTTGACCGGCGGCAGTTTGGCAGGCAACCAAACCACGGGTGTCCGCGATTCGCGCCATCTTGAAGGCGCCGCTACGGTCGCGCAACCTGTTTCGAAACTATGGCTGATTGGTGATGGACGGGCGGAAGGCTTCGAAAAATTCAATGAAGGGTGCGCCGGAAACGGTTCAAAGTGCGGCGCGGGACGAAGCCTTGAAAGCCGGACTTGTTGCGGGCTTGAGCCGGCAGCTCGATAGGCTTGGCTCGACTCCGATGGCGCCGGGGCTGTATCTCGTCTCGACACCGATCGGTAATCTCGCGGATATGTCCGCGCGTGCGCTTTTTACGCTCGCCTCCGCGGATCTCGCTCTGTGCGAGGACACGCGGCACAGCCGCAAGCTTCTGTCGGCATACGGAATTGGGCGCAAGCTTGTGGCTTATCATGACTTTAGCGGAGACAAGGACCGGGCCCGCATTCTCGCTGCGCTCCAGGAGGGCAAGACGGTGGCGCTGATATCGGACGCAGGCACGCCGCTGATCGCAGACCCTGGCTTTAAGCTCGTCCGCGCGGCCATCGCGGAGGGCTTCAAAATATTTGCGATCCCCGGAGCTTCGGCCATCCTCGCCGCACTCGTGACGAGCGGTTTGCCTTCGAACCGGTTTTATTTCGGCGGGTTCCTGCCGCCAAAAGATGGCGCGCGAAGGGAAGAGCTTGAGGCGGTCCGGGTTGTCCCTGGCACGCTGATCTTTTATGAGAGCGGCGGCCGGCTGGAAGAGACGCTCGAAGCCATAGCCGGAGTTTTTCCAGAGCGGCCGATCTCGATCGCGCGCGAACTGACCAAGCTGCACGAGGCGGTCTCACGCGGAAGCATCCAAGAACTGCTTGGGGAAATCCGCGAAAGCCCGCCGCCCGGCGAGTTTGTGATCTTGATTGGACCGGGCGAGGCCAAGCCAGCGGCGGAAGAGGACATCCAATATGCGCTGGCTAGCGCAATGCAGAAGGTGAGCTTGAAGGAAGCTGTGGAGGAAGTTGCGAAGGGTCTTGGAGTTGGAAGGAAGAGCGTCTACAACTTGGCGTTGAAGATGAGGGAGCAAAAGTCATGACCGCGCAAAAAGGCCGCAGCTTACCCTCCTCCTATGCCACAGGCCTCGCAGCCGAATGCCGCGCAAGGGGACTGCTTGAAAGCAAGGACTACCGCATTTTGGCCCAGCGCTATAAAACCAAGGGCGGCGAGATCGATCTTGTTGCGAAGCGGGGCGATCACTTAGCCTTTGTCGAGGTGAAGGGCCGCAAGACGCACGCAGAGGCTGCGTGGGCGATCCTGCCGCGCCAGCAGGCTCGCATCGCAGTTGCCGCGGAGGTTTTTTTGGGTGAGCATTCGGAGCTTGCTCACTGCTCCGCAAGTTTCGACGTCATTCTCGTTACGCCGAACCGGGGTTGCTCCCACATCGAGCAAGCCTTTCTTGCGTAATCTGCCCGGTGCCTTAAAGTCCCGGCGATGCGTCGGGATGAGAGGTCGGTATGCGGTTGAAAACTGGGGTCCAAATGGACCCGATCGAGCGGATCAACATCCACGGCGACTCGACGTTCGCGCTGCTCCTGGAAGCGCAGAAGCGTCAGCACAGCATTTTTTATTACACGCCTGACAAGCTGTTCATGCGCGGCGGCCGCGTGTTCGCCGAGGGCCACGAGCTGCGCGTCGACGACGTCCATGGCGCTCATTTCGAAGTCGGCGCTGCGCAGACACTCGCTCTGGAAGAGCTGGATGTTGTGCACCTGCGCCAGGATCCGCCGTTCGATATGGCCTATGTGACCACCACCCACATCCTCGATCACATTCATCCTAGAACGCTTGTGGTGAACGACCCCGCGAGCGTGCGTAATGCACCCGAGAAGCTCTTCGTCACCGAATTTCCAGATTTAATGCCCCCGACGCTCATCACCCGGTCGTTCGAGCGGCTCAAAGAGTTCCGCGCGGAGTACGGCGATATCATCGTAAAGCCGCTCTACGGTAATGGCGGTGCGGCCGTGTTCCGGTTGGGCCCGGAGGACACGAACGCAGGCTCGCTGGCCGAGCTGTTCCAAACGGTGTTCCGGGAGCCATTTGTCGTTCAGCGCTATTTGCCGGAGGTCCGGCAGGGCGACAAGCGCATCATCCTCGTCGATGGCAAGCCCGTTGGCGCGATCAACCGCGTTCCGGCTGCCGATGAAACCCGGTCGAACTTGCACGTAGGCGGCCGGCCAGAAGCGACGGAACTCACGGCGCGCGAGCGGGAAATCTGCGATGCGATCGGGCCGGAGTTGAGCCGGCGCGGGTTGATTTTCGTCGGGATCGATGTCATCGGCGACTTTCTGACCGAGATCAATGTGACCTCGCCTACGGGGATCCGTGAGGTAAAGCGCTTTGGCGGCCCGGACATCGCGGCCCTCATCTGGGACGTTGTGCAAGAGAAGATCGCATCGCGCTAGAGCCCATTTAGCGATCTTCGAGTGGCCGAATGAGCTCTAGCATCTTGCTTAGGCGCGCTTTCCGGGTGGAAAACCGCACACACTTTTCCAGAAAGCGCGCCGATGTTCGCGTATTGTTCTTGATTTTATAAAAATTAGCGATAATCTCTTTTCATCCGGCAAGAGTAAGAGGGCAGTTTAGATGTTCGCGCAGGTGTCCACGGTAGCGTTTGAGGGCATAGACGCGAAGCAGGTCGATGTGCAGGTGCTTATCGCGCCCGGGCTGCCGGCATTCTCCATTGTGGGCCTGCCGGACAAATCCGTTGGCGAGAGCCGGGAGCGGGTGCGTGCCGCTCTCACGGCCATTGGCCTCGGCCTTCCTGCAAAACGGATCACCGTCAATCTCGCGCCCGCCGACATGCCGAAAGAAGGGACGCATTACGATCTGCCGATTGCGCTCGGTGTCATGGCTGCGACGGGGGCTATCTCCCCGGAGACGCTCAAAGATTTTATGATTATCGGCGAACTTGGGCTGGATGGCAGCCTCGCGGCTATTGCCGGGGCGCTGCCCGCGGCGCTTGGCGCGAGCGCTCTCGATAAGGGGTTGATTTGCCCGGCCGCTTGCGGTCCGGAGGCAGCGTGGGCTTCGGGCGAGATGGAGATTGTGGCGCCGCCGCATCTGCTCACGCTCGTCAACCACCTCAAGGGGAGCGCCATCCTTCCGCGGCCGCGTCCCCATCTCGATCGGAACGCGGGCGCTGTCCTCGATCTCAAGGACGTGCGCGGTCAGGAAAGCGCAAAGCGGGCGCTCGAAATTGCTGCGGCCGGCGGCCACCATATGCTCATGATCGGGCCGCCGGGCGCGGGAAAATCGATGCTCGCCCAGCGGCTGCCGAGCATTCTGCCGCCGCTTGAGCCGCGGGAATTGCTGGAAGTCGCGATGATCCAGAGTATCGCGGGCACCATCATCAATGGCAGCTTGACGGCCGAGCGGCCATTCCGGGCGCCGCACCATTCGGCAAGCATGGCGGCGCTAGTCGGCGGCGGCGCGCGCCCGAAGCCCGGCGAGGTGGCGCTGGCGCATCATGGGGTGCTGTTCCTCGACGAGTTCCCGGAATTTCCGCCGCATGTACTGGACGCGCTCCGCCAGCCCATCGAGAGCGGGGAGACAGTGATCGCGCGTGTCAATCACCGCATCCGCTATCCCTCGCGGTTTCAATTGATCGCCGCCATGAACCCTTGCCGGTGCGGGCATGCCTGGACGCCCGGGGTGACCTGCAGGCTCGGCCCGCGCTGCGAGGAAAGCTACAAGGCGCGGATCTCGGGGCCTCTATGGGACCGGCTCGACATTCAAATCGCGGTGGCGCCGGTCAAGGCAACCGATCTGGCTTTGCCGCCCTCGCGGGAGACAAGCGCCGATGTGGCCAGGCGTGTCCGCGCCGCGCGCAGCCTTCAATCGCGCCGCTATTCGATCGTCGCCAACGACGCCATCACCACGAATGCCCGCTGCCCGGCCCCACTTCTCGAAGAGTTCTGTCCGCTGGACCGGGACGGATTGCGTCTCTTGGAACAAGCCGCCGAGGCAAATGGGCTATCGGCGCGCGGCTATCACCGGACGCTGCGCCTTGCGCGCACCATCGCCGACCTTGACGGGAGCGCGAATATTCACGTCATCCATATCGCGGAGGCGTTGAGCCTTCGGGGCGAGATGTTTAGTGTGCAACGCGCCGCTTGACTTGCTGCTGGTCCTGCGGAGCGTCAATCTCTGGCAATCAGGGACAAGCCTTATCGCCGCGCGGAAAAAGGAGCATTTCCTGAAACGCCTTCCCGCTCGATAGGACGCGCCGGACACTCGACCGCAAGCCAAATCCCGCCCGCCCGGCGGCATCGGTGAATTGCTCCGGCGCCACTAATCGCTGAATCGGTCCGAGCTTCGAAAGAGACGTAAACGGGCTCGGCGTTACGGCAGCTATGGCGGGGTGAGCAGTTGTAAAACGGCTGCAACGAGTCCACCTGCCCGCACGTTCCGGCGAAGCGACGCGAGACCCGCATCGATGCCGATATATTCGAAAATGAGAGCTGCGAAGATAAGATCGACGGGTTCGAAGCGGCAGGCTTGAGAGGCGATGTCGCAGTTGAGGAGTTGGAGGCATTGAAAGCGTGCAAAGTGGCGGCGCTTTGTTTCGGCGAGATAGTCTGGGTTTATATCGACGCCTACAATCCGCGCTACGCCCGCCGCGGTAAGCCGGTCGAAACCATTTCCGCCCGCACAACCTATCACTGCGACCGATTCCGGCGCACGGTCTCTTACGAGACGCTCGAGCGTATCGGCGAGATACGCCGCTTGGGCAACCGCAGGAAGGGCCATATGCCCTTCATAGTCATCGAGCGGTATTTTCAGCCAGGGATTCACAGTGGCGGACCGGGTTTCTATCTCGGCAGCTCCGTGCGCCCCATCAGCGCCTTGTCGATGGCGTGCGCCGCTTGCCGCCCCTCGCGGATCGCCCAGACCACGAGCGATTGCCCGCGCCGCATATCGCCTGCTGCGAACACCTTGGGCCGCGACGTGCGATAGTCGAGCTCGTTCGCCATCACATTGCCGCGGGAATCGAATTCAAGCCCGAGCGCCGAAAGCAAACCCTCATGCACGGGGGACACGAAACCCATGGCGAGCAGCACGAGATCGGCTTCGATCTTAAAATCGCTGCCCTCGATGGGCCGCAGCTTCTCATCGGCGCGCACGCAATTCAGCGCCGTCACTTGGCCGTTTCCATCGCCCTCGAAGCGGGTGGTCATTACGCTGAAATCGCGCTCGGCACCCTCGGCCTGGCTGGACGACGTCCGCAGCTTCAACGGCCAATGCGGCCAGCTCAGAAGCTTGTTCTCCTTTTCAGGCGGCTTGGGCATGATCTCAAGCTGCACCACAGACTTAGCGCCCTGCCGGAACGACGTACCGATACAGTCGGAGCCCGTGTCGCCCCCGCCGATCACGACGACGCGCTTGTCCTCCGCCAAAACCGGCTCCGCATTCCAAAGCGGCTCGCCCGAAACGCGCCGGTTCTGCTGCGGCAGAAAATTCATCGCCTGCTCGACGCCCTTCAGCTCGCGGCCAGGAATGGGCAGCTCGCGCGCCTTTTCCGCGCCGCCGCACAAAAGGATGGCGTCGTAATCCTTTTCTAGATCGGCGGCGGACAGCACCACGCCCACGTTCACATTGCAATGGAAGGTGACGCCCTCCGCCTGCATCTGCGCGACACGCCGCTCGATGACATGCTTCTCCAGCTTGAAATCGGGGATGCCGTAGCGCAGGAGGCCGCCTGGGGTCGCGTTCTTCTCGTAAACATGAACATCGTGTCCGGCGCGCGCGAGCTGCTGCGCCGCGGCGAGCCCTGCCGGCCCCGAGCCCACAACAGCAACGCGCTTTCCGGTCTTGTTGGCGGCCGGCTCTGGGACCACCCAGCCCTCTTCGAAAGAGCGGTCGGCGATCGCACACTCGATGCTTTTAATTGTGACCGGCACATCCTCGATGTTGAGCGTGCAGGAGGCCTCGCACGGTGCTGGGCAAACGCGGCCCGTAATTTCGGGGAAGTTATTGGTGGTATAAAGATTGCGCGCGGCTTTGTGCCAATCGCCGTGGTAAACGAGATCGTTCCAGTCGGGGATCTGGTTGTTCACTGGGCAGCCGCGATGACAATATGGAATGCCGCAATCCATGCAGCGCGCAGCCTGCCGCCGGACCTCCTCCTGCGCAGGCGGCAGCACGAACTCCCGGTAGTGCCGCGTCCTCTCGGCGACGGGCGCGTAGTCCCGGTCCTCGCGTTCGATCTCTAAAAACCCCGTTATCTTCCCCATACCCAATCCTCAAATCGCAAGCTAGCTGCGCTGGGGCAGCCAAAAAAGGGCGGGCGCCGCGGCCCGCTCTTAAAATCCCGGTTGCTGCTGCTCGCCATTCACGCCGATGGCAATATCGGCATGCGCAGGCGGGGGCGCAGCGATGCGCCTTGCCGCTTCCATCGCTTTCCGATACTCGACCGGCATCACCTTCACGAATTTCGGCAAATAGGCCGCCCAATTCTCGATGATCGTCTTGGCACGCTGCGAGCCGGTGTAATGACGGTGATTTTGGATCAGCTTGAAGAGCCGCAACTCGTCGTCCTTCGTCATGTCATGGAGAAGATGCACGAAGTTGAAGCGTTCGAGCGTATCGCCGTTGGCTTGGTCGAAGGGCGAAACGTCGCCCGGATCGATGGGTTCCAGCTCTACCATCGCCATGTTGCAACGCCTCTCGAAATCGCCCCGCTCGTCCAGCACATAGGCCACGCCGCCCGACATGCCCGCCGCAAAGTTCTGCCCCGTGGGCCCGAGCACCACGACGCAGCCGCCGGTCATGTATTCGCAGCCATGGTCGCCAGTGCCTTCGACAACGGCAATCGCGCCCGAATTGCGCACGGCAAAGCGCTCGCCGGCCACGCCGCGGAAATAGCACTCGCCCGCGATAGCGCCGTAGAGCACGGTATTGCCGACGATGATGCTTTCCTCCGGCACGATGGCGGCGTTCTCCGGCGGCCGGACCACAATCTTGCCGCCTGAAAGGCCCTTGCCAACATAGTCGTTCGCCTCGCCCGCGAGATCGAGCGTGATGCCGCGCGCGAGCCAGGCGCCGAAACTTTGCCCGGCCGTGCCTTTGAGTCCGATCCAGATCGTGTCCTCAGGCAGGCCTGTATGACCGTGGGCCTTCGCCACGCGGCCCGAAAGCATCGCGCCCACAGTGCGGTCGTGGCTTGCGACCGGCAGTTCGAGCTTGACCGGCTTCGCGCTTTCAAGGGCAGGTGTTGCAAGCTCGATGAGCTTGCGGTCGATCACGTGGGCGATGGGGTGATTTTGCGCCTCGCAGTTGAAGATCGCCACCTCGGCTGGAACGTTTGGCCGATGGAAAAGCCGGGTGAAGTCGAGCCCTTGCGCTTTCCAATGTGCGATCGCCTTCTCCTTGTCGAGCCAATCGGAGCGGCCGATAAGCTCGCGGAAGGTGCGCACGCCAAGGGCGGCCATATATTCGCGGACCTCTTCGGCCACAAAGAAGAAGTAGTTGATGATGTGCTCGGGCTGCCCCTTGAAACGCGCGCGCAAGACGGGGTCTTGGGTCGCAACGCCAACAGGGCAGGTGTTCAGGTGACATTTGCGCATCATCAGGCAGCCGGCCGCGATCAAGGGCGCGGTTGCGAAGCCGAACTCGTCGGCGCCAAGAAGCGCGCCCATCAGGACATCGCGCCCCGTCCGCAAGCCTCCGTCGACCTGCACGGCGATACGGCCGCGCAGCCGGTTTAGAACGAGCGTCTGCTGCGTTTCGGCAAGCCCGATCTCCCACGGCGAGCCGGCATGCTTGATCGATGTAAGCGGAGACGCGCCCGTCCCGCCCTCGAAGCCGCAGATTGTCACATGGTCGGCCCTGGCCTTGGCCACGCCTGCAGCCACCGTGCCGACGCCGATCTCGGCTCCAAGCTTGACGCTCACCCAAGCATCGGGGTTAACGTTTTTCAAGTCGAAGATGAGCTGTGCCAAATCCTCGATGGAATAGATGTCGTGGTGCGGGGGTGGCGAGATCAGGCCCACGCCCGGCGTCGAGTGGCGCACGCGGGCGATGGTCTCGTCGACCTTGTGGCCGGGAAGCTGGCCGCCTTCGCCGGGCTTGGCGCCCTGCACCATCTTGATCTGCATCATGTCGGAGTTGACGAGATATTCCGCCGTCACTCCGAAGCGCCCGGAAGCCACCTGCTTGATGGCCGAGCGCATGCTGTCTCCGTTCGGCAGCGGCTTGAAGCGATTCGCCTCCTCGCCGCCCTCGCCCGTATTCGACTTGCCGCCGATCCGGTTCATGGCTATGGCGAGCGTCGTGTGTGCCTCGCGGCTGATGGAGCCGAAGGACATCGCGCCCGTGGCGAAGCGCTTGACGATCTCGGTGGCAGGCTCGACCTCGCCGAGGGGGATGGGCGCGCGGCCGATCTCACTGGCCTCTTTCAAGCGGAAGAGGCCGCGTAGGGTCATCAGCTGCTCGGCCTGATCGTTAAGCTGCCTGGCAAAGGAGCGGTATTTCTCTGGCAGATTGCCGCGCACGGCGTGCTGAAGATCGGACACCGTGCCAGGGTTCCAGGCATGCGCCTCGCCCCGCATGCGGTAGGCATATTCGCCACCGGCGTCGAGAGAGGCGCGCAGAACCGGCACGTCGGCGAAGGCGAGACGGTGACGCTCGGCGGTCTCCACCGCAATCTCCGCAAGTCCGATGCCTTCAACTGCGGTGTGGGTTCCTGTGAAATATTCGCTGACGAAGGCGGACTTCAGCCCGACGGCGTCGAAAATCTGCGCGCCGCAATAGGACTGATAGGTCGAGATGCCCATCTTGGACATCACCTTCATGATGCCTTTGCCGATAGCCTTTACATAGCGGTAGAAGGCTTCCTTTTTATCGATGGGCTTTTCCAGCTCGCCGAGATTGGCTTCGATGGTCTCGAAAGCAAGGTACGGGTTGATGGCCTCCGCGCCATAGCCGGCCAGAAGCGCGAATTGATGGATCTCGTGCGCTTCACCGGTCTCGACGACAAGGCCAACCGAGGTGCGCAGACCCTTGCGGATCAGGTGGTGATGAATAGCGCTCGTGGCGAGCAGGCTTGGAATCGCGATGCGCTCGGGGCCCATCTCCCGGTCGGAGATGATGATTATGTTCCAGCCTTGCAGCACAGCGGTTTCCGCGCGGCTGCAAAGCCAATCGAGCGAACGCTTCATGCCGGCGGCACCGAGGTCGGCGCTGTAGGTGACATCGAGCGTGATCGTCTTGAACGGCGTATCGGGCACTTGCGCGATGCGGCGGATGCGCTCCAGCTCGTCGTTGGTTAGGATGGGCTGGGAGACCTCCAGCCGCTTGAGCTTCCAGTTGCCTTCGAGGTCGAGGATGTTGGGACGCGGTCCGATAAACGAGACGAGGCTCATGACGAGCTCCTCGCGTATCGGATCGATCGGCGGGTTTGTCACCTGCGCGAAGCTCTGCTTGAAATAGGTATGCATGAGCTTCGGCTTGGACGAAAGCGCCGAGATCGGCGTGTCGCAGCCCATGGAGCCGATGGCTTCCTGGCCCGTCTCGATCATTGGCGAGAGCAAAAACTTCCAGCTTTCCTGGGTGTAGCCGAAGGCCTGCTGACGGTCGATGAGAGGAATATCGCTCCGGTGCTGCACGGGCTCGGCGTGCGGCAGCGTTTCGACACGCACTTGGCCGTGATTCAGCCACTCCTGGTATGGGCTACGGCTAGCAAGTTGCGACTTGATCTCGTCATCGGAGACGATCCGGCCTTTCTCGAGGTCGATCAGCAGCATCTTGCCTGGCTGCAACCGCCATTTGTGAACGATCATCTCCTCCGGAACCGGCAGCACGCCCGCCTCGGAGGCAAGGATCACCCGGTCGTCCGAGGTGATGTAGTAGCGGGCCGGGCGCAACCCGTTCCGGTCGAGCGTGGCCCCGATCTGCCGGCCGTCGGTAAAGGCAATGGCTGCCGGGCCGTCCCAGGGTTCCATGATGGCCGCATGATATTCGTAGAAGGCGCGGCGCTTATCGTCCATAAGCGCATTGCTCGCCCAGGCTTCCGGGATAAGCAGCATCATCGCATGAGCGAGGCTGTAGCCGCCCTGGACGAGGAACTCGAGCGCGTTATCGAAGCAAGCCGTGTCGGACTGGCCCTCATAGGACATGGGCCAGAGCTTCTTAATATTTTCGCCGAAGAGAGGCGAGGAAACGCTGGCCTGGCGCGCCGCCATCCAATTCACATTGCCGCGCAGCGTATTGATTTCGCCATTGTGGCAGATCATCCGGTAGGGATGCGCAAGCCGCCAGGACGGGAATGTGTTGGTGGAGAACCGCTGATGCACCAGGGCGAGCGCGGATGCGAAGCGTGGATCGTGCAAATCCAGGTAGTAGTTGCCCAGCTGATAGGACAAAAACATGCCCTTGTAGACAACGGTGCGGCACGAGAGCGACACGGGATAGAAGTTGATGTCTTTCGACCCGAGACTTGCGATCACGCGGTTCGAGATGACGCGCCGTGCCACATAAAGAGCGCGTTCGAAGGCGGTTTCATCGGCAATGTGCGATGGCCTCTGGACGAAGACCTGCCGGTGGCAGGGCTCGGTGGACAGCACGATCTGGGGCAGAAGATCGTTGCACACCGGCACATCGCGCCAGCCGAGAAGGGGCAGCCCTTCTTGGGAAAGCAGCTCCGCCACGATCTCTTCGCAGAGCGCGCGCAGATGCGCCTCCCGGGGCAAGAAAATCTGGCCCACCCCGTAAGTACCGGGCGCCGGAAGTTTAAATCCCAGGCGCTCCGCCTCGGCGCTGAAAAACTCGTGCGGAATTTGCACCAAAATTCCGGCTCCATCGCCCGCCAGCGGATCGGCGCCGACCGCACCGCGATGCTCAAGGTTGAGAAGCACCTTGAGGCCGTCTTGCACGATTTGATGGCTCTTCACGCCTTTGATATTGGCGACAAGGCCAAGACCGCAGGCATCGTGCTCATTGGAGGGATGATAGAGACCTTGTGCTTCGGGAAGGCCGTGGGGGTGAATTGCAGTGTTACCTGGATGCATCGTGGATTCGGTCATGGCGCAAAATTAAGCAAAACTTTCTGGAGCGGTTGGCGAATTCGATATAGCAGATAAGATGAGAAACGCGGCGTGTTTGGCGCCGCGGGTGGCTCAGGGGCGGCGTTTTCGGGCCGGGGACGCAATCGCCTTAAGTAGCACCGCATCGTTGCAGAGGCCGCCCAGTTTCATCTTGTTACCCCTAGTTTACACGCTTCATCCAGGCACGCAAAATCCCGCACCCGGGACCAATTCGTTCCTAAGAACAAATTTACTCCCGGCCGGGTTTAACGGCATAGGGCATTTCTACCCGCCAGCCAAAGAGCGTGCCAGAAATCCGGGATCGTGACAAGTCTGCAATATTGCCGCCAGCAATTCTCAATATGACGGCGGCGCTTGCGGCGGTGCGGCGGATTGACTCAGCGGCGCATAGGGGATCCACAGCGCATTGCGAATCGGATTCGCTGCGGCCATGCGGCTGCTGGAAGAACTTTTCGGTTCATTGCGGACATGTTTCGAGACGTTTCCGGACGGGCGCCGGGGAGCGAATGGCCAGTACAGCATAGCGGATTTCGGCATGTCCGCGTTTTCGGTGTTTTTCATGCAGAGCCCGTCGTTTCTGGCTCACCAGCGGCGGCTGGAAGAGGGGCATGGGCGTTCGAATTGCCAAAGCCTGTTCGGGATGGGCAAGATCCCCAGCGACAACCGCATCCGCGATATGCTCGATCCAGCTCCTTCTGAGCTGCTCGACCCTGTGTTCTTTGAAGTTATGTCGCGGCTTGAACGGGAAAAAGGCGGTCTGGACGTATTCCGACGGCTCGAAGGCCATGTTCTGATTGCCTTGGATGGCACCGAATATTTCTGCTCCAAGGAGATCAACTGTCCAAGCTGCCTGGCACGTCGGCGCGGTACAGCGGGAACTGAGTATTATCATGCCATGCTGGGGGCAACGCTGGTTGCGCCGGGTCACGATAAGGTGATCCCGCTTCCGCCGGAATTTATCGTGCCCCAAGACGGCGCGGAGAAGCAGGATTGCGAGAATACGGCGGCCAAACGCTGGCTCGCCGCTCACGGTTCGCGCTATGCAGCGCTCAAGCCCGTCTACCTCGGCGACGATCTGTTCTCGCGCCAGCCGCTCTGCGAGGCGGTGAAGGCCGCCGGCGGAGATTTCATCTTCGTCTGCAAGCCGTCCTCCCACCCGCTGATCCAGGAGTACGTTGCGGGGACGGAGCTTTCCGCTTGCGAAAAGACCGTCAAAAAGGGCAAAAAGCGTTCCGTACACCGCTATCGCTGGCTTTGCGGCATCCCTTTGCGCGATGGCAAGGATGCCTTGGCTGTCAATTGGTTCGAGATCGAGATTACCGATGCCACGGGCAAGGTTACCTACCGCAACAGTTTCGTCTCAAATCTCGATGTCACTTCTGGAAATGTTGCGGAGCTTGCCGATTGCGGCCGCGCGAGGTGGAAGATCGAGAACGAAACCTTCAATGTGCTCAAGACGAAAGGATATCACCTTGAGCACAATTTCGGACACGGCAAGAAGAACCTCTCCGCTGTCCTCGTGGCTCTCAATCTGCTTGCCTTCGCTATACATACCGCCTGCGAGATAGCGGACGAACTCTGGCACCTGGCGCGCCAGAAACACGGCTCGCGGAGTCAATTCTTCAACACATTAGCCGCTGTGACAGCCTTCCTGCTCTTTCCGTCGTGGGAAGACTTCCTGCAAACCATCGCTTTCGTCAAAGCTCCACCGGCTCCGCCTTGATCGCTGCACGGACAGCTCCTTCTATCCGCCACACCTCATCAAGGAAAATCCGAGCCAATGCCAAATTGAGAATTGCTGTATTGCCGCAAGGAACGGGATGCGATAAGCCGGACTGCGGCAAAATCGCCGTTCGCATGGCTGCATTCACAAAGCGGACAGTTTTAGCCCAAACCCATCTTCCAGATTGCGGTTCTCCGCTTAGATCGTCGGTTAAGGGATCGCATCCTCAAAAACTGGGCTATGCTGTATTAAGGAAACTGTTCGTAGCGATGGCGGTCATGGATTGGCGGGGAACGGTAGAGGGCGCGCTGACGCGAAGCTGGGGAAGCATCCGCGACGCGGTTCTTTTGCCAGAAGCGGCCGCGCCCTCCGATGAGAAGGTGGCCTCACTCGCTAGCCAGGCCGCGCCCGTGATTTGGCTTCTGGGCAAGGTGCAGTCGGGTAAATCCTCCATCGTCCGTGCGCTTACCGAGGCGACCGCCGCCGAGGTGGGACTTGGCTACAAACCGTGCACGAGGACGGCGGCGATCTTCGATTTCCCGGCCGATGCCCCCGTCATCCGCTTCCTCGATACGCGCGGCCTAGGCGAGAAAGGCTACGACCCAGCGGAGGATATCGCCTTCCACGAGGCGAAGGCCCATCTCATGCTCGCCGTGATGAAAGCGCTCGACCCGCAGCAGGACGCGGTTTTGGAGGCGGTGAAGGCGGCGAGGCAACGGCATCCGGAGTGGCCCGTCATCGTGGCGCAGACCTCGTTGCATGAGGCTTACCGGCCGGGTGAGGGCCACCGCCAGCCCTATCCCTTCGGCGACGCGGCCGGGGAGGAAGCCCTTCCGGATATCCTCACGCGAAGCCTGAACTATCAGCGCTCGCTATTTTCAACCCTTCCCGGTAGCGGGCCGGTCCTCTTCGTGCCGCTCGACTTCACGCAACCGGGCGATGGCTTCGAACCCGTAAACTACGGCTTGCCTGCGCTTCTGTCCGCGCTTGAGGCCGCGGCGCCTGCCGGTCTCGTAGCCGCGCTAAAGGACGCCAACGCGGAGGTTGGCGACAGGCTCGCGAAGGAAGCGCACCCCCATATCGTCGGATATGCAACGGCTGCCGCCGCCGCGGACGCGGTTCCGGTAGCGGGCGCGGTTGCCGTCCCCGCTGTGCAGTCGAAGATGCTGCACAGCCTCGCGCGCATTTACGGCGTCGAATGGAACAGGAAGGCGCTCGGCGAGTTCGCGGCGTGCCTTGGGATCGGCGCCGTTTCGCGCCTTGTCGCGGGTTTTGGCCTTCGCGAGCTTGCCAAGCTCATTCCGGTCTATGGGCAGACGGCGGGAGCTGCGGCCGCCGCGGCGACGAGTTTTGCAACAACCTTCGCCATCGGCAAGGCGGCCTGCTATTTTCTCGCCCGGCACCGGGCGGGAGCGCCGGATGCGCACGGCGTGGCCGGGGCCTATTCGGCCGCGCTGGCGCAAGCCTTCCGTATCCGCAAGGCCGCCGGAGAGACGGCATGAGCAAGCGGGTGGACACGGGTTTTGCGCTAAGGGTTTGGATCACCGCGATCTGCCTAGCGCTGCCGACGCTCACGCTCGCTCCGTTCGGCGGCATATGGCTCTTCCAGAGGGGTTATGCCCTTTACTGGGTCGTCGGAGCCTGCCTGTTCGTCGTTGCCGCCTTCTTGCTTCAGCTCTACCTCCTCAAGCGCCTCGGTATTCCGCTGAAGGGACCGCGGCCGGCCGTGTTGCCAGAGGACCGGGCAGCTGCAACATGGACGCCGCGCGAGCATCAAGCGTGGGACGCTGTGCTAGCGGTCGCGGACAAGGTGGATCTCTCCCATTTCGCAAGCTGGCAAGCCTTTCTCGGGCTTGGGCAAGAGGCCATCGAGGCGGTTGCGAAGGCGCTGCACCCCGAGGTTAAAGACCCGCTCTGGCAGTTCACCGTGCCCGAGGCGCTGACGCTCGCCGAGCAGGTGAGCCTGCGCCTCAAGCCCATGGTCGTGGAAAACATCCCCTTCGGCGACCGGCTGACCGTGGGCCAAGTCATCCGCATCTACCAGTGGCGATCGGCAATCGATATCGCCCAGCGGGGCTACGACATCTGGCGCGTCATCCGCATGCTGAACCCGGCAACGGCGGCGACGCAGGAGCTTCGCGAGCGGCTTTCCAATCAGATGTACCGCTGGGGCCGGGAGGAGCTCGCCAAGCGGCTTGCGCGCGGCTACGTGAAGGAGGTGGGCCGCGCGGCCATCGATCTTTACGGCGGCCGCTTGCGCGTATCGGCCGAGGAGATGGAAGCGCACATCACTGAAGCCAGCGCGCGCGACCGGCGCGCGGCGGCGATGGTGAAGGCCGAGCCGTTGCGGCTGCTTGTGTGCGGCCAGGTGAAGGCGGGCAAATCGAGCCTCGTCAATGCGCTGGCGGGCGAGGTGAAGGCGGCCTCCGATGTGCTTCCCCTCACCAATAAGTTCACCGCTTACGAGCTGAAGCGCCACGGCGTGCCGCAGGCGCTGATCCTGGATAGCCCGGGCCTTGCCAGCCTGGAGCAGCCGCTCGAAAAGCTGATCGAGGAAGCGGCGCAGGCCGATCTCATCCTTTGGGTTGCGAACGCGGTGCGCCCGGACCGCGAGCTTGACAGCCACGCCCTCGATGAGATCCGCGGCTACTTTGCCCAGCGGCCGAACCGGCGCAGGCCGCCGATGTTCCTGGTGCTGAGCCATGTGGACCGCTTACGCCCGATGCAGGAATGGGCGCCGCCTTACGATCTGGGCAATGCGGGAAGCGCGAAGGCTGTCTCCATCCGCGCGGCGATGGAAGCGGCCGGCGCCGATCTCGGCTTCCCGGACGATGCCATCGTGCCGGCCTGCCTCGACCCCGACATCGGGGTCTATAACGCCGACGCGATCTGGGCGGAGATCATGGAGCAAATCCCCGACGCGCAGCGGGCGCAGCTTGTGCGGACGCTCCTCGACATCGATCGCGGCCTCGACTGGCATAAGCTCAAAGACCAAGCGCTGAACGCCGGGCGCATCCTGGCGCGGGCGGTCTTCACGGGCTCCGAACGGCCTGGGGCTTGAACTTCTAGCGTGTCTTCCAGCGGTAAAAGCAATGCAAAACTCCCAACCTCACGTTGAAGCGCTGTTCTTCGATGTATTCGGAACCACCGTCGATTGGCGGACGAGCGTCATTCGCGAGTTGAAAGAGTTCGGCCGTGCGAAGGGCCTGAGAAAGGACTGGGAGGCTTTCGCGGACAACTGGCGCGGGAAATATCAACCGGCGATGGAGGAGGTTCGCTCGGGGCGCCGGCCCTTCGCGATCCTCGACGTGCTGCATCGCGAGAGCCTGATTCAAGTTCTTGCCGAACTCCGCGTCACGCGCTTCCGGGAGAGCGATTTGGACCATCTCACCGCGATCTGGCACCGCCTCGATCCTTGGCCCGATGCGGTGAGGGGGCTGCACCGGCTCAAGCACAAATATATCGTCAGCCCGCTGTCGAACGGCAACATCGCGCTGCTCACGCGGCTGTCGAAGCGCGCGGGGCTGCCTTGGGACGTGATCCTCGGCGCGGAAACCGCCCACGCCTATAAACCGCAACCGCAAGCTTACTTGCGCAACGCCGCGCACCTCGCGCTGAAGCCGGAGGCCTGCATGCTGGTGGCGGCGCACAATTCCGATTTGGCTGCGGCGCGGGCCTTGGGGTTCCGAACGGCGTTCGTTGCGCGGCCCACGGAGCACGGACTGGAGCAAAAAGGCGATCTCGCCCCCGAGCAGGATTGGGACGCCGTCGCCGCAAGCTTCGAGGAGCTGGCGGATAAGCTGCATTGCCCTTAGACAATTTTCTCAGTGTCATGGCCGGGCTGGACCATAGGCGCTAACTTAACGGCGGACAGCGTAACGAACGAGGGAATCTCCCCTCATCCTGTCCTTCTCCCCATGGGAGAAGGACGCCTGAACAGGGCGAATCGCGTGCAGCGTCGTGCCCTCTCCCAGAGGGAGAGGGACAGGGTGAGGGGTGGAACCGGCGTTAAGTTAGCGCGTATGCGGGCTCGACCCGGCCATCCAGTAACATACTGCGTGCGCTTGGTTTTTCATGGATGGCCGCATCAAGTGCGGCCATGACAACGGAGCTGATTTCCCGCGCGCCACTCCGAGCTAATGCAACACCGCGAGCGTATAGTCCTCCGCGTCGCGGCCTTTGAAAA